>NZ_BAAGXZ010000020.1:0-78156 GCF_054779575.1 Glycomyces halotolerans
TCGGTACCGGTACTGGCCCGTACCGTCTGCCCGCCCGCACCACCGGTCGTCCCACCGTTCTGCGAAGCGAACCCCGTCGCCCCATGCGACTGCGCCGAGGCCTGAGTCACCGACAGGGCCACTCCGGCGACTACCACGGTCGCCGCGGTCAGCACCGCCGCGAGCCTGCGTACGACTGATCGTCTCAGTCTCATTGTTCTACCTTCCGGTCGATAGGAATAGATGCATGTCAATGAGGCTAAGGAAAGGGCTCTCCGGGGGTCAAGGTTTCTTGGGCAACCGTTTGCAAACAATTTTGAACACCCCGGCCCGGGCTCCGGTCCCCATCTGCGAGTTCTCATCGATCGAGCTCAGACCGGCAATGAGGCACCGCAGGTGGTGCAATCGCTTGCATGTGTCCTCGCCCGGGAATCCAACATTCAAGGTCCCGCATCATCCGATACGACTGAGCACCACGTGCATCAGATCCGTCTCGAGTTTCCAGTGTGGTGTGAGAGAAGAAACCACGCGAAACGATCCGACTCGAGTGTTCGACCTGTATATCGCCATGCTCGCCGCCATGATTCGTCGGCTTAGGGCTTTGAACCGGCTTTCATGGAGCATTACATGGAGCTACGTGGAGCAAGCTTCTGCGGAGCGATCGGCTAGAGTGGCTCCATGACGGCCGGCACTGGGCCGAAGCGGGCCCGCGGAGAGATCGAGCTCCTCCCGAGCGGCTCGCTGCGCGTCAGGGTTTACGCCGGGCTCGACCCGGTGACGAGGAAACGGCGCTACCTCACCGAGACCGTGGCCGCCGGGCCCGAAGCGGCGCAGCGAGCCGAGCAGGTGCGCATCCGCCTGCTTCAAGAAGTCGCCGAGCGCCGGGCCCTGAAGAGCCCGAAGGCCCCCGATCCGGTCCGTGCGCCGAGCCCGCCCGAAGCGACCGGCCCGGGGCGGAGGAACGGCAGGTCGACGATCGCGACGATCGCGCGACTGGCCGGGGTGTCGCCGCCTACGGTGTCGAAGGTCCTCAACGGCCGTCCGGGGGTGGCGCCCGAGACCCGGTACCGGGTGGAGTGGCTCCTGCGCGAGCACGGCTACCACCGTCCGGAAAAGATGGTGAGGGCCGCGTGCGTCGAGGTGGTCTCCTACGGCCTCATCGGCCACATTGCGGCCGAGATCATGCGCGGCGCCAGGGAAGTCGCCGTCGAACACGGACTCGGCGTCGGCTTCACCGATGCGCGCCAAGAGGAGTCGGCCGGCCGCAGCTGGGCCCGGGAACTGCTGGCCCGTCGCCCCGTCGGCGTCATCGTCGCTCACCTCGGCTTCACCGCGGATCAACACGACCTGCTCGGCGCGAGCGGCATCCCGATGGTGGCGCTCGATCCGCCCGACGAGGCGCTGCATCCGGTGCCTTCGGTGGCTTCGGCCAATCGCCAGGGCGGCATCGCCGCCGCCCGGCACCTGCTCGAACTCGGCCATCGGCGGATCGCGGTGATCACCGGGCCGCGCGGGCGGCTGTGCGCCGAGAACCGACTGGCGGGAGCGCGGACGGCGCTGGAGACCGCCGGTGCGCCGCTTGACGAGAACCAGGTGCGCACGGGGGCTCGATTCTCATTCGAAGACGGCCTCGAGCATGGCCGGGACCTGCTTCGGCTGCCGGAGCCGCCGACGGCGGTGCTGTGCGGCAACGACCTACAGGCGTTCGGCGTCTATGAGGCGGCCCGCCAGACCGGCGTGCGCATTCCAGAGGACCTGGCCGTGGTCGGTTTCGACGACATCTCGGACGCGGTGTGGAGAGGACCTCGGCTCACGACCGTGCGGCAGCCGTTCTCCGAGCTCGGCGCTACCGCCACCGGGTTGATCCTCACCCAGGCCGGGGACGAGCCGCTCTCCCAGACCCATATCGAGCTGGCGACCACGCTGATGGTCCGCTCCAGCACCGCGCCGCCACGCGGACACTGACGGCGCGGATCCGAGAGCTGTACGCCACCGGCGGCGACCGATCAGGAACTGCCGTCGTACTCCGGCAGTCGCAGCACCTCGTCGTCGAAGTCGATGACGATCTCGCCGAACTCGCTGAGCACGTCCGATCCGAGCAGGCCCTCCAGTCCCTCACCGCGCTCGGGGTCCGGGAGGTCGATCAGGGCGATCTCCGTCGAGTCGAGCTGCACGTCCCCCATGCGCCACTGTTCGACTTCGGCGATCTCCGCCTGCCCGCTGCCCGAGATGCCGGTGACCTCCCGGGACTCACCGGTGGTCGGCAGATCGAGCTGTTCGGCGACGTCGACGTCGATCGCCGAAACGGACGCGCCGGTGTCGAGCGCGAAGCGGAACGGCCCCTCACCGGAGATGCTCACCGGGATGAACGCCAGCGTCTGGCCGCCTTGCTCAATGACCTCCAATGACACGGTCCCGGGCTCGCCGGTCGCCCCGTCCTGGTCATCGACTTCGACGCAGCCCGCGGAGAGGGCCGCCATCATCGCCACGGCCGCCAACCGCAGCGGGACCGATTTGACCATCGCTGTGCGCCTCCTGGCAGTGATGCGGACTGATAGCTGTTCTGTACCCGATGGTTCGCGGGCCCAACCCTCCGCCGGCGTGCCGAGCCCGGAGAGAAGCGCCTTACTCGGGTGGAAGCAGTTCGACGCGCAGGATCCGATCGTCGCCTTCTCGCGGCTCGGTGCCGCCCCAGGTGGCGCCATCGGTGTTAGAGGTGACGATCCACAGTGAGCCGTCGGGAGCCACTTCCACCGTCCGGATGCGACCGTATTCGCCTACAAAGTGCTCGATCGGGTCTCCGGCCGCCTCGGGGCCGTCGACCGGGAGCTGCCAGAGACGCTGCCCGCCGAGGGCGCCCATCCACAGCGACCCTTCGGCGTAGGCGATGCCGGACGGCGAGGCCCGGTCGGGATGGATCGTGAAGATCGGCGCCTCGCCGGTGTCGCCGGCGATGCCTTCGGTCTGGGGCCAGCCGTAGTCGAGCCCGGGCCGCAGGACGTTCACCTCGTCCCAGGTTCGGTGGCCCAGTTCGGAGGCGTACACCGTGCCGTCGGGTCCGAAGGCGATGCCCTGGACGTTCCGGTGCCCGCTCGAATAGATCGCGCTGCCGGACGGATTGTCGTCGGGTATGGAGCCGTCCAGGGCGATGCGCAGGATCTTGCCGTTGAGCGAGGCGTCGTCGGCGGCGTTCTCGGGCTCGAAGGCGTCGCCCGTGCCGATCCACAGATGGCCGTCGGGCCCGATGCGCAGCCGACCGCCGTGGTGGCGGTCGGCGTGCTGAATGCCGTCGAGCAGCACCCGCTCCTGGCCGACCGAGTCGAAGTCCGCGCCGATCCGCAGGGCCACGACCCGGTTCGTCGGCGAGGCGGAAACGTAGGCGAACACGGTGCGATCGCTCGCGAAGTTCGGCGAGGCCGCCAGTCCGAGCAGGCCGCCCTCGGCGCTCGTCTCGACGTCGGCGACGACGCCGACCAGTTCGGCCTCGCCTCCTTCGGCCGGGACGCGCCGGATCTCGCCGGTCGGTCGCGACGAGACCAGCGCCGAACCGTCCGGAAGGAACGCCAGGCCCCACGGCGAGTCGAGCCCGGTCGTCAGTTCGGTGGGTTCTCCGGGCTCGTATAGGCCCGCCTCGCTCGGGTCCACATCGGTCCCGGTGCTGGGGCTGTAGCCGGGCGTGGGGTCTTGGTTCGCGGTGCAGGCGGTCAGCGCGAGCGCCACGCTGAGCGCAGCGGCTCCCGCGACCATGGTGGTCGGTTTGATGCTGCTCACGGACGCTCCTCGTTTCCATCGATAACCTTGCTCTGTTTTCGATGATACATCATGTGATGTCGAACTGTTGTTATCGGTGATACGGCGGCGGTCACGAAGCCCGGCGTCGCAATCGGCGGCCCATCGGGGGTGGGGCGATTCGGGCAAGTTGTCGCGGGCGTGCTCCACGAGGGGTAAGACGGTAGACAGCGGACGGCCTTCAGCCGACCGTGGTCGAGGCCGGTCGAGCAGCGCTCGAGGCGGAAGGGGTTCGGTCATGAACGATGCAGGCAGGCTCGCGTGGGCGACGGCGGGCGCGGTGTTCGCCGGCTGCACGATGCTCACCTTGGGGTTGTTCCAGTTCTTTCAGGGGCTGGCCGCGATCGCCGAGGACGAGCTCTTCGTGCCCACGTCCGGTTACCTCTATTCGATCGACATCACCGGGTGGGGATGGATTCACCTCATCCTCGGCGTCGCCGTGGCGCTCGTCGGCGTGTTCGTGCTGATGGGACGCTCGTGGGCGTTCGGCATCGGCATCGGCCTGGCCATCGTCTCCGCGGTGAACCAGTTCTTCTTCCTGCCGTTCTACCCGTGGTGGGCACTGGTGATCCTCGCGCTCGACATCTTCGTCATCTGGTCGCTCGCGTTCGTCCTCGCCGGCACGGAGTCGTGAAAGCTCGCATATGGAACGGCCGCGCTCGCTTCGGAGCGAGACTGTTCCGCGTTGTCGCGACCGGCCTCTGCCTGCGCGCGTCGAGACGGGCTCAGGGCGTCACGATCGGGAACTGCGGGTCGCCTGGGTCCAGGACCGAACCGAGCCTGCTCAGTACGGACGTGTCGCCGCTGACCTCGATGCCGGCGGCCGCCAGCCGATCCGTCGTCAGACCGCCGAGCGCGAGGGCGGGCAGGGCACGGGCCGTCGTGGTCAGGGTAGCGTCGGCCTCGACGGACTGGTCGGCGGTGGTGTAGGCGAGCACGCCGTTGGCCAGGCGCAGCCGGTAGCGCTCATCTGAGTCGGTGAGCACCACGTCGACGGTGAGCCGCTCGTCCCACGCCTTGGGGCCGTTGACCTGGATGGCGATAGCGTCGAAGAGCATCTCGGGAGTCAACTGGCCGATCATGTCGGCCGAGGTCGTGGCGGTCGGAGTCCCGAACGGTCCTTCGCGCAGCTCAGTGACGCCCGAGAGGTAGAAGCTGCGCCAGGTGCCGTTCTCGGCCCCGTATCCGAGCTGCTCGTAGGTATCGGCCAGAAGCTCGCGCGCGGCGGTGTGGTCGGGTTCGGCGAACACAGCGTGGTTGAGGATTTCGGCGGCCCAGCGGAAGTCGCCGGAGTCGAAGGACCCGCGGGCGGCTTCCACGACCGCGTCGGCGCCGCCGAGCAGGTCGACGTATCGCTTGGCCCGCTCGACCGGCGGGTGCTGCCACAGGTTCGCGGGGTTGCCGTCGAACCAGCCCAGATAGCGCTGGTAGACGGCCTTGACGTTGTGGCTGACCGAGCCGTAGTAACCGCGGGCGCTCCAGGCGTTCTCCAGCGCCGGCGGCAGCTCGATCTGTTCGGCGATCTCCGGCCCGGTGAGGCCCTTGTTGAGCAGGCGCACCGTCTGATCGTGCACGTAGGCGTACAGGTCGCGCTGGAGCGAAAGGAACTCGACGACGCGCTCGGTGCCCCAGATCGGCCAGTGGTGCGAAGCGAACACGACCTCGGCGTCGAGGCCGAACAGGTCGATCGTCTCGGTGAGGTACCGCGCCCAGCCGTGCGGGTCGCGCACGACCGCACCGCGCAGTGTCAGCAGGTTGTGGAAAGTGTGGGTGGCGTCCTCTGCCGCGCACAAGGCCTTGAAGTCGGGCAGGTAGACGAGCATCTCCGCGGGCGCCTCGGTGTCAGGCGCCATCTGGAACACCATGCGGACACCGTCGACCGACTCCTCTAGTCCGGTCGCGGTGATCTCGTCGGTCGGTGGAATGAGGGTGACGGTGCCGGTCGAGACGGTCTGACCGAGCCCGACGCCGACCTGTCCTTGCGGGCCGCGGGCGAGGGCCGCACCGTACATGTAGGCGGCGCGGCGGTTCATCGCGGTGCCGGCGTACACGTTCTCGGCCACGGCGTGTTCGACGAAGCCCTCAGGTGCGAAGATCCGAACCTCCCCGGCGTCGACCTGCTCTTGGGAGACGAAGCCTTTGACGCCGCCGAAGTGGTCGGCGTGCGAGTGGGTGTAGACGACCGCCTTGATCGGGCGGTCGCCGCGGTGCTCGCGGTAGAGCTCGAGCGCGGCCGCGCCGGTCTCGGCCGACAGGAGCGTGTCGATGACGATCACGCCCTCGCGGCCCTCGACGAACGTCGTGTTCGCCAGGTCCAGGCCCCGCACCTGGTAGATGCCCTCGACGACCTCGAAGAGCCCGTGGATCGCGTTGAGCCTGGACTGCCGCCACAGGCTCGGGTTCACACTGTCGGGGGCATCGCCCTCGAGGAACGCGTAGGCGTCGTTGTCCCACAGGACGGCGCCGTCGTCGCCGGTGACGGCGTTCGGTTCGCGTCGGGCCATCAGGCCCCGCGTGGCGTCGTCGAAGTCCCTGGTGTCCGCGAACGGCAGACGCGCGCGCAGTTCGCGCTGCTGCGCCGCGATGGCCGAGGATACGGGCTTGGATGCGCTCATGCCGACAGTCTCACACCACCGGATGGCACCTGCGGGTGAAGCGGGAAATCGCCGCACGGGCGCCTACCAGACCCGCGCAGGGTCAGACCAACTCGCAACGGGGCGGCGCCCCGTTTTCCCGCAGGTCGACGACTTCAAGTCATGAGGTTGTGGCGGGCAACAACGCGTCGCGTACCACGAGCCAGACCCGCCACGCCCACCGCCTCCCTCGAACGCCTTACAGACCCGCCCCTCGAGTCATGCCTTCCCTTGCAGCTCTATAGCTTCGGCGTAGCTCGTGTTCAAACTTTCTATACATCTTCAAGGCGGCCTTGCGGCCGCGCCTCGTGGCCGACCTTGCGGTCCGTCCTCGCGAAGCTGCGGGCGGTCCTCGGCCGGCCACGGGCAGGAGACGCCTTGAGAGATGAAGTGCGAAAGTTCCGGCCGGAACCCTTGGCCGGGGCAACGAGCCATAAGTACTAAAAGTCTTCTGAGAGCGGTGGTTCTTTCCTTGGAACTCTCAGTCGGGAAACCTCGAGTGGCTCAAGACTGGTAGAACTAGCAGATGTATAAATCACGCCGCCGTTTGCCGCTCTCTATTCACGTCTTGTTTGCCGTTATTGTCGCACTAGGTATAGTTTACGCACTGTGGTATCTTTTTACGGGTTCGCTAGCTCTTCCATCGGTATCAAATCCAACCGACTCCGAGAAGCTTGAGATTATTCGAATAGTATTCTACGCGGTGGCAGGTATTGGCGGCGTTGTGGCACTCACGGTCGCATATCGACGTCAAAGGGACAATGAACTCGCAGAGCTTCGCGAAGAATCTAGGCACTTCAATGAGCGTTTTGCTGCTGCAACCGAACAACTTTCTTCGGACAAGGTGGCGAGCCGCCTATCCGGAGTCTACGCAATTACTAACCTGGCTGACGACTGGGATCAGGGTCGACAGATCTGTGTCGATGTTCTTTGTGGTTACTTGCGAATGCATTATGAAACCCCGAATTACTACGATGATCACGTTGCCCATTCGGATTGGGATGCCCATGTCCAGATGCACGAACAACAAAGAGTTCGCAGACTAATAATCGACCTCATTGGGGAACGTTTGCGCGCGAAGCCAGTGAGTGGGAAGACCTGGCACTGGTGTACTTTCAATTTCAGTTCTGTCGTATTCGATGGTGGTGACTTCAAGCGAGCCAAATTCCTTGGATCCCAAGTATCGTTTGAGTATGCACATTTCCCGGACGGTATCATAGAATTCTGTGAAGCTGAATTTCATCAGGGCGTGGACTTCGCTGGTATTGAGGTCGAGAATGCGATGGTCAACTTTAAGGACGCCAGCTTCATGGGCAAGGAAACAAATTTCGAGTACGGATCAATTACGGGTCATGGTGAATTGTTGTTCAACAATACTGAATTTGGATCAATTAAGACATCCTTCAACAAATTCAAGTTTGATTCTGGTGAAGTAAGCTTCTTTAAGTCAAGGTTCAACGCCAAAGCGACGGCTCCCGGAGTAGTTTCATTTAGCGAAGCGGAACTGAGCGGTACCGATATTTGGTTCTTCGAGCCTACCTTTACAGAAAGCAAAGTTGACTTTAGGGAGGTCGCAGATTGGTCTGCGCCCCCGGCATATGGTTATCTAGAGGAAGGTGAAGTTCTTCCTGAAGCGATCTTGTTGCCCCCCGAGTCCGAAGTGAGAATTCTTGTGCAGCCTAGTGTCGGCTCGGTGGGTCCTGGAGCAGAGGTCCCGCGGCAGCAAAGTACAGCAACCAGTGAAAGCGAGGATGCCTCCGAACGGCCCTGAACAGCCGAAATCCGTCTTGAATGGCCCTGGTTAATCTAAGTGCCGATAGTTCGGGACGAGAGGGTTGGAGACGCGTGCCCCTGGCGTGCCCCAAGCAAGGGACAAGAGCGGTCACGAACGGGTGAGATCGGAGAACAACGAAGCCCCGCCGACGCTGCGTTGATGCAGGTCAACGGGGCTGTTTGGCGGAGGATGGGGGATTCGAACCCCCGACCGGGATCAACCGGAACCCGCTTAGCAGGCGGGCGCACTAGGCCACTATGCGAATCCTCCGGGACGCTGAGCCGGGATGTCGGCTTTGGCGCGTACCGAGAAACGAGCATACCGGGACGCATGGGCGCGGCCCAAGCGGGTTCGGGTCCGTCAGAGCCAGCTCACGTGCGGCGCGACGGCCAGGTACCCGACGAAGGCCACGATGTCCAGCAGCGTGTGCGCGACCACCAGCGGTCCCGTGCGCTTCCAGCGGAGGAAGCACAAGGCGAACACCGCCCCCATCACGGCGTTGCCGATGAACCCGCCGACGCCCTGGTACAGGTGGTAGGTGCCGCGCAGGACCGCGTGGGCGACCACGATGGCGACCGGTCCCCAGGCCAGCTGCCGCAGGCGCGTCACGAGGTAGCCGACGCCGATGACCTCTTCGAGGAGGGCGTTCTTCAATGCGGCCAGGACGAGAATCGGCACCGCCCACCAGACGTCGTTCAGGTTCGATGCGGCGATCGTGACGTTGAGACCGAGGCCGCGCGCCGCCAGGTAGAGACCGAGGCCGGGGATGCCGATGGCCGCCGCCAGGGCCGCGCCGCCCACGAGGTCGAAGGCCGGGCGCCGGTGGTCGAGGCCGATCATGCGGAAGGGATCGCCGCGGTCGAGTGCGAGGAGGTGGAGGGCGAGGGCGACCGGCGCCAGCGCGAAGACGAGGCTCAGCAGCTGCCGGGTCAGGTCGAGCCAGGGCCGTTCGGCAGCTGCTCTGGCGCTGTTCATCGCGACCGTGGCGTCAGCGAGTCCGCCTGGGGCGGTGAGGGTCGCCAGGAAGCTGACGGTCGCCCAGATCGCGGAGGCGCCCAGCGAGAGGGCGAGCACGATGAGCAGCTCGCGCCTGATCGTGCGGGAGGAGAGCGTCGGGGCGGTCGGTGCGTCGGGCTCCATAGGCGCCAAGCCTGCCATGGGCCAGGCCGGAAAAGCGCTGGTGGTCGGACGGCTTGTCCGATGGGGCGGGCGCGCCGGCGGGCAGACTCGGTGTCAGGAAGGCGGGGTGCTGTGAGACCTATCCCACTCGGCGACGCTCACTGATCGCGGCACCTCGCTTTTCGTCAATTTGCGCCTCGCTCCCACTGTCGTTTCCTTGACACTTCCGTGCGCGAGTCAGGTAAGGTTAGCCGAGCCTTACTTGGAAGGGGTTGTCGATGGGATTCGCACGTGTGGAGGGCCTCCCGTGGTGAGCGCCGCCGCCGTCGATTTCACGCGCCCCGTGCCGCGCGAGTTCGCTCCGCGCCACCCGGGCTTCCCCGACCTGCTCGCGCCGTTGCGCACCGCCGCCGACCACATCGAGCGCGTCCACGGCCCGCAGCCGCTGATGGGCCTGCGTCCGTGGCTCGACGGCTATGACGCTCCTGAGGGCGTGCAGCTGACCGGTTCGGCGCTGGCCGACGGCAGTCGCATCGACGAGCTCCTGGCCGACTCTGAGCGCCTGTGGGGCGGCTCGCCGCACGCGTCGGCCGCTCTGGCTTGGAAGACCTACTGCTATTGGGCGCTGCTGCCGGTGGTGCTCGGTTACCTCGCCGCGAGGCGCATCCCGGTTCTCGAGGCCGACGACTTCGTGTTCACCATCGCCGATACCGGGGAGCCCATGTTCTCCGGGCGGCAAACCCGCCCGCGGTTCCTGGCCCTGCCGGACGACCCCATGTCGGGCGCGCCCGGCATCGAGATCGTCGCCGACGAGCGCGAGCTGCTCGAGCGGGCGCGGACGTCACTGCTGGAGGGGCACCTCGACCCGGTGCTCGAGGCGATCCGCCGCGAGGTCCGCATCGGGCGGCGCACGCTGCTGGGTTCGCTGGCGTCCGGGATCGCCTATGCGACCGCGACCTGTTCGAGCGCGGGTCGCGAGCCGGCCGAGGAGGTCGCGGCGACGCTGCTGGAGACCTTCGGCGTGGCCGAGCTGGTCGATGTCTCCACCGACCCGGGGGGCCGACTGGTCTACCAGCGTCACACCTGCTGCCTGGCGTTCACCATCGACGGCTGCGGCACCTGCGCGACCTGCTGCGTGCAGAGCGAGCACCGCTGAGGGCTAGCGGCCCGTTTGATAGATTTGCCTGTGCCTTCAGGGCCCGGAGGGGTCGCATAGTGGACTAGTGCAGCGGTCTTGAAAACCGCCGTGGGTGTCAAAGCCCACCGTGGGTTCGAATCCCACCCTCTCCGCCAGACCGGGCGGCGCGCCGTCCGAATCCGATCGGCGGTGCGCTGCGGCCGCGAAGCGGTCCGTGAAACGAAGCGGGACTCAGCACCCCGGCACGGTGCTGAGTCCCAGAGCCTATGGTAACCGCATGGCGCAACATGCTTCACTTCCGGGTCGGGATATTCACAAGATCGTTACGCTTGCACACCGGTGCGCTAACGACGACGGCATCGACCCGTTCAACGAGCAGACGATGCTCGGACTCCACAAGCCGGGTTCGCCTACTCGGGCGCATTTTCTTGTCCCCCAGGAAGACCGGCCCGACAAGATCATCGGTTACGCGCAGGTCGAGACGGTGGGGACGTCCGCCGAGGCCGAGTTGGCGGTGGATCCGGACCACCGCAGGAGGGGCGTGGGCCGCAACCTGTTGCGATCGGTGATCGACTCGCTCGAGTCGAACGTCACCCAGCTGCGGGTGTGGGCGCACGGCGACCTTCCCGCGGCCGCAGCACTGTCCGGTTCGGAGGGTTTCAGTCGCGATCGGGTGCTCTTCCAGCTCGCTCGGGACCTGGAGGGCTTCACATGGCCGTCGGCGTGGCCGGCGGGCGCGAAGGGCAACTGGCCGACCGGTTCCGGCGCACCGTTGGCCCTCCCTGAGGGCATCACGTTGCGTCCGTTCGAGGTCGGGGAGGACGAGGAGGCGTGGACGCGGGTGAACGCGGCGGCGTTCGCCGACCATCCCGAGCAGGGCCGCTGGACGGTCGGGGATCTGGCCGACCGGATCGGCGAGCGCTGGTTCGATCCCGAGGGGCTCATCGTCGCCGAGGACGAGCAGGGGATGCTCGGCTTCCACTGGACGAAGGTCGAGGGCGGTGTCGGCGAGGTCTACGTGCTCGGTGTCGATCCGCGGGCTCAAGGCACGGGGCTCGGGAAGGTCCTCACGTTCGCGGGGCTGGCGCACATGGCGGCGCACGGGATCCGGCAGGTGGACCTCTATACCGACGAATCGAACACCCGGGCGGTGCAGCTGTACCGGTCGCTGGGTTTCGCGGTGGTGCGTACCGATGTCCAGTGGGCGAAACCGATGCTCTGAATCCTATATCCTATAGGATATATCCTATTGGATATGGCGGCGGTCAGGCCGGCGAGAGGGCGCCGGACGGGTATCCCTCTTCACCCGGCAGCGCCAGTCGGGGGCGGTCGCCGTTCAAGGTCAGGCGCGGCAGGATCGGGGTCATGTCGCGCTGCTCGGCGGCGGCGAAGACCTCGCCGACCGTGGAGTAGCGGCTCAGCTCGGCCAGTGTCGTGGCCTCGGGCATCGACATCTGGCCGCCGTACTGGCAGACGGCCTGCTCGGGGCCGATCCAGGTGGCGTACTCGGGTTCGCGCACGCGGATGCGCGGCTGGAAGCCCTCGGCGAGCGTCGCCACGTAGATCCAGGCGTCGAACCGCACCGGCTCGTACTCGGGCGTGACCCACCGCGACCAGGCGCGCTGGAGCGCCACCATCGCGCCGGTCTCCTCCTCGACCTCCCGCACCCCGGTCATCGCGACGTCCGGGTCGTCGGGTTTGTGCCGCCCGCCGGGGAAGCCGTACCGGCACGACCGTCCGTGCGGGTCGCCTCCCACCTCGGGGCCGGTCGGCCATCGCTCACGCACCGGCTCGGGCCGCTCGCCCGAGACGCCGAAGGGCTCCTTGGCGGTGTGGCGCAGCAGGAACACGCGCAGGGGCGCCTCGCGGAGCAGGACCACCGCGGCGGCGCGTTCGGGTTCGGCCGGCGCGCCCTGGGCTCTCAGGCGGGCCCGGGCTCGGGCGGCCGCGGCCTTGTCGACCGCCCGAAAGTCCCATTTCCCGTAGCGCTGGATGGACATAGCCCCACGCTAGCCGACGCGCGCGCCCAGTCCCAGCCCAATACGTGAATCCGGCGGGCCGGGCCCGCTCGTCAGAGGATCCAGCTGGCCGGGAAGTACATCAGCGCTCCGACCAGGCCGGCGGTCGGGAACGTCAGGATCCAGGCCATCACGATCGTGCGGGCCACGCCCCACCGGACGGCGCGTTTGCCGCCGGTGGCGCCGACGCCCATGATCGAGGAGGTGATGATGTGCGTGGTCGAGATCGGCGCGCCGATCTGGGTGTTGGCGAACAGCACCGCCGAGGCGACGGTCTCGGCCGCGAAGCCCTGCGGCGGGTGCAGGTCGATGATTCTGCGGCCGAGGGTGCGGATGATGCGCCAGCCGCCCTGGTAGGTGCCGAGGGCCAGCGCGGCGGCCGCCGCGATGTAGACCCACCACGGGATGTCGGTGGCGGTGTCCTGGTAGCCGCCGACGTAGAGGGCCAGGACGATGATGCCGATGGTCTTGGCCGCGTCCTGCATGCCGTGGCCGACGGCCATGGCGGCGGCCGAGACGCTCTGGGCGTGGCGGAAGCCGCGGTTGAGGCGGTCGGGGCTGCCTTTGCGGAAGAGCCAGTAGACGGCGACCATGACCAGGAAGCCGAGTCCGAAGCCGACCAGGGGCGAGACGATGGTGGGGATGGCGACTTTGCCGAGGAAGCCGCCCCACAGGACGGTCGCTCCTCCGGCGATGGTGGCGCCGGCGACGCCGCCGAGGAGGGAGTGGGACGCCGAGATGGGCCAGCCGAAGTACCAGGCGACGTAGTTCCAGCCGATGGAGCCGAGCACGCCGGCCAGGACGATGGTCAGGCCGTTCATGGAGATGGGGAGCTCGACCAGGCCGCTGGCGACGGTGGAGGCGACTTCGCCGCCGAGGTAGGCGCCGACGAAGTTGCCGACGGCGGCCATGGCCAGGGCCGTGCGGGGTTTGAGCGCGCGGGTGGAGATGGAGGTGGCGATCGCGTTGGCGGAGTCGTGGAAGCCGTTGGTGAAGGCGAACATCAACGCCGCGGCGACGACCACGATCACCGCTATGAGGTTGGCGTCCACGTCAGGATTCCTTGACGTACACGGCTTCGATCACGTTGCTGACGTGCTCGAAGGAGTCGCAGGCGGCTTCGAGTTCGTCGGCGACTTCTTTGAGCTTCATGACGGTGAGGGTCTCGTATTCGCCGGAGTAGAGGCGCACCAGGAGCATGCGGTAGGCGCGGTCGCCGTCGTTCTCGAGGCGGTTGCACTCGATCCAGAACTCCTTCATGCCGGAGTTGAGGCCTTGGAGCTTGGGCATGTACTGGTCGAGGAGCGCGGCCTGGGATTCGAGGACGGCGACCTGCTCGATCATCTCGCGGGGGAGGGAGGGCAGTTCGGAGAGTCCGTAGAGGTAGACGAGGTTGGCGGCGGCCTCGATGTGGTCGAGGACGTCGTCGAGCTTGCCGGCGAGCTCGTGCATGTCGTTGCGGTCCATCGGGGTGACGAACGTCGAGTTGATCTTGTTGAACACGCGGTGGGTGAGTTCGTCGTTGTCGTGCTCGACGTCGACCAGTCGCTCGGATATCGACTGGTAGTCGGGCTTGTCGCCGCCCAACTCGGCGAGGATGTCAACGCCGCGTCTGATGTTCCCTGCGGCCTCGGAGAAGAAGGCGTAGAACGCGCCTTCTTGAGGTTTCAGCGAGAAACGCACTGGGGTACCTCGGTCTTTCGGTCGTTGTGCTGCCCTCACAGTACCGATTGGGTAGCGGGACGGCTGGAAATTGTCACGCTGAAGGTAACATCCAGGTGAACGAACTCCAATGGCGCGAATGCGGGTGTGTGCAGGTACACGTATGGGCTCTAAGCTGCAGTTATACACGAATTCACAGTGAGTTCACCGAGTGTTCACCTTGTTTCGCGGCGAGCCTGCGCGACGCTATTCGGCGGTGCTGTCCGCGAGCCGGCCCAGCGCGCCGACGACGGCATCCGACTTCGTCGTGTACCACATGGGCGGCAAGGAGTCCCGTAGAAAACGCCCGTACGAGCGGCTGGTCTCCAACCGGGAGTCGAGGATCGCGACCACGCCCCGGTCGGTGGTGCGACGGATGAGCCGCCCGGCGCCCTGCGCGAGCCGCACGGCCGCCGCCGGCACCGACACCTCGCTGAACCCCGACCGGCCGGCCTTGTCGGCCGCCTCGGAGCGCGCGGCGGTGAGCGGCTCGGTCGGCCGCGGGAACGGAATCCGGTCGACCACGACCAAGCGGCACGTCATGCCCGGCACGTCGACGCCCTGCCAGAGGCTCATCACGCCCAGCAGGCACGTCGAATCCTCCTCTTTGAAGCGCTTGACCAGGCTCCCGAGCGTCTCCTCGCCCTGCAGGAGGATGTCGAAGTCAAGGTGGGACCGCAGCAGCTCGGCCGCGGCCTCGGCGGCGCGCTTGGAGGAGAACAGCCCCAGCGTCCCGCCGCGGCTGGCCTCGACCAGGCGCAGCAGCTCCTTGCCGGTCTCCTCCGACAGTCCCGAGGCGGTCGGCCGGGGCAGGCTCGAGGCGACGTAGAGGATGCCCTGCTTGCGGTAGTCGAACGGCGAACCGACGTCGAGCGAGTCCCAGCCGTCCTCGCCCGACGCCAGACCGATACTGCGAGCGAGGGTGTCGAACTTCCCGCCGAGCGTCAGCGTCGCCGAAGTCGCGACGACGGTGCGGTCCTCATAGAGCATCGCCGACAGCAGCCCGCCGACCGACAGCGGCGCGGCCACCAGCTGCGGGCCGTGCGGCTCCGACCAGATCACGTCCTCCGGCGACGGGGCGACGCAGCGCCCGGCCGTCTCCTGCGTCTCGGCGATCCCGGCGCGCAGCTGCTGGGCCCCCAACTGCTTCTTCGTCTCCGCGTCGAGCGAACCCATGACCACGGTCGCTTTCGCGCACGCCGAGTTGATCAGGTGAAGCGCCTCGGTGAGCGGATCCGGCAGGTCGCCGGCGAAGCGGCGCTCCCCCACCAGGTTCAGGGCGTTCTCGAGCGAGTCGGCGGCCTCACGGAGCTGATCGGCCACGTCGGCGTCCAGCAGCCGCCGCCCCCGCTGCGCCAGCCAGCGCAGCCGCGCAGGACCCAGCTCGGCGCGCGCGGCCGAGGTGACCCGGTCGACCAGCTCGTGCGCCTCGTCGACGATGAGCACGGCGTGCTCGGGCAGGACGCCGCGGTCCTTCATCATGTCGATCGACAGCAGCGCATGGTTGGTGACGACGATGTCGGCTTCGTGGGCGCGGGCGCGCGCGGCCTCGGCGAAGCAGTCGGCGCCCTGCGGGCACTCCTTCGCGCCCGGGCATTCGGTCGAGGACGTCGAGGCCTGCCGCCAGGCGCGGTCGCTCACCCCCGGGTCGAGGTCGTCCCGGTCGCCGGTGTCGGTGTCGTTCGCCCACGCGAACAGGCGCTGCACCTGTCCGGCGAACGCACGCTGCTGCCCCGCCCACTTGAGTTCCTCGGTGCCTTCGAGGGCGCCGTCGTCGTCTTCTTCCTCGCCGGCGAGCTTGCGTTTGCAGATGTAGTTGTGCCGACCTTTGAGCAGCGCGAACGTCGGTTTGCGGCCCAGGATCGGGGCGACGGCCTCGACCAGGCGCGGCAGGTCGACGGCCACGAGCTGGTGCTGGAGGGCGAGCGTGGCGGTGGAGACGACGACCGGCTTGCCCGCGGCGAGCGCGGCGCACAGGTACGCCAGGGACTTGCCGGTGCCGGTGCCGGCCTGGACGAGCAGGTGACGGCCCGAGTCGATCGCCTCGGCGACCGCCTCGCACATCTGGCGCTGGCCGTCGCGCGTCTTGCCGCCGGGGGTCGCGGCCACGGCCGCGTCGAGGATGTCCAGGGCGCTGGCGGTCATTGGTTCCCCACTGGCTCCTCGCCGATGTTGGTGGCGTCGCCGCCGGAGGCGGCGATGCGGGCTTCGATCTCGCGTTGGTGGGCGCGGTAGCGGTTGAGCGCCAGGACGATGCCGTTGGTGATCGCCAGCAGCGGGACGGCGACGAGCGCGCCGATGATCCCGAAGGCGAAACCGCCGGCGGTGATGGCCAGGACGATCGCCAGCGGGTGGAGTTTGACCGCGCGGCTCATCAGGACCGGCTGGAGGAAGTTCGACTCCAGCTGCTGCACGGCCAGCACGATGGCCAGGACGATCACGGCGTTCCACAGGCCGTTGTCGGTGCCGACCAGGGCGACGACCACGGCGACCGCGCCGGAGACGGTGGCGCCGACGATCGGGATGAACGCGCCGAGGAACACCAGGGTCGCCAGCGGCAGCGCCAGCGGTATCCCCAGCAGGGCCAGGCCGAGGCCGATGAAGATCGCGTCGACGGCGGCGACGATGATGATCGTCCGCATGTACTGCACCAGCGTCTGCCAGCCGGCCCCGCCCGCGTAGCGCATCGGCTCGCGGGAGGCGGCGGGCATCATGCCGGTCAGGAACGTCCAGATCTTGTGGCCGTCGCGCATGAAGAAGTAGGTGGTGAACAGCACCAGGAACAGGCCGGTGAAGAAGTAGCCGAGCGCGGTGACGGTGGACCCGGCGATGTCCAGGCCGCTCTGGACCAGCTGCTGCTGGTTCTGCCGGAACCAGTTCTCGATGTTGGTCTGCGCGTTGGCGATGATCTCGGCCATCTCGGCGCCGTCGAGGCCGAAGGGACCGCCCTCGACCCACTCCTGCAGCTTCTGGAGACCGGCGACGAACTGCTCGGTGAACTGAGGGATGCCCTCGATGAACTGGTCGACCACGAAGGTCAGCACCAGGCCGACGACGGCGAGACCGCTGATGAGCACCAGGATCGAGGCCAGCGACTTGTTCCAGCCGTGGCGGATGAGCCAGGCCGCGACCGGCTGGAGCATCGCCGCGAGCAGGAACGAGACGGCCACCGGGACGACCACGATGGCGATCTGACTGAGCAGGTAGAACACGCCGATGACGGCGGCGGCGATGATGATGAGCCGCCACGACCAGGCCGCGCCGACGGCCAGGCTGGTGGGCACGTACCGGCGTTCGGGGACGTCTTCGCCGTCCTCGGCGATCTCGGGCGGGACCTCGGCGCCCGGAGGGAGCGCCTCATCGTCGTCGGGCCCGGAATTCTGGGCGGCCACGCGCTCGGCGTACGAATTGAGGCGCATGCCGATCCACAGTCTCTTCGCACGGTCTGCGGTACGACGGAATCGGCTCACATTGTCTCCAAACGACGCGGGTGTGACGTCAACACGTACGGTACCGGTTCGGTGCGACCGAGTGGCGGCAGCCGGGGCCGTCGGCGTGAGACGCGACGCCGGCTCTGGGAACCGGGCCCGACCGGGCGGTAAGCTCGGTCGTTGTGACCGATACACCGTTGGAATCCGAGACAGGACTGCCGATCCGGCTGCTGCACGACCGGCTCCTGGTCCAGGAAGACCCCGACGCCGAGCGCCGCTCGGCCGGCGGCATCGTCATCCCCGCGACCGCGACGATGGGCAAGCGCCTCCACTGGGCCGAGGCGGTCGGTGTCGGCCCGCTGGTGCGCTCGGTCGTCAGCGGCGACCGGGTGCTGTTCGACCCCGAGGACAAAGCCGAGGTCGAGCTCCAGGGGCGCGCCTATATTCTGCTGCGCGAGCGCGACATCCACGCGGTCGCCGCCAAACGCGTCGACGAAGACGGCACCGGGCTGTACTTGTTATGCGCATCGGGGTCTTCGGGCTGGGGCTGATCGGCGGATCGGCCGCACTGGCGCTGGCCGAGGCCGGGCACGACGTGCTCGGCTACGACGCCGACGAGCGCACGCGGGCCCGGGCCGAGGCCCGCATCGAACTCGCCGCCGATCCCGAGGCGCTCCGGCGGACCGATGTCGCGGTCCTGGCGGTGCCGGTCGCCGCGTTGGCCGAGGCCGCGGCCCTGTTCTCCCCCGAGGTCTTCGACGGCGTGCTGACGGATGCGGCGTCGGTCAAGGGCCGGGTCCTGGAGCTTTTCGGCGGCCACCGGCGGTTCATCGGCGGGCATCCGATGGCGGGCAAGTCGACCTCCGGGTTCGCCGCGGCCGAAGCGGGCCTGTTCCGCGACCGCAAATGGGTGCTGTGCCTCGAGCCCGATTCGGACCTGGGCGACTGGGCGACGCTGGCGCGGCTGTGGACCGCCGTCGGGGCGCATGTGGTGCCCGCGACCGCCGCCGCCCACGACCGGGCCGCCGCCCGCGTCTCTCATGTGGAGCATGTCGCGGCCGCGGCGCTGACGTTGATCGCCGACGATCCGCTCTCCCGGTCGCTGGCGGCCGGTTCCTTCCGCGACGGCACGCGGGTGGCCGCGAGCCCGACCCACTTGTTCCAGGGCATGGTCGAGGGCAACCGGGAACGCCTGTTGGAGGCGCTCGAACACCTCGGCGTCGAGATCGAGGACGCGCGGCTGGGGCTGTACTCATACGACGAGCAGCCCGAGCGGGTCGTCGACTGGTTCGAACGGGCCCGGCACGCCAGGGCGACATGGCCTCCAGAGGCCGGTGAACCCGAGGAGCTGGAGATCTCAAGGGAGGCACTGCTGGAGCTGGGTTCGGACGGGGGGTGGATCGAATCGATACAGGACGATGAGGTCGCCACTGTGCGCCGACCTCGCGTAAAGTCCACGTCATGAGAAAAATCGATCAGATTGCCGACAAGTACGTCGACGACGTGCTCGAGCGCAGCCCCATGACGGCGACCTACATGGGTGTGCCGGGTTCCGACCACCTGCTCGACGACCTCTCTCCGGACGGCATCGCCGAGGATGCCGAACTGGCTCGCCGGACGATCGCCGCGGCCGAGGCGGCCGAACCGGTCGACGAGCGCGAACGCGTCGCCAAGGAGGCGATGCTCGAGCGCCTCAAGCTCTCGGTCGAGCGCTACGACGCCGGAGACACCTTCCTGGGCCTGAACGTGATCACCTCCGGCATCCACGACATCCGGCAGATTTTCGACCTGATGCCGCACGAGGGCGAGGAGGCCGTCGCGAACATCGCCAAGCGGCTCGCGGCCGTCCCCGAGGCTTTCGCGCAGTACACCGAGACGCTGCGCGCCGAGGCCGCCGCCGGACGGGTCGCCGCGAAGCGGCAGATCCTCGAGGTCGCCAAGCACTGCGACAACTGGAACGGCGCCCACGGCGACGATTTCTGGGCGGGGCTGGCCACGCGAGCGACCATCGACGGCGAGCCGATCACCTCCGGTCGGCTTCGGATCGACTTGAGCAACGGCGCCGCCTGGGCGCGGGCGGCCACTACGAAGTTCGCGAACTTCCTGCGCGATGAGCTGGCACCGCAGGCGCCGGAAAAGGACGCGGTCGGCCGCGACCGCTACTCGCGCGCCTCGCGCTACTTCATCGGCGCCGAGATCGACCTCGAAGAGACCTACGAGTGGGGTTGGAAGGAACTGGCGCGGATCGAAGGCGAGATGGCGGCCGTGGCCGAGGCCATCAAGCCCGGCGCGTCGCTGGACGAGGCGATCGCCTACCTCGACGCCGACCCCAAGCAGACGGTCAACGACAAGGAGGCCTTCCGCGACTGGATGCAGGAGCTGGCCGACCGGACCATCGCCGAGCTGGCCGACACGCACTTCGACATCCCCGAGCAGATCCGTCGCATCGAATGCATGATCGCGCCGACCGAGGACGGAGCGATCTACTACACCGGCCCGAGTGAGGACTTCTCCCGGCCGGGCCGGATGTGGTGGTCGGTGCCCAGCGGGCAGGAGACGTTCTCGAAGTGGCGCGAGGTCACGACCGTCTACCACGAGGGCGTCCCGGGCCACCACCTGCAGATCGGGCAGACCCAGGCGCGCTCGGAGCTGCTCAACCGCTTCCAGCGGACCATGGTCTTCTCCTCCGGTCACGCCGAAGGCTGGGCGCTGTACTCCGAGCGCCTCATGGACGAACTGGGCTACTACGACGACGACCCGGCCGGCAAGCTGGGCATGCTCGACGGCCAGGCGTTCCGCGCCGCCCGCGTCATCGTCGACATCGGACTGCACTGCGAGTTCACCATCCCCGAGGACAACCCGTTCGGCTGGCGCCCCGGCGAGACCTGGGACGCCGAGAAGATGTTCGAGTTCATGCGCGCCCACTGCCGCATCGAGGACGACATGCTCCGCTTCGAGTGCAACCGCTACCTCGGCTGGCCGGGCCAGGCACCGTCGTACAAGGTCGGCGAGCGGCTGTGGATGGCCGCGCGCAACGACTACGCGGCCCGCCGCGGATCCGACTTCACCCTCAAGCAGTTCCACACCGACGCGCTCAACCTCGGCTCGATGGGCTTGGGCCCCTTCGCCGAAGCTCTCAAGCGCATCTGACCGTCCTTTCGGGGCACATCGGGCCCCACTGCCGCAGCCACTCGGTCTCGGCCCGCTCAGGCGTGGTCGAGGCCGAGTTCCATTTCGGGGCGCTCGTACCAGGCGCGCAGGCGGTCGGCGCCTCGGCGCATCGCGGCGATCTCGGCGGCGGTGAAGCCGCGCAGCCGGTAGGTCTCGATCTCGACCGTCTCGGCCTTCACGGTGGCCTTCCAGTGGCCGATGAGCTGGCCGTCGAGCAGGATCGCGGAGGTGAACCGGGGCCGGTCCGGGAAGTCGGCGCGGGGCACCGACGGGTGCATGACCCAGTCCTTGGTGTCGGTGTACGAGCACAGCATCTCGTCCCAGCCCTGGACGAAGTCGACCACCGGCCCGCCGTCGCGGGGGCCCGGCGGTTCCACTTCGTAGTAGCAGGTGCGACCGTCGATCCGGACGGTCTTGAGACCGAGGTCCTCGACGGCGGCCTTCGCGTCGGCGACCTTGAGGCTCGCCCAGCGGGTGAAGTCCTTCAGCGTCGCCGGGCCGCGCGAGGCGTAGAATCGCCGCGCCAGCTCCCGGATCGCGTCCTCGCGGTCGATGCGGCCGGCCGGCACGCGCTCGTCGAAGTTGGCGTAGGTCTGCTCCTTGCCTCTGGGCGTCCCCGAGCAGATCACGGCCGCCACTTCGGCGTGGAACAGCAGGTGGATCAGGCGCAGGCCCTTGACGTCGGCGATCCCGGCCTCGGTGAGCTCGGCGGCGGCCTCGTCGCGGGTCAGATGCCGGCCGCCGGCGGTGGCCTCGCCGAGGACCTCGGCGGCGCGCTCCAGGACCGCTTCGTCGAGTCCGAGCTTCCGGTACATCGAGGCGGCGATCTGCTGGACGCGGTCGGCGGTGGCCGCCAGCATCATCCGGATGTCGCCGACCGGGACGGTGTGCCAGGTGGGGCGCAGGACGTGGGTGCGCACGACCGCGCCGTCACGGATCAGCGCGTCGATCGCCGAGACGGGCGCGAAGGCCCCGCCGCCCTCGCCCGGGAGCGACCGCATCGCCGGCGTGAGCTTGGAAGCGGCTATCTCCTGCGACTGGACGGCGCCGAGGTGCGCGAACGCCTCCATCGGCGATCCCCGATGCTCGCCCCAGAGGCGCTGGGCGTGCGCCCGCCAGGCGGCTACCTCCTCGGGAGTGAATTTCTCGTCGGGACGAACGGGTCCGGTGGGTGCCATCGGCACATGTTAGCGGCGACCGGCGACATCGAGGATCATGAGCGTGGCCCACTTCGAGTGGACAAAAGTTGCAAAGAACAGCCACACTTATTGGCATGTCGCTACCGCAAGCGGTCCTCAGGCTCGCCAATGACGTTCTCGCCGAAATGAACGACGACGAGCGACTGGCGTTCGCCTATGCGCACGGCCCGGCTCTGACCGGGTTCGGAGAGGACGCCGAGCTGGTATGCGTCTGGGAGGCCGCGACCGTGCCCGCCGACGTCAACGCCGAGGCCGTCCACTTGACCGTCGCGGCGTTCGACGGCTTCCTCGACCGGCTGCGGCACGGCGACGGATGGCAGTACCCCAGGGACGAGCCGCTGCACGTCATGGCCCGGTTCGCCGAGGGCATCCTGCTGGCCGACGACTCGGAGCTCGGTTCGCGGGCGCGCGCCGACGTGACCGAGTTCCCACAGGCCCTCGCCGACGCCTCCCGTGAGGCCGTCGAGCACGAGGCCGAGGCGATCGCCAAGCGGCTCGGCGACGCCGAAGACCACTGGGAGTTGGCCGAGGTGCTCAACGTCGGACTTCACCGGGCCTATGTGGCGCTGTTCGCCGCCAGCGGGCACTTCTTCCCCGGGCGGGAGCACCGGCGCGAATACGTCGAGCGGTACTTCCTCGACGAGGAGGTGCCGGCGGCCGAGACGCAGCTGTGGGCGGCCTTGGAGGCCCCTGCGGGCGAGCGGCCTCGGCTGCTGCCGGAGGCGTGGCGGGCGCTGGCCCGCGCGGTGCTGGCGAGCTGCTTACCAGCGGCCGGTGCGCTGGCGGACGGCTTCGTAGAGCGCGATCGAGCCGGCCGCCGCGGCGTTGAGTGACGAGGCGAAGCCGCCGATCGGGATGCGGACGGTCGCGTCCACCGTTTCCTTCCAGGCCCGCGAAAGGCCGTCGGCCTCGCGGCCGATGACCAGCAGGGACGGCAGCGTCAGGTCGTAGTCGGCGATCTCGATCGGGCCGTGCTCGTCGGTGCCGACCATGCGGATGGGCTCGCCGGCCTGGTCGGCGAGCCAGCAGGCGACGTCGCGCGGTGTGTCGGCGTGGGCGATCCGGGTCGAGAAGATCGAACCGGTGGAGGCGCGCACCGCGCGCGGATCGTACGGGTCGGCGCCGTGGCCGGTGGTCACGACCAGGTGGGCGCCGAAGGCGTCGGCCGAGCGGATGAGCGACCCGAGGTTGCCGGGGCTGCCCGGCCGGTCGAAGACGACGCCGAGGAAATCCGGTCCGGCCTTCAGCTCGCCGAGAGCGGGATCCGGCAGCGCCACGACCACGAGCAGCTCGGGGACGTCCTCGTCCTTCTCGCCGAGCTCGGCCATGAGCTCGCCCGAGAGCGCGTACCGCTCGGCGTCCACGCTCTCGAGGACCCGCTGGGCCCACTGCGAGAGCTCCCGGTCGGCGTTGAACATCACGTCCTTGAGCGTCCAGCGGTGCTCCAGCGCCAGGTCGATCGGCCTGACGCCCTGGACCATGAAGCCCCCGGCCTGGTTGCGCTTCTTCCGGTTGGTCAGCATCGCCTCCCACTGCTGGAATCGCGCGTTTCTGGTGGTCACTCGCAGGTGCTTACGCATTTGCCCCATCTCCCTGGCGACGCCCCGAACATCCATTCTACGTACCGCTTCGACTCGTACACATGCGGTGATCCCGGAGATCCAGCGCACAACGACGCACCCGCTTGCAACCCCGGATCGCATACGGGTAAGCTGGTGCGCGGCCTGGTCGAACGGGCGGAACCGGATGATCGGTTCGCAAAGTTCGCTACGGCCGGGCAGGCGCCCCTAGCTCAACGGATAGAGCATCTGACTACGGATCAGAAGGTTGGGGGTTCGAATCCCTCGGGGCGCGCCAAACAATGAATGTGGGCCGGGTACCAACCCGGCCCACATTCATTTTCCTAGCCCTCCTTCACCAGCTCGCGAAAGTCTTCGACATGGAAGCGGATTCTCCTTCGAGCCGCTGCCGAACCGGAAGGGCTGCCGGATCGGCGAGTACGGCCCGGGAACCATCCTCGCGAAGGAGCGCTGGATCGCCGTCGTCGACTGGTTCATCGGTGCGCAGCGCCGACTCAAGCGAGCCCTCGCCAATACGGATCCGTTCGAGTAGCGCGCCCGATGGCGAGTGGCTCGAATTCGACGGCGTGTAGGCCGACGGGCAGGACGATCGCATCGAGGAGCTGATGCGCGAATATGGAAAGGGTGCGATACGCCCCCAAGTCCCGTCGGTGTGAGAGGTCATCGAGGAGGTTCGGCCGGAACCGGGCGACTCAGCCGTTCGCCTCACCAGGTGCGTAGACGCGCACGTAGTCCACCAGCAATTGCTGCGGGAACTGCGTGGTCGTGTCGGGAGGGCCGGGCACGGTTCCTCCCACGGCCAACTTCAAGTTCAGATAGAACGGCTGATCGAAGACCCATTCGCCCCCGCGAAGGTCGGCCGAGTTCACCTGCGCGTAGGTCTCACCGTCCACCGACCAGGTGATAGTGCCCGGCGACCAGTCGATCGCGAACGTATGGAAGGTGTCCGCGAACGTCTCGCCTTCGGGAAGGCTGTACTCGGCACTGATGGCTTCGTCAACGGAGTAGCCGGGACCGTGGATGACACCGGTGACAGTGTGGGGTTCTGCGCTGATGTGCAAGATGTCGATTTCACCGCAATTCGGCCAATCGACGTCGTCGATATTCTCTCCGAGCATCCAGACCTCGGGCCACAAGCCCTGGCCGAGCGGCATCTTGGCACGGACCTCGAATCGCCCGTACTGCTGGGTGAACGTCTCAGCGGTGGTGAGCTTGCCAGAGGTGTACTCACATGTCCCGTACCAGCATTCGAGGTTCTCGGCGTTGTCGTCGAGGGCGGTGATGGCCAGGCTCCCGTTGCCGTTGTGCGCGACATTCTCGGTGCTGCTGGTGTAATACTGGCGCTCCTCATTGCCCCAACCGGAACCGCCGGTATCGTGCCCCCACTTGGAGGGGTCGGGCGCGCTGCCGGCAGGCCCGTCGAACTCGTCGCTCCAGACCAAGGTCGCCTGGTCCACCGGTATTGCCGACGGCGCGGCCGGGGTCGATTCGGTCTCCGTCTCATCGTCGTTCGGATCCTCTTCGTTGACGAAGAAGATCGAGTAGGCGGGCACCAGCGCCAGTACCGCTGCGACGGCGCTGATCACCGCCCAGATCTGGCCTTTGCTGTGTGCGTGAGAGGTGCGGGGGTGCATTGCATCAGGGTAGTCGATTTTCTCTGCATGGTTGGGCCCCAGTGCATCTGACCGCAAGGCATCCGATGCGGTCGGGCGTCGTGCTGCTCTGCCGGGGCGCTTGTCCCACAGTTCGATCCGGAGTCGGGTGTGGACTCCGGACTGGCTTTCGTGGTTACATGAGTCCATGTCCTCCGCCCCCGGCACCGACTTCGACCGTCCCTGAGCCCCCGTCCCACCCGTAGCGACAGGAACTCCGCCCATCATGATTCTCACCGTCGCCATCATCGCCGTCTACGGCTATGTCATCCTCCTGTCGATTTGGGCTATGCGCGTGCAACGGGTCGCCGCATCCCGATCGCACGCCCACCCGCATCTCGACCACGGCGGCGAACGGCACGTGACCGAGGGGCGGTACACCGCTTCATCGCCTGGGCCGTGTCCTTCTCGCTGTTGGTCCGCCTCATCCAACTCTCGGAGACGACGGCCTGGGTCACGGTGCCGCTGACAGTGGTAGCCGTGCTGGTCACCATATTGCTGATGCTGCAGGTGCTGCGCATGGCCTTCGAGGACCTGACGAGCTTGTTCACGCCGGCGTGGGGCAAGGCGCTCGCGTTCGTACAGCTGGCGGCGGGCCTCGCGATCCTCGCCGACCAGGTACTTCGAGTCGTAATGCTCTTCCTTTAGCGGGGAGCCGGTGTCGCGCTGAACGGGTTCGGTACGCGTTGTCGGGGGTGAGGCGGCGGCGGGAGTGGAGGGTTGCGGCGGCGCCTTTGAGGTCGGACAGGCGGGCGGCGACGATGACGCAGTCGCGCGCGTCAGCGAAGGCCCCGGCTCTGCGCCGCTCGCCGACTGAGAGGGACGAGTGCGACAGGAAGAACGTCACGTCGTACTCCTGCAGCCATCCGGCGAGCTGCTGGGCTGCGGGTTTCTAGCCGCACCGAGACCGGTTCCCTTCCTCGTCTTCAGCGTCGCGAGGACGTCTCGCGCTTGAGCGGGTCGAATCCGAGGAGCTTCTTCCGGCGCTCGTACAGGTCACTGCCGATGGCGTAGAGCGCCTGCCGGTGTTCCGGTTCGTCGGACCACGAGCGGTGCAGGTTGCCGGGCATGAATCTGAGTCCGTTGTCGCGGTGCCGGCACACATAGCCGATGTACTGCGGCGCAAGGTGACGGAACGCCGCTCCTACCCCTTGCAAGGCGTGGGACCACTCGAAGTCAACGGTCAGGCCGTCGATCTCCGCCTCTCCGAGCGGCATCAGGTTCTCCCGCATGTTCGCGGGCTGGACCAGCCGCTCGCGGACGGCACGATCCCAGGCTTCGACGGTCAGCCTGCGAATGTCGGTGTGCATTCCAGCAGCCCATTCGGATCGGTACAGGTAGAGCCGAGGGGAAGCACTCCCGAGCTCGGCGACGTAGCCGAGGACAAGGTGCGGCTCCGGCTGGGCGCGTTCCAGTCAGGCCATCGAGGTGGGCGGGCCGTGGAGGGCCGTCACCTCGATGACTTCGTTTTCGAGGCGTATGCCTCCGATGACGGCGGTTTTGATCATACGGCTCCGCTCCCACATGACGAAGAGTTCATGCGGTTGAAGTGGGTGATCGCCGCGCGGAGCAGTTGCTCACGCGCGGGTTCGGACCATTCGAGTTGCTGGGGGTTGAGCATCATGTAGCCGGGGCGTTCATCGCAGTCGATGTTAACGGCGAGGCCGACATCGCGCGGTTCGGGCTCATCGGTCTGGACGATGACACGGCCGCTGTGCAGGTTGGCCCACAGCCTGACCAACCTTCCGGCCACTGTGGCCTTTCCCCATTCGCGGTCCTCGGTGATGACGGGTGAGTATGAGACTCGCCGGTACACGGTTCCCCCATGGTGATTCCGATAGCGTTGGACACGCGGGGACCGGCTCCACCGATTCCGATCCCCGCGCCGTGTCGGATCAGCTCAACACAACGTAAGCGCAGGTCGGGGGATGTGGAAAGAAGAGAATCCACGACCGTGGAAGAGCGACGGCGCTCATGCTGTCTCGTTTTGAGCCGCTGAAAATGAGACAGCAGAAAACGTTGCAAGAGTGGACTACTCACCGACCGTGTTCGTTCGGCATCATGAGAAGATGGCTACACCTTCTCTGGCGCAATGGCGCATCGGCGTAATCCTTCGAGGACTCCGCGAGGACCGTGGCATGGGCCTCCGGGCTGCGGCAGACATGTTGGGTACCAACAAGGACCGGCTCGACCGCATCGAATCGGCGAAGAATCAGAAGGTAGATCCTGGCACGGTCATCGGCTGGGCCTTCATGTACGGCGCTTCTGAGAGAATCGTCAACGAGCTTCAGGCCTTGGCGAAGCAGACGCGAGACCCCGACGCCAACGGCTGGGAGAACGTCTTCGCAAGCACTCCGAAGTGGTTCCATGCCTTCCTGACGTTGGAGAAGGAAGCGATCTCGATAGATTCCTACGAAGCCGAATTCGTACCAGGTCTCTTGCAGGTTGAGGACTACATGAATGCCGTGGCCGCAACCAACCCGTTCGTAACAACCGCTGACGCAGCAGATGCCAACCGGCTCAAGCTGCTCCGGCAGAACTGGGTCTTCATCCGCCCGCCGGGAAAGCTTGCACAAATGCGATTCATCCTCAACGAGGCAAGTCTCCTGCGTATCCGGAACACGGACTTCTATGACAAGCAGATCGATCGGATCTTGGAGTTGGCAGCCCTGGAGCGAGCCAGCTTCTACGTGTTGCCGCTGGATCAAGGAATCCACCCGTCGATGGCCAGCTCGTTCAACCTGCTGTCGTTCGAGGGACCGTACACTCCCGAAATCCTCTACCTGGAATCACACTACGGAGCTCGATACATCGATGAGCGCAGGTCAGTCGCCCGCGTGCGCGAGGTATTCTCGGACACACTGAGCTATGTCGTGCGTGTCGAGGAGTACCTGAGCAATGTTGAACCATGAATGGCAGAAGTCCAGCCGCAGCCAAACCCAAGGCAACTGCGTTGAGCTGCGCCAAAACCAGATCGCCGTCCAGGTCCGGGACTCCAAGCTCGGCGGCTCCTCCCCGATCCTGAACCTCGACCCGGGCACTTTCACCTCCCTGCTCGAAGACCTCAAGCGCCGCTAGCCGGCTCCCGCCGCCTTCAACACGCCCCAAGCCTCGAGGCTCCGCCTTGCGGCCGTTCGCCCTATGCCCAATGCCGCCCGGCGACCTCTAGCTCGGAGACCCCAGGATGCAAAGGGTGCGGCTCCGCCCGAGAGCTTGCCTTATCCCGTAAAGGCCACCGCCCCACCGCAATACCCGCCAGGCGAACACCAGCGCCGATCTTCCGTTCCCACTCAAGCCGTCTCCGCGTCGTGATGCAGTCGATCCGCCTTCCGGTCCACTCGAACCGGGCCGCGCCCGGGCCCCCTTATTGCCGCAGCTCCCACACGAGCCCGGGTCAGTGATCCCTTCTGGGCCAGCGCCGAAACGCCGCCCTTGATCGGATGCGCGAGAGGTACCGCCGCGGCGCCGTGGTCGCGGACGCCGTCGGCAGCCGGCCGCGACGATCCCCGGCGCCAGCGCATCGACACCGTGAATCCCTGCCGCAGCCCAGGCGACCGCGAGTACGTTCCATCACCAAGCGTCTCAGCACGAACCGGCGAGGGTCCAAGATCAACTTATTCGTCCTAATTCTTCCCTGTCGGGTGCAACCGGTGACCTGTCCCATTGCGTCATGCCATACGAGCCCGGGCAACGGCGCCCGGCTCAGGGATCCTCCTCACCAGGTCGCCGAACTCAATACACCTCTGCGGCCGCAGAACGTCCCCCACTGCTCCACATGGCGCGAAACCAGCCACCAGAAGGAGACGACGTGAAACCCCGAAGGACCACCCGAATCACAGCGGCGGCGCTCGCCGGCACGCTCATCGCGTTGCTCGCGCCCGCCGCCCTCCAAGCAGATCCCGACTCCCCCGAAACCGACACGCTGTCCTCACTCGACTGGCAGCCTTGCGAGGACGCACCCGAAGGCGAAACGGTCGACTGCGCCGTCCTCGAAGTCCCGCTCGACTATGAGCGGCCCTGGCGCGGCACGATCGACATCGCACTCGCACGCCGGTCGGCCACCGACCCCGACCAGCGCATCGGCACCATCGTCTGGAACCCCGGCGGACCCGGCGTTCCCGGCGCCGAAATCACCAAGTTCGTTAACCCGCTCACCGCTGAGGCCGCCGAGCGGTTCGACGTCATCGGCTTCGATCCGCGCGGCGTCGAGTCGAGCACACCGGTCCAGTGCGATGCCGCTCTCGCCGAGAAGGTCGGCGAGTACAGCAGCCCCGAGAACCAGAAGGAGTTCCGGAAGCTGGCGTTCAACAACTTCCGGTACACCAACGACTGCCGATGGAAGACCGGTCCGCTCTACGACCACGTCGACAACCTGCACGTCGTCGAGGACATCGAGCGGATCCGGCGCGCTATCGGCGAAGGCGACCTCAACTTCCTCGGCTACTCATACGGCAGCCTCATGGGCCAGCAGTACGCCGAGCGCTACCCCGAGCACATCCGCACCATGGTCCTGGACGGCAACATGGACCACAGCGTCTCGTCGGCCTGGGAGTTCATGGACTCGCAGACCGCCCCGGTCGAGGAGGCCTTCCACGAGTTCGCCGAATGGTGCGACACCACCCCGGAGTGCGCGCTCCACGGCGAGGGCACCGTCGAGACGTACCTCGAGATCAAGGAGCTGACCCGCGCAGGGGAGCTCACCGATCCGTACACCGGTGAAGTGCTGACCTTCGAGTGGCTGACCGGGTTCTACGCCTACTACACGGTCGACCCGTACATGTGGTCGCTACTGGCCACCGAGTTCCGCGCCATGCTGGACGGCGAGTCCCTCCCGATGCCGATGAACACGGAGCCCGAACTGATCAACGACGCCTACACCCCGATGTGGTGCCAGGACTGGCATTACCCGATCCGGAACCACAAGGAGCTGGAGGGCCTCAAGTCGGATCTCGTCGAGCAGTACCCGGTCGTGGAGTGGAGTCCGTACAACGACACCGCTCTGCTCTGCGCGGGCTATTCGGGGAAGACCACGAACCCACAAGCGCCCCTGGAGATCGAGGGCGCGCCTCCGATGGTCTTCATCGGGACCGTGCACGACGCGGCCACCGTCTACCCGTGGACGGTCGAGGCCGCGGAGCAGGCGGGCGCGAACCTCATCACGTACGAGGGCTGGGGCCACACGATCTACGGCGCGCACTCCGAGTGCGTGAACGAGGCGGTCGACGCCTACCTCATCGGGCTCGACCCGCCCAAAGACGGCTTGAGCTGCCCGGGACTGGAATCGCCGGGCGAGGTCATCGTGCCTGAGGAGCCGAGCACGCTCTCAGCGCTCGACGTCCGCCACCAGCGGCCGGTGCGGCCGCTGTACTGACGGTCCGTTGCGGTGAGGGGCCGGGCGTGGGCGCCCGGCCCCTTGCGGCCCTCGGGTCGACCGCCTCGCGTTAGACTGCAGCCTCGACGACGAGGGGGACCACGATGGACTCATGGGTGGCGATCGACTTCGAGACCGCGAACGGCAGCAGAGCCAGTGCCTGCTCGGTGGCGCTCGTCCGTGTCAGCGAAGGCGAGGAGAAGGAAACGTTCGCCACGCTCATCCGGCCGCCGCAAGGCCATGACCGGTTCGAGGCCCGCAACACCGCCGTCCACGGCATCCGCGAGTCCGATGTGCGGCACGCACCGACCTGGCGGCAGGTGTGGTCGCAGATGCTCGACTTCATCGGCGCCTCGCCGCTCATCGCGCACAACGCGGCCTTCGACACGTCGGTCATCCGCGGCGCCAACGCCGCCACCGGCATTCCGAATCCGACACTGCAGTACGCGTGCACCCTGGTCCTGGCGCGGCAGACCTGGGAATTGGCGTCCTACACGCTCCCGCGAGTCGCCCGCGCGGCCGGGATCGCCTTCGGCGACCACCACCGGGCCGAGGCCGACGCTCGAGCCGCCGCCGGCGTCCTGCTGGCTCAGCAGCGCACGCACGGCGTCAGCACGGTCGACGCCCTGCTGACTTCGGCGGGAGTCCGCTGGGGACGGATCCACTCGCTCGGCTTCGACGGCTGCCGCAGACACTGAGGGCCCGACCGTCGGCAGAACGTCCGCCCCACCTCTGAGCGGCGGAGGCGACGCCGAGTACGGCGACCTAACGCCACGCTCGCCGGCGGCCGACGATGCCAAAAATACGTTGCAGAGCCGCTTCGCCGCTGTGGCAGTATCGACGGATGCTGAAACTCACCGATTTCATCATCGACTGCCCCGACCCGATGAAGCTGGCGGCCTTCTACGCCGAGGTGACGGGCATGGAGGTCAAGCCCGACAGCAACGACCAGTGGGCGGGCATCCGCTTCGGCGAGATCGAGCTGGCATTCTACCGGGTCGAGAACTACAAGCCCCCGACCTGGCCCGGCGACGAGCACCCCAAGCAGTACCACCTCGACTTCGAAGTCGATGAGTTCGAGCCCGAGCAGCAACGCATCCTCAAACTCGGCGCCACGTTCCAGAAGAACTTCATCAACGACGAAGGCTACGGCTGGCAGGTCTACACCGACCCGGTCGGACACCCCTTCTGCCTGTGCCGCAATCGAGGAGTCACCTGGGTCGACGGCAAAGTGATCTGGCCCGGGTAACACGCGGGCCACCGGGCGCAGACCCGCTCGAACCGGTCAGGCGCCGTAGTGGGTCCAGGCCGACCAGCGGTGCGGGTTGCCGGGCGCGGCCTCGCGCAGCTCGTGCATCACCAGGTGCGCGGCCCTCGCCGCGCGGTTCTCGTCGAGCGTTCCGTCCGCTGTGGCCAGTCGCCGGTAGAACCCGGCCGCGAACTGCGCGGCCACATCGTCCTCCACCTGCCACAGCGTGCCGATCACGTGGCGGAACCCGCCGACCTGGCAGGCCGCCGCCAAATGCAGCGCCTCGTCCAGGAGCAACCCGTTCGTGTTCTGGGCGGTGCTGCACGCCGACAGGAACGCCAACCTGGCGTGGTCGAGGTCGAGTCCGGCGAGGTCCTCGACCGTCAAGGGCCGCTCAGCGTGGTCGGCCAGCAGGATCCGGCTCGAGGCCGGGTCCGCCGGATCGGTCGTGGCGTGGCAAGCGAAATGCGCGATCCCGCTGGCCCGCAGCCGTTCCACGACGGCGTCGCGAGTCGCCGCCCGGCCGGTCAGTTCAGAAGCGAACACGTTCGGGAATGCCTCGCGCACCGCCGCCACCTCCGGCTCCACGAACGGCAGGTCCGTGTAGCCGTCCCCCGGCGTCGTCGGCATCGCGACCGCGAACCCCCGCGCCGCTTCCTCCGAGACCCGGCGGCGCGCATAACGCAACTGCCCGATCGTCGGCGTGTACGAGGAGACGACCCGGTCGGCGGTGATGATCGGGTTCTCGCGGCGGTAGTCGCCGGCGGCGTGCAGCGGCAGCAGACTCAGCAGGCCTCCAGGCGCCCACCACATGCGCGGGCAGTCCTCCGGATCCGACGGCCCGAATCCGAGCCGGCCCAGCACCGGCGCGGTCACCGCCTCATGCACCCACGTCAGCACCTCCTCGACCGCGCGCTGCGCCCGCCGCTGGGCCAGCAGTCCAGTGCCGGTGTACAGCTCGCGGATCGCGCCGATATAGGCGTTGACGTTGGCGGCCGCCCTTTCGAAGGTCGCGTACCGCAGCTCCACCCGTTCGATGCCGTCGGGCCGCACGATCAGCGCATAACTGCCCTGGCCGCTGATGCTCAACGCCGCGATCGGGCCCTCGGCGGATTCAGCCAGCAGCTCCTCGACGGGCGGGGCGTCACCGAAGGACTCGAAGCCGCCCAGCGCGCGGATCTCGGCGGTCACGCGCTTGAGCCCCTCGGCGGCACGGTGCCTGCGTTCGGGTTCCAAACCGGACTCGGCCCCGTCGTCCTCCCCGAGCTCGCCCATGATGCGCTCGTACCGGTCGGCCAGCCTCGGCGCCGCCCGCCGCAGCTCTCCCAGATCGGCGCGCGAGGCGATGATCTGGTTGTGCAACACGTTCCGCCCGGCCTCGAGCAGTTGCAGCGCACGGCCGTCGGCGTCGGATCCCGGCTCGGCGAGGGTGAACGCCGTCGCGGCGCAGGTGATGCCGGCGAACCGCGTCAAATGCTTGCGGCGCCGCTCGGACCGAGCGTGCCAGGAGGCCGCCCGCGGCAGCAGCATCACCGCCTTGGCCAGGATCCCCGCCGCCGCCTCCGGTCGCCGCGCCGCGCGTGCCATCCGCGCCGCGTTCTGCGCCAGATGGATCCGCTGGCTCGGCGACACCGACTCGGTCCCGAGGGTCGCGTCGATGTCGGCGATCGCCCGCATCGCGCTGCGCATCGTCTCCGGCCGGACACGGCCCCTGCGCGACTCGACGCGGCAGCGGACCTGTTCGGCCCGGACGATCTCACCGAGCAGGTTCACCCGGTGTATGTCCGGGATATCGACCTCCGCCAGGACCCGGCGCGTCCGGCGCACAAACTCGCCCAGCAGCGTCGCGTCCTCGGCCTCCACGCCCGCGTAGTTCCGCAGGACCAACGGCAAGACCCGCACCCGCCACGGCACCCGGCCCTCCGCCTCGGCGTCCCGCTCGATCCGATCGGCTTCGGCGATGTTCGCCCGCAGCGCCCCCGGGTCCTCCAAGTTCTTGAACCCCTCGAAGAACAGGGACGTCACGCGCTGCTCCAACGGCGTCATCTCCCACTGCGGTCCCTCTTGGATCAACAGGAGCAGGTCGAACATCCCCATCGACTCGTTCAACGCCTGCCCTGCCCGCCGCAGGACCGAGTCCCGCTCGAACAGGTCCGCGGGCTGCACCGAACCGTCACCGCTCATCGAGGTGTCGACCGTCGTGCGGAACCGCCGCGTCAAGGCATGGCCGTCCGCGGCCAGGTCCGGGCGCAGCTCCCGTGCCAGCGTCGAGATCCGCTCGGCGTCAGCGGGGTCGCCGCGATGCAGCCAGCGCCACGACAGCAGCGAACCCAGCAGCTGCGCGACCTGCTGTCGCTGCTCGGCGCTCGGCGCGATCGCCAGCGCCTCCCGCAGCAGTCCGATGCCCTCCTCGAGTGCGGCCGCGTCGCCGCGCTCGAACCGTGCCGCCACCAGACGCGCGAGCATGCTCAGCAGGTCGGCCCGGAGGGACGGAGGCTGGCCGGCGTTGTCGAGGATCTCCCGGAACACGCGCTCGGCGTGCGCCTGATTGGCGGGGTCGTCGAGGTCCCACTCCTCCATTTCGAGGCTCGCGCGCTGGAGCCGCAGGAGGTCCCGCTGGTCGTCGTCGGCGCCGTCCTCGGCCCGCTGAAGTCGGGCCAGCATCGCGTCGCGGTCGGCCCGACTTCGGGTCTCGCTGTAGCGGGCGGCCGCCAAGGTGCTGTCGACCAGCAGCGTCCAGGCGCGGTTCGGGTGGCCCTCCGGTATCGACGCGAGCATGATCGCCAGGCGCTCGTCGAGCTCGTCGAGGACGGTGAAGTCGCCGGTCTCGATGAGCAGGTCCATGGCGAGGTCGCGGACGGCCATGAGGCGCGGCACCAGGTTCGGCGACAGCGCCGGGGTGGGCGCGAGCATACGGCTCCAGATCGCGAGCCGGTCGGCGGTGGTCAGGTCTTGGGAGCGGACGCCCCAGGCTTCCAGCAGCTCCATCGGGTCGGGCATGGTCTCGACCATTGTGGTCAACAGCGCGGACGGGAGGTGCGCGACGTCGTCGGCCAGGAGGAAACACGGCGTGATGGCCTGGACGGCCATCATGGCGTCCTCTTGGGAGTCTTCATCGAGCCGGGATGAGGCGTGGCGCAGCCAGTGGTACCAGCCGAGCGAGGCCATCGCGTCCAAGTCCGGTTGCCGGAGGTCGAGCAGGTCCCTGAGTTCGGCCGCGGCCCGCCGCGGGCCGTCGAGGCGGATCGCACCGACCGTGTCCTGTGTCGCGGTGCGAAGGTACGCGGCGAGTTCGGTTACGCGAGAGGCGTGTTCCACTGATCCACCATACGGTCCTTTCGCGACCGGCGGGGTCCCGCGACCGCCTGCGGTGCAGCCGCGCGGTCGCAGCGTCGGTAGCCTGGAGGCGTCCCCCTGATTTCCCCCGAAAGTGAGCACCGATGGACGGATCGGACGGGCTGCGGCGCAAGCGGCTGCGCTTCCTGTGCGAGAACGCCGACGAGATCCGCGGCGAGCTGCGCGAGCGCGACGCCGAGGACCTGTTCTCGCGCCTGGGCAAGGACGGCGACGACGTGCACGCCGCCGTCGAGGTGATCGGCGACCTGCTGGACCTGCACGCGCTGCCGGGCTGGCGGCCGGCCCAGTCCCGGATCGCGATGGGCGGTCTCCACCGGGTCGAGAGCGGCCGCGCCGACGTGTCGATGGTGTGCCCGCGCAGCGGAGCCGCGCGCTGCTCGCGGTCGCTCGAGTTCGTGCCGGACGAGCACCGGACGCCGCCGCAATGCGCGATCACCGGTGCCGAACTGCGTTGGGACGGCGATGAGCGCCTTGCTGACTGACCTGGTCGGGCGTCTCGGCGAACGCTGGGGGGCGAAGCTGGCGCTGCCGGGGGCCGCGTTCGTCGCGGCACTGCTCGCGGCGGTGGCGCTCGGGCACCGGGACGCGCTCGACGTCGGGATGCTGGCCTCCCGCATCGACGAAATGGCCACGGAGCTGCCCGAGCTGGACGCCGGTAGCGCGATCGTGGCGGCGATCGGTTTCGCCGCCGCCGCGACGGGCGTGGCCTATCTGGCGCAGGCGATCGGTTCGCTGCTGGAGGCGCGCTGGTTCACCGGGCGGAAGGCCAAGCGGCTCGGCCGGGTCCTGCCGATCGACCGGTTGGCGCGGTTGCGCGGCAAGCTGGCGGCGAGCTTCAGCCTGGATCTGGCGACGGTGTGGCCGCCGGTGTGGCTGCACATGCCGGAGTTGAACCGGCAGGAGGTGGTCGCGGCGCGGACGGCGGTGCGCGACGGTGCGACCAGGCTCGGCTGGGGGCTGCTGTATCTGGCCCTGGGTGCCTGGTGGTGGCCGATGGCGCTGGTCGGGGCCGGGCTGCTGCTGGACGGGCGGCGGCGGTGCTGGACGGCCATGGACGACTTCGCCCGGATCGTGGAGGCGTCGGTCCAGGTCCACGCGCTCGAGCTGGCGGTCCGCCTGGGGCTGGCCGAGACCGGCCCGCTGACGCGGTCGCTGGGTTTCCGGATCACGGCCTACCTGCAGGACTACCGCAAGTACGAGTTCATCACCCGCAAGGAGACCGAGCCGTCGGGTGAGCGGTGACCGGCCCCGTTCGGCGTGTCAGTCTTCGGGGCACATGTCGATCGAACCGTACTCGACCTCGGGCAGGTAGATGTCCCATTCCCAGGCGTCGAGCCGGTGCGGGGTCTGCTCGCAGACGGTCCGGTGGAGGTCGCCGTCGAGATGGCCGAGATCGAACTTGGTGATGGTGGCGGCATCGCTGGCTACGATGGTGCGCCCGTCGGGGGCGAAGTCGATCGAGAAGAAGAACAGCGAGAGCGTCAGCGGGAACTCGGCGACGATCTCGTCGCGTTCGACGTCCCAGACGATCAGGCGCGACGACAATCCGACCTCGCCATCTGGGTACTGCTCGTAGACGGCGATGCGGTCGCCGTCCGGTGAGATGGCGAGCGCGGAGGCGACGTAGCCGGTGTCCTTCACCCCGGGCGGTTGCTCCAGCTCGTGGAGCAGCCATTCGACCATCCCGGCGCCGCTCGCCGCGATGAGGGACTGACCGTCGTTGCCGAACCTCAGGTCCGTTGGGATGTCGCCGGGGCCGTGCGGTTCGGCGACCAGTTCGCCGGTCGCGGTGTCCCACAGCCGCGATGCTCCGTGCTGGTCGACGGTCGCGAGCAGCTCCCCGTCAGGGCTGAACGCGAGCGAGTACACCGCCAGCTCGGGGTCCCAGTCGAGTCGGAGCCGCTCCTCGCCGGTTTCGGTGTCCCACAGGACGACCGCGTGGGTCTCGCTGTGGCTGCGGTGCATCACGCCGGAGGTGCCGGTGGCCAGCAGCGTCCCTTCGGCGTTGAAGGTCAGGTCGGTGACCGGGGCGGTGGTGTCGGAGAGGGTGTCGAGAACCTCGCCGGTGCCGGCGTCCCAGATTTCGACGGCCGCCTCGTCGGCATCCAGGCCGGTGGCCACGACCGCGCCTTCGGGGGCAGCGGCGAGCGACAGCCCGGGCCGGTCGGGGTGCTCGGAAGCTGGGGCGCCGTTCTCCCAGGCGCCCCAGACCTGCGTGCCGTCCAAGCCGGTTCCGACGAGGTGGCGGCCGTCGGCGGTGTAGGCCGTCGCCCGCAGGTTCACGTTCGAGTAGAGGCTTTCGAGAGGCCTGGCCAGCTCGAGGCTCCAGCGTTGGACGGGACCGTCGGTCGCGGCGATCACGGTGCTCCCGTCAGGGCTGATCGCCACGTCCTCTATAAGGCCGGTATGCGGGAGGATCTTCAGCAGCCGCCCGCTGACGGTGTCCCAGGCGCCCAGACCCAGATCGCTGTAGGAGGCGATGACCAGGTCGCCGTCGAATGTCGCCACGGCCGGCGCCGAGGCCCCGTGGAGGTGCACCTGCTGGACCGTCTCAGCTCCCGTGTCGTGCTGGACGATGCAGTCGAATGAAGCGCAGTAGAGGATGCTCTGGCCGTCGAACCCGGCCGGGCGCAGCACGTCGATGTAGGAGGCGTCCTCAGTCGGCTTCACCTCGTCGACGGGTTCGCCGGTGGCGGCGTCGAAGGAGCGCACCAGTCCGTCGCCGCTGCCGCCGACCACGATGTTGTCGCCGTCGCGGCTGAACGACAGGGTTCCGGCTTCGGCGCTGGTCGGTATCAGCGCGATCCGCTCCAGGTCGGGCAGGGACCAGACGGTGACGACGCCGTCGGTGCCGGCGGTGGCGAGCCGGGTGGCGTCCGGGGAGTATGCGATCAACTCGGTGCTGTTCGGGGTGCGCGGCTCGGTCACCTCCCCGGTATCGACGTTCCAGACGACGAGCTGGTCCCTGTAGGCTCCGGCCGCGAGGAAGCGGCCGTCGGGGCTGAACTCGAGGTCTTGGATCTGTGAGGACAGTCGCGGCTCGATGGAGCGGGCCGTCCAGTCGTCGGTGCTCCAGTAGGCGACCGAGCCGTCTTGGGCGCCGGAGGCGAAGGCCGTGCCGTCGGGGCTGAAGGCGACGTCGGTGGCGCGGGAGTCGTGGCCATATGCCTGGCCGGTCGCCGGGGCGTCGACGCTGCGGGCCATCGCCGCCCAGGCCGCGTCCGATCCGCTGACCTCCCATGCGGCGGCCGCGAGGAGGCGGGCGCGGCGCGAGTCGGTCAAGAGCGACTCGTCGCTGCGCTCGACGAGCTGATCTGCCAGGCGGTCGTCACGTTCGCCGTCGAGTGCGACCAGACCGTAGACCGCCGTGCCGAACGCCGCGGCGGCGACGAGCGCCAGGACCGAGCACAGCACGATGCCGGCCTGGGTGCGGCGCTCGCGGCCCCGGGCGCGTGCGGCGGACTCGTAGAGGAAGTCCTTGGTCGTTTCGGTGAGTCGCGCGCGGGAGGGCTCGCCGGTGTCGCCGCCGGGCCAGACGGACGCGATGACCTCGGCGAGTTTGGCGCCCCGGTACAGGTGCGAGGGGTCGCGGGCCCTGGCTTCCCAGTGGGCCGCGTCCTCTTCGGCGCGCCGGACCAGGACCGGACGGTCATCAAGGGGTTCGGCGCTCACGGCGTTGCCTCCTCGGTGGCGAGAGCGAGATCGCGGATGTGCAGGAGTGCGGTCTCCATCGACACGATCGCGCTGTACAACTGCGACATAGCGGCGTCAAGGAGCGCCGAGTTGCTTTGGTCGACGGCGTAGACGCAGGCGCGGCTCGCGTCGCCGAGCCCGTTGAGCGCGTCCTGCCAGAGCGAATCGGCCTCAGGGAGCGGGACGGGGAAGAACTCGGCCGCCTCGGCGACGGCCGCTTCCAAGTCGCCGCAGCCTTGGAGCAGGACCGCCTCGTCGGGCTCCTCGCCTTCGAGCACGGCGTCGATGTCCCCGGCCATCGGCTGGACCTCGTCGAGCAGGCCTTCGATCCGCTCCCAGCCGCCGTAGACCCACCATGCCCCGACCAGGAGCCGCCGTTCGGCTTCGGTGAGTTGTGCTTGGGTCGGTTCCCCGAGCAGGGCGGCAGCGCCGGATCCGGTGGACTCCGGCAGCGGCGTCCGATTGACCTCCGAGGCCGACACGGCAGCACCGAATCCGATGGTGACGGCGCTGATCGCCGCCGCGGTCAACCGGGTCCGGAACACCGGCCGCGAGGTACCGCGGCGGAGCGGCCTGGGGCGTCGACGGTGCAACATCCAGGAGATCGCACCTGTCAACGCCGCAATCGCGACGGCGACGGCGAACGCGACGGCGGTGACCGTCTCGGCCATCAAGGATTGGGCTTCCCAGGCGTACCAGGCGTACTCGGGATCGCATTGCGACCTGGTGACTCCGATGGCGTCGATGCAGCCGTCGACGGCGCGCACTGCCACGGACCCGACCAGTCCGAGCGCGACCGCGATCTGGGCTGGGATGATCGCCGAGACGAGCCGGTAGCGGCCCGACAGGGCGACGCCGGTCACGGCGGCGACGAAGGCTCCGATGAGGACCGCGATGGCGGCCGCGACCGTGAAGACGGTGATCTCGGCGATTCTCGGAGCCGTGTTCATGGGGCTCCACTGCTGTACCCAGGCGACGGCGGCGATCGCGAGCGCCAGCGCGGTCGCCCCGCCGGCCATCCCGGCGCCGAGCAGCCGCCGCAGCGGCGGCAGTTGGGCCCTGGCTTCGCCGCGCTCACGCGTGACCCACAGCGGCACGGCGGTGTCGGGGCCGATCGCCCATGCCGCCAGCGGCACGGCGACGGCGGCCGCGACGCCGATCCACAGCAGCGGCTCGCTGAACATCGCGACCAGCGGGGCGACCAGCACACCGAAGACCGTTTCAGCCCAGGGCTGGTCGACCGCGGAGGCGTAGTCGGGGTCGAGTCGGTAGCCGTCGAAGACGGCTCCGGGGTCGAACCGGAAGCCGCTCGCCCAGCTGGCACCGTGCCCGGACCACCACATCAGCGCCGCCGTCACGGCGACCCACGCGCCGGTGAGGACCAGGCCCGACACCGGCAGAACCGAGCGTCCCCGCCACCGGCCGACCCACAGCCGCGAGCACTGCATCGTCCACCAGCAGAACAGGACGCCGATCGCGAAGGGGAGCACCAGCAGCACCGGCCGGGCGGGGAGCCATCCGGGATCGATGCTGCGTTGGAGGAGCAGCTCGCCGACGACCATGCCCGCCCCGAGCCACGCGCCCGAAGTGACACCGGAGGTCGCGTCCGCGCGGTGCACGGCCGACCAGGCTGCGGCACGCCACAGCGCGAGGCCGACCACGGCCGTCACCAGGGCCGCGGCGATGAGGGTGGGGACGACGGCGAGCGCGTACGGGCCCATCGACGACCACGGCAGGGCCCGGCCGGACTGGTCGGCGACGAGCACGGCGGCGACGCCGGTGGTGAACACCAGCGCCGGGTCGATCCTGAACAGTTCGGCGGGCCGTTCGAGCGCCTCCCGCCGCGCTCGCGGACTCGGGTGGGTGTGCCAGAGGGCCGCCAGGGCTCGCAGGAGGCGGCGCCGGTCGGGCGCGCGCCGGATGATGCGATCGAACACCGGGCGCAGGAGCGCGCCGTTGCGGGCGGCGGCGCGGTCGGCGTAGATCTCGCGGCTGCGCAGCACTTCGGAGCGGGCGAAGTGGACGATCATGACGGCGACCGCCGGCAGCGCGAGCCCACGGATCGAGTGGATGAGCTCGACCTCGAACGCCCATGAAGAGCGGAGTCCGACGATGTCGACGGCCTCCTGCACGGCGAACGGCAGCACGACCAGGAAGACGAAGGATCGCCACATCGCGACGGTCAGGTACGTGACGGTGATGTCGCGTCCGGCGATGTGCGCGAACTCGTGCAGCACGATCGCTTCAAAGGTCTCCGGCTGCCGGGATCGCAGCGCGGTCAGTCCCTTGTCGAGTCGCAGCACCGGGCGCCGGTCGCTGCCGTAGACGATCGCGTTCGCGGAATTGGTGCGCCGCTCGTCGACCACGACCTTCGGCATGCGGTCGAGACCGGACCGCTCGAGCAGTCGGTCCAGGTGCGCCGCCACCGCTTCATCGGGGTCGGCGAACCGGACGCGACCCCGCCAGGCGCGCCAGCGCGGCAACGCGAGGAACAGCGCGAGTGTCGATGCGGCCAGCAGTAAGGGCCAGGCCGCGATCAGCCAGGCCGGGGACTCGGCCCCGTATCGGGCGAGGCACTCGTCCAAGGGCTCGAAGTTCGGACTCACGGTTTGGACCACGTTCATCGCGGAGATGTCGCCGGGGACGAGTCCGGCGGCCGCGTAGCAGCCCCAGGCCTGGCTGTCGTCGAAGCGGATCGTGGTCGCCAGTCCGGCGGTGACGGCGACCATGAGGACCATCATCTGGACGAAGCGGACGGTGGTGCCCGAGACCATGGTGCGCTCGTCGACCGGCGCGGGCGACCGCCGCGCGTTCATGTGCCTTTGGAGCGGGTGGTCAGGGCCGCTTCGACCACGCCTGCGATCGCCTGGACCTCGTCGTCGCCTCGCCCGGAGTCGGCGAAGGCCTCGACCACGGCGGCTCGGGCGAGCGCGATCTCCTCGGCGGTCGGCTGCGGCAAGGTGATGCGGCGCCCGCGTTTGAAGAGCTTTCGCCACCAGGCGCGACCGCGGTCGGCGGCTTCCTCGGCGGCCTCTTCGGCGAGTTTCTCGGCGAACTTCTGCAGCACCAGCCACACCACGGGAGTGACCAGGGCGATGACTTCGCCGAGGCCGAAGCCGAGCGGTTCTCGTCGGGATCGGCGCTGGAGCCGGCGCAGGGCCGTCTCGTCGTCGTACCGTTCGAGTTCCTCGAGGATCGGCAGTTCCTCGGGGGCGGTCGCGGCGACGACGTCGCGGACGATGGAGCGCACCGCCCAGCGCTCGTCGGGTTCGGCGGCCGGGTCGGTTCGGGGATCGCTCAAGTGGACTCCAGGGAGGCGATGGAACGGCGCTGAGCGCAGGGGCACATCGGTGTTGGAGACCTCGAATGCTACCGGCGCGGCCCGTCCGGTGCGTTCCCCGAATCCGCTTCTGTCGGGATTCGGACAGCGGCGGGTCGCCGTCTCAGGACTCGGTGCCGCGGACGGTCTTCCAGATCCGTTCGGGCAGGACTTCAAAGGCGTCGTCGATGTCGACGCCGGGCATGCCGGCGAGCCAGCGCGTGACCGTCTCGATGATCGGGCCGGTCATGAGGCATTCGAGGAGTCCTTGCGGCAGTGACGCGATGCGTCCGGCGGCGATGTGCGGGCCGAACCAGTCTTTGACCGCCTCGTATCCGGTGGCGGTCGCGTCGTACACCTGCCCGGTGCGCAGCAGGAGCCGCCCGGTGAACGGCATCGCGAGCATGAAGTGCGCCTTGTCGCGATGGTCGACGCACCAGCGCAGATAGGCGGTCACGAGGGCGCGGACGCCGGCTTCGGCGCCGGTGTGGGGGCGGAGGGCGGCGGCGAGGGCTTCGACGAGTTCGCGGCTGCAGCGCCCGTAGAGGGCGGTGGCGAGACCGTCGAAGCTGCCGAAGTGGTGGTAGAGGCTGCCGACGCTCACGCCGCTGGTCTCGACGACCGCGGTCATGGTGAACGCCTCGGGTCCGCGCTCGGCGTAGAGGTCCATGGCGGCGTTCAGGAGTCGTTCGGCGGTCGCCTTCCCGCGCGGCTGCTTCCTCAGGACCATCGCGCCTGGCCTCGGCGCGCCGTGGCGGTAGACCGAAGTGGATCGAATCGCCTATATTCTAGAGACATCTTCTAGAAACTTACTCGGTTCACGTGCGACCGATCGGCTGCCCCCGAGCGTCAACGGAGAACACTTTGCCCTCTCGCGATACCTTCCGACTGCGGCGGCAGGCGGCCGACGACACCGAGGCCACCGCGTTCGAACCGGTCGGCGCGGGGTTCACCGGCGGGCCCGACGAGGCCGCGTCGGGCCGGCGCCGCCTGTTCCTCATCGGTCTCTGCACGGTTTCGCTGGTGATGGCCTTCGTCGTCGCCGGGCTGGCCGCGTACGGGCGCGATGCCGCCGGCGCGGTGGCCGGCGACTGCCTCTACGACGCGGGCGCTTCGGTGATCGCCCCCTGGGACGAGTGGCGGCTGCAGCCGTGCGCGCTGCCGGCGCCGTCCGGTGAGGGGCGCCGGGTGGTGCTGCGCGTGGAGACCACGGCCGACCCCGACGAGTGCGCCGAGGAACTCCCGTCCTGGAACGACGAGCGCGACACCGCGATCGTGGTCGACTCCGGCGACGCGGCGGTGCTGTTGTGCACCACGCCCCTCGGCTGAGGGGGGACCGCGATGGTGGGGGCGGGGGCGGGCACTGCCCGCCCCCGCGAGCCTACGGGCGGTCCAGTGTGGTCCTGGTGCCCTTGATGAGCAGCCAGAAGATGATCACGATCTCGCCGAGGAAGGTGTAGAGGGCCATTTCGAAGTCGTAGCCGGGGACCAGGACGGCGCCGAAGCCGTCGAAGGCGTACCCGAGACCGGCGATGACGACCAGGACGCCGATGACCTTCGGCACGTATCCGCTCCGGTGGCAGAGCCATCCGAGCACCACCAGGTGCGCGCTGAAGCAGATCAGACCGATGCTCCAGGTGGTGGTGAACGCGTCGGTCGCGGCCAGCACCGCCTCCGGATCGTCGAGTCGCTCGGGCACCGAGGCCAGGTGGGCGATGGCGACGAAGAAGCCGGCCGCGTAGGCGATTCTGAACCAGGCCGCGGTCGCCGAGACGGTCCGGTTCACCGGCTCGAACAACGAGAACAGGGCGGCGGCGACGATGACGTCCAGGATCGACACGATCACCAGTGCGGCCACGCCCCAGCGGAAGAGGGTTTCGGCGTCGGCGATGTCGGCGGCGGTGCGGGCCGCGTCGCCGGGCGTGATGAGCGATGCGATGACCGCGAAGTTGGCGAACATGCCGAGGACCGCCATGAGGACCAGGGCGATGCCCGCGGTGAGACTGGCCGATCGCAGGGACCGGCCCGGGGTCGTGACGTTGACCATGAGGAACTCGATTCGGGTGGGAATGATGAGACGACTTCAATGTAAGTTGCGCTTGACTTGATGTCAAGTCTGCTTGACTTACGAGATAAGCCTGACGTTGCCGACCTGCAAGCGGACCCTGGCCCGTGCCGGAAACTGTGGCGGCAATCATGTCCCTGCGCCGATCCGGCGCTGAGCTGCGCGGCGAGCGGCTCCGCGAGCCCGGGCCGGGATCCCTCTGGAACCAGAGGAACCCCGTGATGCCAAGCGCCCCAATGAATGGGAGCGCTACCCCTACAATCGGTCCGACGGACGGTCCCATTGGAGGCGCAGATGACGGCACAGCCCGCGGTCAGCCTGGTGATGGCGACCTGCGACAAGCGCGAATACCTCGCGCTCACCCTCGAATCGCTGCTCACCCAGACCTACCGGCACTTCGAGGTCGTGCTGTGCGACGACGGGACCGCCGGAGGCGTCGACGACGTCGTCGACCCCTTCCGCGACCGGCTCGACATCACCGTCACCGTCCAGGAGAACCGAGGACGCGCCGCGGCCCGCAACGCCGCGCTCGAACGCGCCTCAGGCGACCTCGTCGTCTTCATCGACGACGACCGCATGGCCGCGCCCGGCTTCGTCGCCCGGCACGTCGAGGCCGCGCGCGGCGGCGCCGAAGGCGTCATCGGCTGGAAGCGGCGCGCTCTGACCTGGTGGCGGCCCGGCATGCTCGCGCTCAGCGAGGACGACCTGTTCCGCCTGGCCCGCCGCGTCGGCGTCGTCGAGCGGCTGCGCGAACCGATCCGGCTGCTCGAACCCGGCGCGCTCTCGGCCGACCCGACCGACGCGCTCGCCGCCGTCGCGCTCGGCGACGAACCGGGCAACGACCACGCGGTCATCGAGTGCTACGGCACTCGCCTGACCGGATTCCGGTTCGACTGGGCGCTGGCGACGACGGCGAACCTCTCGGTCCCGCGCGAGGCGGTCGCGAAGACCGGCGGCTTCGACGAGACCTACACCGGCTGGGGCGTCGAGGACATCGACCTCGCCTACCGCCTCCACCGGCTCGGCGTGCGGTTCGCCGTCAGCCCCGAGGCGGTCAACTACCACCAGATCCACCCCCTCGCGGACCCGGACCCCGAGGTGGCGCGGCGCCTCATGCGCGCCCAGCACCTGCGGAACCTCGACCACTTCTGCCGCAGGCACCGCTCCCTGGAGGCCTACCTGTACCGGCGGCGGTGGGAGCACGCCATGACCCTGGCCGAAGCCGACCAGCTGCTGAAGCTCGTCGAACGCGAATCCAACCCGGCCCTGCGACGCGAGCTCGAAGCGCTTTACGCCGAACGGTGACGGTGGTGCGGGCGGCGTCGGGTCCCGATGGGTCCCGACGCCGCCTTTCTGCGGGCACTCGGTCGCCATTATCCGGCATGCCGTCACTCCGGAGTGGAAGGACGGGCCGCGCCGGTCGGATCGGCCACACTCCGTAGTGACATTGACATTTGTCGATACCTCTGGTGATAATGGACCCCTCGTCCGCAGTCAGGCCGGGATCCGCCCAGTACATCAGCACCTCCGAACACCCATTGAATGGGAGCGATCCCATACGGAAAAGCCCGACTCCGCCCTCCGACCTCACCGAATTGGAGTTCCACATGAGCCTACTCAGCCGCACCTGCAGAGCGGTCTTCACCGCCTCCGCCGGCCTGGCGCTGTCCCTGTCCATCGCCGCTCCGGCCGCCGCCGAGCACCCCGAGACCGAACCGCAGCCCTACTTCGTCCAAGACACCGGCGAGGACGGCTGCACCGAATTCCACAGCCAAGGCGAGATCCATCGGCCCGCCACGCACCCCGACGGCCACGATGTGGCCGTCTCGGGCTGGAAGGCCATCGCCATCCCCGACGTCGCACCCGGCTTCCCGAACCCCTGCAACCCGGTCATCAACGATCCGCGCCACATCGAGTTCACCTTCTACGGCTCCGGCTACACGCTCGGCGAGCACCTCGTGCCGTTCCCCGAAAGCGACTCCGGCGTCGAATACGAATTCACGATGACCAGGCCCGCGCCGATCGACACCGTCACCGTCGCCATCTGCAAGGAGCGCGGCTACGACGGCGTGAACTGGCCCGACCGCTGCGGCGAGGCCCAGACCATCACGCTCGAAGACACCGAGCCCGAAGACCCGTACTGCCAGTACTCGTACTCGGTGACGCAGTGGAGCGGCGGCTACCTCGCCGAAATCGGCATCACTCCGCTCGTCCAGGCCTCCGCGAACTGGAGCGTCGAAGTCGACCTGCCCGAAGGCGGCACCATCGCTTCACTGTGGAACGCCGAAGTGACGCAGAGCGGCTCGACGGTCACCATCACCAACACCGGATGGAACGCCACCGTCCAAGCCGGCTCCACCGCATGGATCGGCTTCGTCGGATCCGGCGAAGCCCCAGGCCAAGATGACATCCGGGTCTACGTCGACGGCAACGCGTGCGTCGACGCCGCCGGCGCCTGACCGTTCGCCCGCCCCGGCGTCACCTCAGCTCGGACCGAACTGCTGGAGGATGACGCCGGTGGCGTCATCGTGCGGCTTGGCGCGCGACAGCAGAGCCGGGTCGGCGATCTCGGCCTCGCGCAGTTCGGCCAGCACGCTCGGGACGCCGTCGGCGGCGGCCGATGCCAACAGGCCGCCCCAAGTCCGGCCGTAGCGTTCGACCAGCCTGGTCAGGCCGTCGGTGAACAGCCCCACCGCTTTGAGGCCGCTCGCCGGGATCGCTCCGGTGCGAGCCTGGTCGGCGGCGGCCGGATCGGACGAGGCGACCCAGAATCCGCCGGGCCGATTGCGGACGCGCGCGATGTAATCGACGGCGTAGCGCCTGATGCCGCCGACGTCGACCGCGGCGGGCGGATCGACCAGGCGCGAGAGCCGGTCGTCGGTCTCCACGTGCGGCTCGCCGCCGCGCTCGCGCCACACCACGGCGCAGTCGCCGAGCACCAGCCATTCGACCGTGCGGCCGGCCGCGCGGGCCAGCGCGACCGTGGCGGCCGGCGACACCGGGTTCGACAGGTCGCAGGTGTGGCGGTGGCGGTCGGCGACGGTCCGGATCGCCTCGGCCAGTGCCGAGCGGAGGTCGCGTCCGGTGTCGTCCAGTTCGAGCGCGAGTGCGCCGCCGAGCGCGGCCACGAACCAGGGCACGTCGTGGACGCAGCCGTCGTCGGGGTAGCGGGTGACGCCGTCGAGGACCACGGCCCAGCGGCCGGAGACCAGGTAGCAGTCCTCGTTGGGCGCGGTGCCGCCGGCGAGCGAGGCGGCGGAGGAGTGTCGGTGCATGCTGTTCCTGCCCGGTTGCGGCTTCGGTCGGGCCCCGATCTTAAGGGACGTAGAACAGGTTCGGGGCGTTCACCAGCTCGGCGGGCAGGGACGCCTCCCACAGGACCACGCCCTGGTAGTCGATGAGTTTGACCGTGCTCGCGGCGTGGGTGAGGTAACCGTGGGCGGTGAGGGTCTCGCAGGCGGCGCCTACGGACTCGCCGGATTCGAGGTCGATGACGTTGGTGCCGGTCTCGGGTCGGATGGTGAAGCCGCCCTCGTAGTCGTCGTGCTCGTCGTAGCCGTCGGTCAGGCAGACGAATCGGCCGGTCGGGTCGACGTCGACCAGGTCGGTGGCCTCGGCGTCGACGCCGTCGAGGGAGTCGATGCCGATGGTGACCAGTTGCTCTCCGGCCGGGCCGACACGGTAGAGCTCGTCGACGGCGAGGTCGCGGTAGAGGCCGCGCAGTTCGCCGCCGTCGGTGTACCAGCGCAGTCGGCAGCCTTCGCCGAGCGCCGTCTCAGGAGGCGGGTCGCCCTGTTCGGCGAACCATTCGACGGGACCGAACGCCTCGGTGAGTCCGCCGGTGTCGCCCCAGACCTCGGCCCGGTGGGCCATGACCGCGGAGCCGTCGGGGAGCCACGTCGGGTCGAGGCAGGCGTGGTCGAGCGGGTAGGAGGCCACCGCCTCGGTCTCGCCGGTCTCGAGGTCGCCGACCATGAGCTGGGCGTCGGTGTCGCCGCCGGCGATCCAGGCGGCGCGATGCCCGGTCGGGTCGACGGTGAGCGAGGAGTGCAGGACGGTGCCGACGTCGCCCTCGCGTTCCCAGACGCCGCCGAGGTCGAGGACCGGTTCGGCCGATTCGGCGCCGACCTCCCAGCGCCAGAGCGAGTAGTCGTCGGCGACGCCGTAGAGCTCGGCCGGCCCCTCCTCGGCTTCCTCGGCCGGTTCCTCGTCGTCGCCGGTGTCGAAGCCGCATCCGGCCAGCGCGGCGGCCAGGGCCATCGCGCCCGCGACGATGCTTCTGCGACCGGTCATCGTTCCTCCTCACGCCGTGAATGCGCCGGCGTCCTGGTCGGACATGCCGTGCTTGGCGATCAGGTCCATCCACGCCCGGCATTTGATCGACGAGGCGGTCGGGTCGACGTCCTGGGCGGCGAACCGTGATCGCAGCAGTTCGTATCCCGCTCTAGTCTGGGGCCCGTGCGCGCCGTCGATGACCATTTCGGTCATCCCGGCCAGGTCGCGGGCGGCCCACTGGATGATGGTGACGTCGGTGGCGTAGTCCCAGTCGAGGGCCACGACGTATCGGCCGCGGTCGGCGTGGATGTGGTTCCAGTGGGAGCCGTCGGGGTCGTTGTTGCAGTGCAGGACGGTGCCGAAGTAGGACCGGCAGGCGGCGACGCCGGCGAGGTAGCGGCGGCGCAGGGTCCGGTTCGAGCTCGTGCCGTGGACGGCGAGGTCGACGAACCGGTCGCCGCCCCAGGAGAACTTGGTGAAGTCGATCGCGGCGCCGTAGCGGTGGTAGCCGGGTTTGCAGACTTTGGCGCCGGCGACGCCGGTCCAGGCGTAGGACCATTTCTCTCCGTCCGGCGAGTAGTCGCGGCCGAGGTCGTGGAGGTGGCGGATGAGCTGGCCCGCACGAATGTGGACGATCTCGTGCATGGTGAACGAGTTGACCGAGGGGTGGACGCCGTATCCGTCTCGGTTGAAGGCGGTCCGGTAGCGCATCTTCCATTCGCGGTCGTAGAGCCAGTCGCGGGTGATGTCGGGGTAGGCGCACGCGGAGCTGGAGAACGCCTGGCTGCTGCTGGGGAATCCCATCGCCCGCTCCTACCCGAGTCTTTCGGCGCGCATGTCGTCGCCGTGGACTTCGAGCCAGGCGCCGGGCCGTCCGGGGACGGCCACGATTTCGGCAGGCCGGTCCGCGGATTCGTCGGCCGACTCGGGGCCGCCGCGGCCGTAGCGGAGGAGGTGGGCGCGGCCGTCCTGGTCGCTGAAGACGAGGATCCTTTCGTCGACGGTGGCGACCGCGGCCATCGGGCGTCCGGCTCCGGCCTCGGTGGCGAGGAGTTCGAGTTCGGTGTCGGCGCCTCCGATGTAGACGTGCTGGGTGCCGTCGCCGTCGGCGGTGACGGCGTAGAGCCGGTCGCCTGCGGCGGCCAGGACGGTGCCGAAGCTCTCGCCGAGGTCGTCGGCGAGGGGCCGGTGGGTCCAGGTGTCGCCGCCGTCGGTGCTGACGGCCAGGTGGCTGCGGCTGATGGCCGCCAGGTGCCGGTCGGCGCTGCCCACTGTGGCGACGGCGATCGCGGTCTCGCCGATCGGGGTGACGGCGGTGGCGACGCCCGACCGGATCGTCTCGGCCACCGGCGGCTCGACGGCCTCGGCGGCGTCGCCGTCGACGCGGATCAGGCCGGGCCGGGACCGGTCGGCGTCGAGTTCGACCGCGCCGGTGATCCAGAGGCTTCCGGCGGCCGAGGCCATCGAGTGCGGGTGGAAGCCGTCGCCGAGGTCGATGCCGAGCGGCGCTCCGAGCTCGGGCCGGCCGTCGGCGACGGCCAGGGGCCGGACGGCGTAGGCGCCGGCCGTCTCGTCTTCGACGGTGAGCGCCAGGATCCGGCCGTCGTGTGCGGCGGCCGCTCGCAGCGCGCCGGCGTGGTGTCGCCGGGCGTGCGCTCGGGCGGGTTCGGCGGCGAGCCCCGCCGTGAGCAGGGCCGCCGCACCGGTCAACACGGTCCTTCGCGTGAAGCGCGAAGCTGCTTTCGGGGCCATAGCATGCACTATGGCCAGAACTGAAGTCCTAAATGAGAGAAATAGCGATATTCACCCTTTGGAGACGGTGAGTTTCTCTCCGGTCTCGGCGACGCCGACCGTGACGGTGTCGCCGTCGATGATCTTCCCTTCGAGCAGTTCCCGCGAGAGCGGGTCGCCGATGGCGTTCTGGATCAGGCGGCGCAGCGGCCGGGCCCCGTAGACCGGGTCGAAGCCCCGGTCGGCCAGCCACGACTTAGCCGCGTCGTCGACCTCGAGCTTGAGGCGGCGGCCCTCCATGCGCTTGCGCAACTGCCGCAGCTGGACCTCCACGATCGAGGTCAGGTCGTCGTGCTCGAGGGCCTGGAAGATGACGATGTCGTCGAGCCGGTTGAGGAACTCGGGCTTGAAGTGACCCCGGATCGCGCCGAGTACCGACTCGCGCTTGGCCTCGTCTTCGAGGATCGGATCGGTCAGCGCCTGCGAGCCGAGGTTCGAGGTCATGATGAGGATGACGTTCCGGAAATCGACCGTGCGGCCCTGGCCGTCGGTCAGGCGCCCGTCGTCGAGCACCTGCAAGAGCGTGTCGAACACCCGCGGGTGGGCCTTCTCGACCTCGTCGAGCAGCACCACCGAGTAGGGGCGGCGGCGCACCGGCTCGGTCAGCTGCCCGCCCTCCTCGTAGCCGACGTAGCCGGGAGGCGCGCCGATGAGGCGGGCCACCGAGTGCTGCTCGGTGTACTCGCCCATGTCGATGCGGATCATGGCCCGGTCATCGTCGAACATGAACTCGGCGAGCGCCTTGGCCAGCTCGGTCTTGCCGACGCCGGTGGGACCGGCGAAGATGAACGAGCCGGTCGGCCGGTTCGGGTCCGACAGTCCGGCGCGGGCGCGCCGGAGCGCGTCGGCGACGACGCCGACCGCCTCGGACTGGCCGACGACGCGCGCGCCCAGGACCCCTTCGGCGTTGAGCAGCTTGTGCGTCTCGGACTCCTGGAGCCGCCCGGCCGGAATGCCGGTCCAGGCGGCGACGACGTCGGCGATCTCCTCGGCGTCGATCTCCTCTTTGAGCATCGGCGGGTGGTCCGGCTCGGGAGCCTGCTTCTGCTCGGACTCGGCCTCGGAGAGCCGGCGCTCCAGTTCGGGGATGCGCCCGTACCGAAGTTGGGCGGCCTTCTCCAGGTCGTATTCGCGCTCGGCGCGCTCGGCCTGGGTGCGCATGTCGTCGAGCTGCTCCTTGAGGTCGGAGACCTTGGAGATGCGGTCCTTCTCGGACTCCCACTGGCGGCTGAGCGCGGCAAGGCGCTCGCGGGCGTCGGCCAGTTCGCGCTGCAGGGCGGTGAGCCGCTCGGCCGAGGCCGGGTCGTCGGTCTCGTTCTGCAGGGCCGTCTCCTCGATCTCGAGGCGGCGGACGGTGCGCTCGACCTCGTCGATCTCCTCGGGGCGCGAGTCGATCTCGATGCGCAGCCGGGAGGCGGCCTCGTCGACCAGGTCGATGGCCTTGTCGGGCAGCTGACGGTCGGGGATGTAGCGGGCCGACAACTGCGCGGCGGCCACCAGCGCCGAGTCGGTGATCCGCACGCCGTGGTGGACCTCGTAGCGCTCCTTGAGGCCGCGCAGGATCGCGACGGCGTCCTCGATGGACGGCTCGCCGACGTAGACCTGCTGGAAGCGGCGCTCCAGCGCGGCGTCCTTCTCGATGTGCTCGCGGTACTCGTTGAGGGTGGTCGCGCCGATCATGTGGAGCTCGCCGCGGGCCAGGGCGGGCTTGAGCATGTTCCCGGCGTCCATCGAGCCCTCGGACTTGCCGGCGCCGACCATGGTGTGCAGCTCGTCCATGAACGGGATGATCTCGCCGTCGGAGGACTTGATCTCCTCCAGCACCGATTTGAAGCGCTCCTCGAATTGGCCGCGGTACTGCGCTCCGGCGATCATGCTGGCCAGGTCGAGCAGGATGACGCGGCGGTCGCGCAGCGACTCGGGGACATCGCCGGCGACGATGCGCTGGGCGAGGCCCTCGACGATGGCGGTCTTGCCGACGCCGGGCTCGCCGATGAGGACCGGGTTGTTCTTGGTGCGCCGGGAGAGCACCTGGATGACGCGGCGGATCTCGGTGTCGCGGCCGATGACGGGGTCGACCTTGCCGGAGCGGGCGTTCTCGGTGAGATCCACGCCGTACTTCTCGAGGGCCTTGTAGCCCTGCTCGGGGTCGGTGCTGGAGATCTTGCGGTCGCCGCCGCGCAGGGTCGGGAAGGCGCTGATGAGCTTCTGCTCGGTCGCGCCCTGCTCGGCGAGGTAGGCGCCCAGTTCCCCTCCGGCCTGCACGAGCCCGGTGAGGAGGTGCTCGGTGGAGACGTACTCGTCGCCGTAGTCGGTGGCGATCTTGTCGGCGGCGTTGATGGCGCGCAGCGAATCGCGGGCCATCGACGGTTCGGAGACCGAAGGGCCCGAAGCCGAGGGCATGTCGTCGAGGCGCCGCTCGGTCTCGGCCGAGACGGTGCCCGGGGTGACGCCGACGAGCTGCAGCAGACCCGGTGCGGTGGAACCGTCCACGGTCAAGAGCGCGTCGAGCAGGTGCCAGGGATCGACGGCGGGATTGCCGCCCGCCGCGGCGGTTCGAGCGGCCTGGGAGATGACTTCGCGGCTCTTGGTGGTCAAGCGGTTGACGTCCACGGGTCTGTCTGCCTTTCTTCCCGGCTGGTCCAGGTCATGGCGCGCGAGCGTCGCCAATGGGGCCCTGCGGGCCGAACCGCGGCTCGGCTCGCCATACGGAGCACGGTCGATGGAACCGTCGCAGAGTTGAGTCTAACCGGCTCAAGTTTGCTCGGCCACCCCGCGACCACAGGTCACATGGTAAAGCCCCGGGCACGGGGGCCCGGGGCTTTCACGGTGTCGGAACCGTGAGTTCGAACAGCCGCTTCGGATCGCGTCGGCGCTATTTGCGGGCGCCGGTCAGGTTGAAGATCGACTTGATCCTGGCGACCAGGCCCGGCTTCGGCGAGGTCTCGGAGCCGGCTTCGGCCTTGACCTCCTCGGACTCCTCGATCACGTCGATCTCGGGTTCCTTCTCGACCTTGGGCGCCTCGGCCTGGGCCGGGACGGTCTTCTCCGACTCGGATTCCTTCTCGGTCTCGGCGGCCGGCTCGGGCTCCTTCGCGGGTTCGGGCTCGGCCTCGGCGACCGGCTCGGGTTCCGGCTCGGGCTCGGCGACCGGCTCGGGTTCCGGCTCGGGCTCGGCTTCGGCGACGGGCTCGGGCGCTGCCTCCGGCTCGGCTTCAACGGCCGGCGCTTCGACAGGCTCGGGCTCCTCGGCGGCCTCGGCCGCCGGCTCGGTCTCGGGCTCCGGCTCAGACGCGGCTTCGGGCTCGGCGTCGCCGCCGGCCACCAGCTCCTTCAACTCGGCCAGCTTGAGGACGGGCACGCCGTTCTCCTCGGCCTTCTTGATGCGCGGCTCAGAGGGCTTCACCGTGTCGTCGATGACCAAGTGCGTCACCGTCTTGGTGAACTTCGCGGCTACCGAGACATCGTCGTTCGTCTCGGCGATGCTGCGGGCCTCGTCGGCGTCAGGGCCAGTGCCCAGGACGATAATCCGGATCTTCGCTCCCGTCTTCGTCGGCACGGGGACCTCCCTTAATCGATGGTTCAGCGGCTACGGGGCACAACGGGCTTTCGTGTCACACGCTTGAAGGTAGCCTACCGGTCGTTCCCAGCGATCACGTCCAGCGGAGAACTTTGACGCCCCGGAACCATGCGGTCGCACACTGCGATCGCATCGAAAGCAGCCGAGCGACGACCCGAAAGCACTCACCACACTCGACACGAAACCGCTTCGGACGCCCCGGCCATCCCGATCGTCCGCTCGTGCGGCGTCGGCATCACCGGTCCCGCAGCGCTCCCTCTATGCCGCCCACTCGGTCGGACAGCAGCATGATCGCGCCGACGGCCCTCGACATCGGATCGTCGTCGCCGCCGCCGAGCATCTGCTCGCGGCGGAACGCCTCCTTGACCGCCTCCCAGCGTTCGGCCTGCTCCGCGGTCAACCGTCCGCGCAGTTCCGCGAGCTTGAGGAGGTTCGCCTCCGCACCCGAGGCGAGGGTCTGCGCCTCACCGGCGTAGTGGTCGTCGATGACCGCTTCCAGCTCCTCGTCGTTCATCACCGGCACCACCCGCTCGGCGAGCCGACCCATGTTCCGGTACGAGCCCTGCAGCAAGAACGGCGGCTCCGTGCGCGAGGCGTCGTCCATCGCCGCCGAGGCGATGTAGGCGAGGTTGTTGCGCAGCACCGTCCTCTGGAGGTGCAGCAGTTTCCGCAGCACCGACAGGATCTGGTCGAGCTCGCCGGCCGAGTACGGGTGGTGCAGGTCGTCCGGGCCCGCGGTCGGGTCGTCGGCGGCCAGGCGGATGAGCAGCTGGACGTCGGCTCGCTCGCGTCCGGCCAGCGGCGCGGTGACCGCGTTCGAGGTGAGCGCGTTCTCGATGTAGGACTGGGCGAAGACCTCGTCGCGGCCCGAGAGGACGTCGCCGAGGTTCCACACGTCGGCTCGGTTGGCGAGCATGTCGGGGATGCGGAACTTCTGCCCCGCCTCGGTGTACGGGTTGCCGGCCATGCAGACCGCGAATCGCTTCCCCCGCAGGTCGTAGGTGCGGGTGCGTCCGTTCCAGACGCCCTCCATCTTGCGTTGGGCGTCGCACAGCGAGATGAACTTCTGCAGCAACTCGGGGTTGGTGTGCTGGATGTCGTCGAGATACAGCAGCACGTTGCCGCCGCATTCGAGCGCGAAGTTGATCTTCTCGACCTCTTGGCGGGCAGTGGCGTTCGGCGCGTCGGCCGGGTCGACCGAGACCGTCTCGTGGCCCAGCGCGGGCCCGTTGACCTTGACCAGCAGCATGCCGAGCCGGTCGGCGACGTACTCCATGAGCGTGGTCTTGCCGTAGCCGGGCGGCGAGATGAGCATGAGCATGCCCGACTGGTCGGTCCGTCGAGCGTCGCCGGAACCGGCGCCGATCTGCTTGGCGAGGTTGGAGCCGATGAGCGGCAGGTACACCTCGTCGATGAGCTGGTTGCGCACGAACCCGGACATGACCTTGGGCTTGAACTCGTCGACGCGCAGTTCCCGTTTGTGGGCGTCGATGATCTCGGCGCGGCGGCGCTGGTAGGCCCGGTAGCCGGGCACGGTCTCGCGGCGGAACCGGCCGGTGCGCGCGAGGAACTCGTCGAGGCGCACAGGAAGGGTGCGGCCGTCGATGCGCGGGTGCGTGCCCAGGAGCCCGGCGACCTCGGCGGTCAGTTCGGCGGTGACGTCGTAGGTGGCGACTCCGGCCAGGAGCAGTGCCAGGGCCTCGGGCAAATCTGCCGCGTCGAACCGGTCGCTTTCGGCCACAGGCAGGTACGACTCGACCCAGGCCTCGGCGAGCGCCCACTGCGAGGCGAGGTCGCTTTCGATGGCGCGCAGGTCGTCGTCGAAGGCCTGCTTGGCTCCCGGTCCGATGTGGCGTTCGAAGCCGGCGACGAGGTCGCGGGCGCGCGCCGAGGCGGCGAAGCCGTCGGCGGTGGCCAGTTCCTCCACCAGGTACTCCCCGGCCACGGTCGGATCGACTTCGAGGGCCGCGCCGGTGTCGGCGAGCCAGGCGCCGAGGCGGTCGGCGGTTTCGGCGGCGAGCCGGTCGAGGGCGTCGGCGCGGCCGAAGGTCTCCCTGACCCGGTGCAGGGAACGGGCCTGCGCGCTCCAAGCGGCCTGCTGTTCCTTCGGCGCCCCGTGCCCCCAGTAGAGCTGGGCGGCCGCGCGTTCGGCGGCCGGGTAGCGCAGCGTCCCGGCGGCGGCCTGCAGTCGCAGGACCTCGGCGAGGATCGCGGCGGCGTCGGCGTCGTGGACGCCGCGCTCGTAGCCTTCGTCGTAGCGTTCGGCCGCGGCGGTCGACACGAAGCGGGGGAGGTCTTCGGCCAGGAGCCGACCGGGACCGTGTTCGGCCAGGAGCGAGGCGGCCAGGTGCTCGGCGCGGTAGACCCGCTCGTCCTCCGAGGGCAGGAACTGGCTCCAATAGGGCCGGGTGTCGGCGAAGTCCGCGTCGTCGACCGGTTGCCGGTAGTCGGTGCCGGTCAGCGAGAACGCCAAACGGTCGCCCGAGGGCACGAGCGTCAAGTCGAGCGGCTGGGTGTTGACCGGGATGCGGTGCTCGCCGAAGCGGATCGCGTCGCCGTCGAACAGGTCGAGCTGGTCCTGCAGGGCCCTGCCGGCCTCCGAGCGGGCGGCCTGGATGCGGCCCTCGATCTCCTCTGCGCGGACGGTGTCGTCCAAATCGCGCAGCTCGCCGATGACGCGGCGGAGGCGCTCGACCATCGGGTCGGTCGCGAAGTACGTGTTGACTTCGTCGAGTGAGGACAGGGAGGCGGTGCGGCGGGCGACGGCCTCCAGGATGCGGTCGGCCGAGGAGGCGAGCTGCTCGGCGCGGCGCGCGGCCTCGTCGAGCAGGTTCTGCTTGCGCGAGGAGAACGCCTCGTAGACGTCGGTGCGCTTGTCGGCCAACTGGGCGAGGAAGTCGTCGAAGTCGGCGAAGCGGGTCTCGAGGTTCTCGATGGTCAGCAGCAGGCGGCCGAGCTGGTCGTCGCATTCGCCGGGCGTGTTCGCGGCCGCCAGCGCCGCGGTGACCGCCTGCCCGAGGAGGGCGTACTCGGCGGCGAACTCGGCTCTGCCTTCGCCGACGGACAGTTCGCGGCGGCGGGCGGCCAGGGTGGCGCGGGTGCGGTTGACCGCGGCCAGGACCTCGGAGACGCGCCCGAGGATCGCGGTGCGGACGGTGGCGTCGCCGATCTCGAGGGTGGAGACGACCTCGGTGAGGGTCTCCAGTCCGTGCTGGCGCTCGTCGAGGTCGGCCACGAGCGGCTGGGATTCGGCGACGGTCTCGAGGCGTTCGGCCTTGCGCTCGAGCGCTTCGACCTCGGTGAAGTACGGCGCGAAGGCGTCGTCGCGTTCGAGGAAGGCGACGGCGCGGCGGCCGGTGGCGTCCAGGCTCTCGGTCAGCTCGGCTTCGAGCTCGCCGATGCGGGCGGTGTCGATGTAGCGGACGTCCCGCAGGGTGACCAAGTGCCCTTGGGCGCCGCGCAGGTCGGTGAGCAGGTCGACCCAGTCCTCGGCGGACTTGGGGGCCTCGCCTCGGGCGCGTCGCAGCAGCTTGACGGTGTCGGTCTCGGCTTCGTTGAGGGCCTTGCCGGCCTCGGCGGTGAGTTCGGCGACGGTGGCGTACTCGTCGAGGACGGACTCGGCGGTCTCGCGGACGGCCCGGAGGGTCTGGTCGAGGGCGAAGAGGCCTTCGTCGCCGAGCCACGGGTAGTCGTCGAGGCAGCGGGTGGCCGCGGCGATGAGCGCCTCGAACACGGCCTGGCCGGGTTCCATCTCGCGGACCATGCGCGCCACCGACAACGCGTCGGAGACGGCGCGGACGGCTTCGGCGTTCCCGATGCGGTGCACGGGGGTGTCGCCGGAATCGGTGGCGGCGGCGTGGGCCTCGGAGACGAACGGGGTGGCCCAGACCTGCATGGGGTGGACGCGGGTGGCCTCGTCGCCGATGAAGCGGAAGGCGACCAGGGTGCCGTCGTCGAAGATCGAGTAGCCGTGGACGCTCATCGGCGCCGCGACTTCCTTGCGGATGACGTTGTAGGGCAGCAGGAGCGAGCGGCCCTCGATCTCGTGGTAGAAGACGTAGAGGACGTCTTCGCCGTTGGGGGAGCGAATGACGCGCTTGAAGCGCAGGTCGGCGGTGTCGTGGTCGAAGGTCTTGAGTCTGCCTTCGTTGAGGTAGTAGCCGCCGGGGAAGATGATGCCGTGGTCTTCGGGCAGGCGCCGGCAGGCGGCGCCGATCGCGTCGGCGCGCCGGACGTCGCCGGTGCGGGTGTTGTAGATAAGGTGGCGGGGGGCCGGCTCGTTGTACGGCAGGATCCTCAGCAGGATCAGCGGTCCGACGCGGGCATAGGCGATCTGGGCGTCGGCCAGGGACTGGAGGGGCTCGGCGACCGGTTCGGCGAAGACGCCCTCGCCGGTGTCGGTGTTGTCCTCGACCTTGACGGTGAGGGTGCCGTTCAGGCATTCGACGAAGATCTCGTCTTCGATGGACACGTGCGGGTGGCGGCCGGTGACGTGGTGGTCGCGGGTGGTCTCGGTCCATTCGAAGTCGTGCGGCTCGGGCCAGACGTTGTCGGACTCGCCGCGCGGGTCCATGTAGGTCGCCGAGCCGTCGGGGTTGAGCTGCCAGCGCAGGACGCGCTGGTCGGCGAGGTTCTCGCCGATGCGGAAGACGGCGAGCAGCCGGGTCTCGACCTGGCGGACCTGGAGCAGCTCGGTCGAGCGGTAGTAGCGGTACATCTCGGTGAAGTCGGCGACGAAGCGCGGGTCGTCGAGCAGGTGCCCGGCGGTGTCGACTTCGGCGAAGGAGAACTTGCCGTCTTGGCGCTCGAACCGGTGGAGGGCGAACACGTCGCCGACCTCGGTCTGGGACTTGAGGCCCATGTGGACGTTGTAGCCGAACAGCAGGTGGCCGCCGACCTGGACCATGTCGCGGGGCACGCAGTTGTTGGCGGTGCGGATGCGGCTGGTGCCCAGCAGGCTCAACTCGGTGCCGCCGAAGGCATCGGTGCGGGCGGCGTTGAGCGACTCGGCGCGTGCGGTCAGCTCCGTGGCGAAGTCGGCGAGGCGTTTGGAAAGGACTTCGTAGGTGCCGGCATCGAGCGTGCCGGCCTCGGCGGTGGTCTGGTCGGCCATGACTTTCCCCAGGGAGCGAACGGAAGACGGCTTCACGACCGGATCGCATATCCTATTTCCCATAGGATATGCGATCCGGTCGGCGGGAGGCGGTACTACTTGGCGGTCATCTCGACGGCCGGGCGGTCGGCCACGCCGAGCTCCTTGGCCTTGGCGAGCAGCCCGCCGAGCATGTCGTGGTCGCCGCCGCTCTGCATGAGCTTGGCCAGCGCCGCCGACACGGTCAGGTTCTTGACGTCCTCGGTGCCCACTGTGGCCAGCACGCTCTTGAGGTCCTCGGCGAACGAGGAGTTCCCGTTCGTCCACGACGCCGCCAGGCTCGAGGCCACGTCGGAGTGCTCCATGAACCCGTCGACGGCCTTGCCGTAGCCGATCGCGCCGACCACCCGGTCGAAGAACTGGGTGTCGCCGCCGACCAGCGAGATGTCGGCGTTCGACAGGCCCGCCGAGATGACGCCGGCCTGCTGCTCGGCGATGGAGCGGCGCGCCTCGATCTCCATACCGCGCAGCTCCTTCTCCATCTCCAGCCGCAGCCGGTACTCCTCGTGCGCCTTCGACGCCGCCGAGAAGGCGTCCATCGCGACGGCCTTCTCGGTGAGACCGGCCGACTCGCTCAGCAGCTTCTCACGCAGCGCGTCCGCCTCGGCCTTGCCCTTGGCGGTGCGGGCCGAGGCCTGGGCCTTGCCGATCGCCTCGGCCGCCTGCGCCTCGGCCATGCCCCTGGCCTCGGCGGCCTTGGCCTCGGCCAGACCGCCCTTCTCGATCGCGTCGGCCTCGGCCTCGCGGACCTGCACCTCGGCCAAGCCGTCGGCGGCCGCGAGCGCCTGCCGGCCCTCGGCCTGCCGGATGTTCGCGCGCGCCTCCAGCTCGGCGGCCTGCTGCGCGGCCTCGGCCTCGGTGAGGCGCTGGCGGGCCAGGTGCTTGGCCGCGACCTCGGCGGCCTCGGCGGCCTTGATGTCCTTGACCAGGTTCTCCTGCGCCTCGGCTTCGGCGAGGATGATGGTCTTCTGGCGCTCGCGCTCGGCCTCCTCGGTCGCGCGCAGGCGCTTGATGCCCTCTTCCTGCTCGGCCACGGTCTTCTCTACCGCGATCCGCTCGCGGACGACGTCGGCGATCTCGCGCTTCTCGGCCTCGAGCTCCTTGTTCGCGGCGATGCGCGCCAGTTCCTCTTCGCGTTCGCGGGCGACGACTTCGAGGATGCGGTCCTTCTCGATCCGCTCGGTCTCGACGGCGATGACCCGCTCGCGGTTCTTCTCGGCGACGGCGATCTCACGCAGCCGGTTCTCGTGCTGGATGCCGGTCGCCTCCTCGGTGCGGATGCGCGCGGTCTCGGACTTGAGGCGCTCCTCCGACTGGACCTTGGCGACCTCGGCGGCCTCGCGGGCGCGGAGGGTCTCGATCTCGCGCTGCTGGCGGATCTCGGCCTCCTCCTGGCGGCGCTCCAGCTCGAGCACGGTCTCGCGGGCGTCGACGTCCTGGCGCTTGATCTCCTTCTCTTCGTGGCGCCGGTGCTCGTTGGTGGTGATCGCCTCGCGGGCGGTCAGCTCGGTGATCTTGCGGATGCCCTGGGCGTCCAGGATGTTCTGCGGGTCGAGCGACGACATCGGCGTCTGCTCGAGGTAGTCGATCGCCGCGTCCTCGAGGCTGTAACCGTTCAGGTCGGTGCCGATGACGTGGATGATCCGGTCGCGGAACTCGTCGCGGTTGGTGTACAGGTCGGTGAACTCGAGCTGCTTGCCGACGGTCTTGAGCGCCTCGGAGAACTTGGCGTTGAACAGCTCCTGGAGCGTGTCCTGGTCGGAGGCGCGCTTGGTGCCGATCGAGTTGGCGACGTTGCGGACGTCGTCGGCGGTGGCGTTGACCCTCACGAAGAACGTGATCGAGATGTCGGCGCGGATGTTGTCCTGGCAGATCAGGCCGTCCTTGCCGGCGCGGTTGATCTCGATCGTCTTGACCGAGATGTCCATGTACTCGGCCTTGTGGATGATCGGCAGGACCAGCGCGGAGGTGAACGAGACCTTGCGGGCGCGCAGCTTGGTGACGACCAGGGCCTGGCCCGGGGCGACCTTCCGGTACAGCCGGATGATCATGAGCAGCAGGCCCACGAAGATGAGCGCGCCGACCACCAGCGCGGTCATCAGCGTCGCCGAACTGGAAGAGTCCATGGCGTTTCCTTAAGAGACTCGGGGGGAGGTGTGATGAGGGCGTGAGCTCACCTTACTGAGCAGGCGCAAGCCGCGGGGTACGCCGACTCCGGCGCACGCCGGGCCGGTCGAGCGAGGTTCCTACGACTCCCGGATATGGACGTCGGGAGGCACGGCCACCGGGACGACCAGGAAGACCTTGTCGTCCTCGTCGTAGTCGAAGATCACCAGCTTGGAGTGGCGGACGAACAGGCCGTCGTCGATGCCGGGGGGCTCGTGGGGCGAGCGGCGGACGTTGATCAGGTGCACCGTGCCGTCGTCCTCGGTCAGCTCCGCCTGGCCCGAATCGGTGGTGACGGTGCCGGTGCGGACGATGCAGACCTTGCCGATGAGGTCCCGGTGGCCCGTCGCCGGGGCGTCCGCGAAGATCTTCGACAACGGCTTGGACAGCAGCTTGGCGCCGAGCATGCCGACGCCGATCGCGGCGACCAGGGTCGCGATGCCCGAGGCGGCCGAAGGCACGAACACATCGTCGGCGCTGATGACCCAAGTGGTGCCGAGCACGGTGACGATCCAGCCCAGGGTGATCCACAGCGACAGCACCACAGTGAACGGCACCGCGCCGAACCCGAACGCCGACCAGAACGAGCCGCCGGCCTCGACCTCGGCGTCCGAGTCGGTCCCGAAGTCGACGATGTCCACGTCGAGCGCACCGACGATGACGGTTATCCAGTACACGACCACGACGATGAGGCCGAACGTGAACACGATCGGCGGAAAGGATAGGGCTATATCCAGGAACTCACTCATCGGTCGATCCTTGTCTTCCGTTCGCGCGGGCGCGGGCGAGAACGGTGTACGGCAGGCGGGCGGCACTGTCCGGGGTCAGCCGGATTCGGGTCTGCGTCTAGGTTAATGCACGCGGGCACTTGCCGGTAGGTTGCGCGAAGTCGACTATCCTGTGACCGGTTGAACAGGCCGCGCCCGCCAGGGCGATCCCAGAGGAGGTCCGGTGCCCGGTTTCCGCTCCGTGCTGGCCAGCGCGGCCGCCGGCTGCGACATCGCCTCGGAGCGGCTCGCCGCCGCCCGACGGCATCTGGGGGCCACGGCCTCCCAGACCCCGGTCGACCCCGCACTGCTCGACGCCGAACGTCAGATATCCGACGCCGCAAGCGCTTCGGCGGCGAGACTGCGAAGCGATCCCGAACTGCTCCAAGCCGGTTCGGTGGTTCTCCACGAGGGACGCCGGTTCCCGCTGCTGGTGCCGTTCGGCGAGCGCGGGCACCTGGCCACCAACGTCGACGCCCGCGTCGACGGAGTCGCGTCCCTGGTCAGGGGAGCGATCCTCCACACTCTCGCGCACCGCGATCCGGGCAAGGTGCGGGTCGTCGGCATCGACGTGGCCACCTTGGGCGCGACGTTCGCGCCGCTGCGGCCGCTCGCCGACGCCGGCGTGATCGAGACCGTGGCGACCGACGCGCGCGCCGCGTCCCAGGTCGTGGCCGATGCCGAGACCCAGATCTCCGAGAGCATCGCCGGGCACCGCACCGACCGGCTGCTGCTGGCGATCGCCTCGCTCGGCGCCGCCCCGACCAGCCTGGTCGAGCGGGTGTACGCGCTGGCCCGCTCGGGTCTGGCGCACGGGGTGACCGTACTGGGCGCCGGCATCCCGGAGCTGCCGCAGGCGACGGTGCTGCACCAGGTCGACGACCACGTCGAGGTCGCGAACCCTCCGGCCGCGCCGGTCTCCCGCGCCGAGCGTCTCGCGGTGCCGGTGGCCTGGCCCGAGAGCGCCGACGCCTCGTTCCTGGCCGGCGAGGCCGCGCGGCTGGCCGAGCGGGCGCGCCAGGCGGCGACGCTGACCTTCGACGACCTCATCCCCGACGTCCCGCTGAGCGAGGATCCCGCCGCCGGCCTGGAGGTGCTGATCGGGCGGGACGCGGCCGGCGAGGTGCGGCTGCGGTTCGACGACGCGACCCCGCACTGGCTGGTCGGCGGCCGCACCGGCGGCGGCAAGACGGTGTTCCTCCTCGACGTGCTCTACGGGCTGGCCTCCCGGTACGCGCCCTCGGATCTGGCGCTGTTCCTGCTGGACTTCAAGGAGGGCGTGTCGTTCACCGAGTTCATCCCGACCGCTCGCGACGACACGTTCATCCCGCACGCCCGCGCCGTCGGCGTCGAGTCCGACCGCGAGTACGGGCTGGCGGTGCTGCGGAGTCTGAGCGAGGAGTTGACCAAGCGCTCGACGGTGATGAAACAGCACGGTGTGGCCTCGTTCGCGGCGCTGCGGCGGCACGAGTCGTATCCGAGGATCGTGTGCGTGGCCGACGAGTTCCAGGTGCTGCTGGCCGGCAACGACAAGGTCGCCTCCGAGGCGGTGGCGCTGCTGGAGAACCTGGCCAGGAAGGGCCGCTCCTACGGCGTCCACCTGGTGCTGGCCAGCCAGACGATCTCGGGCATCGAAGCGCTGTGGGCCAAGAAGGACTCGATCTTCGGGCAGTTCCCGATGCGGGTGGCGCTGCCGGGCGCGAAGTCGATCCTCGACCCCGGCAACGAGGCGGCCTCGCGCATCTCCCTGGGCCAGGTCGTGCTCAACACCGAGGGCGGCGCCGCCGGCGCCGAGCGGGTGGCGCGCTTCCCCGACACCGACGCCGAGGTCATGCTGCGGCTGCGCGAGCAGCTGCGCGCCGCGCACGCCGACTTCGGCGCGCCGCGCGTCTTCTACGGCTACCGGCCGGTGCACTTCACCGGGACCCTGCCCGGCGAGCGCCGACCAGGGCACGTGCTGCTGGGCCGCGAGGTCTCGCTGCGGCTCGAGGCGGCCGGGATCGACCTGGACCGGCGGCCGGGCCGCCACCTGGCGGTCCTCGGCTCCGACACCGCCGGCGGCGAGGTCCTCGAGGCCGCAGCCGAGAGCCTGGCCCACCAGGCCCCGACCGGGCAAGGAATGTGGACTGTGGACTTCACCGGGACCGCGAAGGTCCGCGACATCTCCCGCCGGATCGCGCCGGAGGAGTTCGCGGCCGAACTCGCCGCCGTCCCCGACGACACGTTCGTCCTCGCCTGGGGCCTCGACGCCGCCGCGCTCGACCGCGCCGGCCAGAACGCCCTGCGGGACCTGCTGCGCACCGGCCCGGCCCGCGGCGTCCACCTCCTGGCGTGGTGGCGGACCTACCGGCGCTTCCTCGACGACATCGGCGGCAGCGCCGGCCGCGAGGACGTGGCCTGCTCGCTCATCCTCAACCTGCCCGGCGGCGAACTGGTCGGCCACTTCGGGCAGCAGTTCCAGCACTGGCAGCCCAGACACGGGCGCGCGCTGCTGATCGACCGCCACCAGGACACCGGTTCGGGGCGCCTGATCGTGCCGTTCACCAGAGAGGAGCACGCTTGACATCCTCCCCGTCTTTCATGGCGGGGATTCCCGGCTTGGCCGCCGCTGAGAACGACGACGCTACGGGAGGGTTCTTGCTTCAACACGCGGTGCTCGCGCTATGCGAGCCTGACCCGCGCTCCACAAGCGTTTCAGGTGTCCGCCTGCCCGGCGGCCACCAGACGCCGACCTTCGCGTCTGATGTTGATCTCGGCGTTCGCGTCCCGGTCGTGCACCGCGCCGCACCCGCACGCCCAGTGCCGGACCTTCAGCCCGTCCAGGCCCTGCCGGTGCGCGGCCTTCCACGCCGCGACCGCGTCGTTGTACACCACACGCACACACCCGAACGTCCGCGCCAGCGCCTGCCGCTGCGGACGCGTCGGATAGACACGGTAGGAGTACCTGAGATGCACACGAAGATTATACCGATATCGCACCAGCCGTCTGCTTCTGGGATCCCAGTCCTACTCCGTCCGACCGCGAGCAGCCAATCGCCCCCGATCCCTCCCCGCCCTAAAGGACAGGGCCTCCTCGGAGGAATCCGGTGAGCGCCTTCGACGACTACCTCGCCCAGCTGCGACGCCTCGACGAGGTCCGCCGGGGCTTCGACGAGGCCGCCTCCCGCAGCGCCTCCCGCGTCGAGTCCCTCGGCGAGCGTGCAGGCCGCCTCACCGCGCAGGCCGCCGAACAGCGCGAAGCCGTCGACGAGCTCGCCCGCGCCGCCCGCGTGCCGATCCCGCCGCGCACCCGCGCCGGCGACCTCGACGGCGACCCCGCCGTCGAGGTCAACGCCGCCGAGGCCGACCTGCGAGCGGCCGCGACCGAATTCGAGGAGGCCCGGTACCTGGCCCACCGGGCGCCGTGGCTGCCGCACTGGCGGACCGACGAGCGCAACGGCCTGCTCTACGGGATGTTCGCTCTGGCCTCGCTGCTGGTCCAGCTCATCGTGCTGCGGGTGGTGAAGGCCGACGATCTGACCGGTGCGGTCGTGCTGGCCGCGATCATCGTCGCGTGCCCGCTGGCGGCGTTCGCGGCCGGCTGGCTCACCATCGGCGTCACCTCGCGCCCGCGCATCGGCGACCAGGAGGAGAAGCTCGAACGCAACTTCCGCCTCGGTCTGGCGCTGTGCGGCTCGACGCTGGCGGTCTCCTGCCTCGGATTCTTCAGCTGAGCGGCTCCCGGTCGGGAGCCGCTCGGCGTTCGGATCAGCCGTATCTCACTTCGAGGTCGCCGACGCCGCTGCTCACATCGATCAGGTAGTCGGCGCCGCCGAAGTCGGTGGCGATCGTGATGTCGGATTCGCCGACGCCGGAGTCGAACCGCACGTCATAGGTGGTGCCGTCGTCGGGAACGACGATGACGACGTCGCCGACGTTGGCGTCGACGGTGATGTCGCCGAGGACTCGGTCGAAGGCGAGGTGGACGTCGCCGGTGCTGCTGGTGACGACCGTGCTGGTGGTGCGCAGGCGTTCGGCGTCGATCCGGCCGACACTGGACTCCAGGCGAAGGTCGCCGTCGAGACCGTCGACCGTGACGTCGGCGACCGAGGTGGTGATGTCGGCGCCGGTGCCGGCCGGCACGTTCAGCCAGTACTCGACCTCGCACCGGCCTCCGCGGATGTGCAGCCACCGCTCGCCGCAGTCGGACTCGGCCTCCCAGGAGTCGGCGTCGGTCCACTCCTCGCTGACCGAGGGCTCCTTGCCGCGCCAGGTCGACTCCCGGCGCACCTCGAAGGCGTCGTCGGCCGAGGCGGCGAGGTTGACCGCGCCGACCTCCAAGTCGACGGCGACGTTGGCGACCGCTCGGGTGTAGGTCTTGTCGTAGTCGTCGCTCTCGGCCGGCGTCGCGCTCGCCCACACCCAGACGCCGGTCGCGGCCAGCACCGCGACCAGCACCAGCGCGGTGAAGGTGCCGCCGACGATCCACCAGACCCTGCGGGTCGGCGCGCCGGGCCCGGGGGCCGGGGTATCGGTTCTCGTATCGGTCACGACCTGTCCTTACCGTTGCCTTGCAGGAATTTGAGGATGGCGAGCACGCGGCGGTTGCCGCTGTCGGTTGGCGCGAGCCCGAGTTTCGCGAAGATCGAGTTGATGTGCTTGCTGACGGCGCCTTCGCTGAGGAAGAGGACCTCGGCGATGCCGCCGTTGGAGCGGCCCTCGGCCATGTGCGACAGCACCTCGCGCTCGCGGGGTGTGAGGCGGTCCAGTTCGTCGCCGGTGCGGCGGACCAGCAGCTGCGAGACCACTTCGGGGTCGAGCGCGGTGCCTCCGGCGGCGACCCGGCGAAGGGAGTCGAGGAATTCCTCGACGTCGGCGACCCGGTCCTTGAGGAGGTACCCGATGCCGCGCATCTGGCCGGTGAGCAGGTCGACGGCGTAGCGCTCCTCGACGTACTGGGAGAGCATGAGAACCGCCAGGTCGGGGTGGCGGCGGCGCAGCACCAGCGCGGCGCGCACGCCCTCGTCGCTCTGGTCGGGCGGCATCCGCACGTCGGCGACCACGAGGTCGGGTAGGTCGCGTTCGACCGAGCGGAGCAGTTGCTCGGCGTCGCCGACGGTGTCGATGACCTCGATGCCGCCGACTTCCATGAGGCGGGCGAGTCCCTCCCGCAGCAGGACCGAGTCTTCGGCGATCACGACGCGCATGGCAGCTCCGCTTCTATGGTGGTGGGTCCGCCTGGGGGGCTGGTGAGGCGGAAGGTCCCGTCGACCGACCGGACCCGGTCGGCCAGGCCGCGCAGTCCGGTGCCGCTGTCGGGGTCGGCGCCGCCGGTCCCGTCGTCGGTGATTCGCACCCGCAGCCGGTCACCGTCCAGCGAGACCTCCACGGTCGCGTGTTCGGCATCGGCATGTCGGGCCACATTGGTCAAGGCTTCGGAGACGACGAAGTAGGCCACGGCCTCCACCTCCCGGCCCACCCGGCGGTCCATGTCGACCTCGAGCCGCACCGGCACCGGGGATCGGGCCGCCACGGCCGACAGCGCCGCGTCGAGCCCGCGGTCCTCGAGCACCGCCGGGTGCAGGCCGCGGACGAGGTGCCGCAGCTCCTCCAGGACCTGCTTGGACTCCTCGTGCGCCGACTCGATGGCGCGGGCGCCGGATTCGGGCAGGTCGGTGAGCGTGGCCCGGGCGATGCCGAGGTTCATGGCCAGGGAGGTCAGGCGCTGCTGCGCGCCGTCGTGCAGGTCCCGTTCGATGCGCCGCCGCTCGGCGTCGGCGGCATCTACTGTGGAGTTACGGCTGGCGGCCAGGTCGCTGACCCGCAGCGCGAGCTCCTCGCTGCGGGTGGTCCCCAGCAGCCGCCACGCCAGCGCCCCGTCGAGCGCGGCCAGGCCCCTGGTCGCCCAGGCCGCCGCCAGCAGCAGGGCGATACCGATGCCGGTCATCGCCGCGAGCCTCCACGGCAGGGCCGGTCCGGTGGTGGACCAGTACAGCGGCGCGGCGGTCATGGCCAGCCCCAGCGCCCAGGCCCACACCGCGGCGGCGCAGGCCCAGAAGCCGAAGACCCCGGCGATGAGGTGATAGGCCAGCTGACGCCAGGTCCGGCCGCTGCGCAGGTACTGCCCGAGCGCCTTGGGCGTGAACGTCGGCGGCTGCGGCGCCGTGCTCGCCGGCCACCTGATGCCGAGGAAGACCGAGTGGCGGTCGCGCTGCAGCGCGGTGAGCGTCGAACTGACCGCGGCCAGGATGCCGCAGCCGGCCAAAGCGATCACCACGGTGGGGATCCCGGCGACGATGAGGATCGCCAGCAGCAGGATCGACAGCCCGCCGACGACGCCGACGACCGCGCCGGTCACCAGGTGAACGAGTGACCGCCAGGTCTGCGGCGCCCACAGCGCCCGCACCACGGCGAGCAGAGCGCCGCGCCGGCGGGCGGACCGGGGAGTGTTTTCCATGCCCTGAACAATATGGTCGGCCGAGCCCGGGGGCATTGCCGCTGCCCTCCGACTCCATGGTGAGGTTTTCTCTACTCCCGGCGTCGCAGCAGGTAGACCAGCCCCACGACCGGCAGGACCAGCGGGACGTAGCCGTAGCCCGAACCGAAGTGCGACCACACCGACGCCTCGGGGAACCACTCCGGGACCGCGAGACTGAGCGCGCCGACCCCCACCACACCGGCCAACTCGATGCCGACCGCCGTCAAAGCCGCGCGCGGCGCGCCGCGAACGATCGCGATCGCGGCGACCAAGTAGATCAGCGCGGCGATCGCGCTCAATGAGAAACTCACCGGCGCCCGCTCGAACTTCACCGCGATCTGAAAGAGCGCCCTGGCCCCGGCTGAGACGGCGAAGACGACGTAGACCAGCACGATCAAGCGGCCGAACCCGGCGGCCAGCGCCCGCCGCTCCGGCGCGACCTCAGACGACGACATCGATCTGGAACTCCCAAATCTGGTGGAGCCGCAGCATCAGCGCGGCGACGACGAGGCATGAGGCGGCCACGGTGCCGATGCCCCAGCGGCTGCGGTCGATCGCGCCCCACAGCACGGCCGCGATCGGCACCAGGATCGTGGTCACCAGGTAGGAGAAGAACAGCGCCTTGCCATCGCCGGCCGCGCCGGGCACCAGCGCGATCGCGGCGACGAGCTGGGCCAGCAGCAGCACCTCGAGGACGCCGACGCCGACGAGGTTGGCGGACCCGACCCGCTTGGAACGGGCCGTGTCGACGAAGAACCACGCGGCGATCGCCAGCGCGGCGGCCTGCGTCGCGAGGTAGAGCCATTCGATCACGCATCAAACGCTAGACCAGTCGCGATCGGGGGTCGCGGCTAGACTTCTGGGCATGGCTGACCTCACGCACGTCGACGCCTCCGGGGCCGCCCGCATGGTCGACGTCTCGGAGAAGGACATCTCGGCCCGCGTCGCCCTGGCGACCGGGCGGCTGCGCACCACTCCCGAAGTGGTGACCGCGCTGCGGGAGAACACGCTGGCCAAAGGCGACGCGCTCGCCACGGCCCGGATCGCCGGGATCATGGCCGCCAAGAAGACCCCCGACCTGGTGCCGCTGTGCCACCCGATCGCCATCAGCGGCGTGAAGGTCGACCTGGAGGTCACCGACGACGGCGTGGACATCACCGCCCGCGTCAAGACCGCAGACCGGACCGGCGTCGAGATGGAAGCGCTCACCGCAGTGTCGGTGGCCGGGCTTACGTTGGTGGACATGGTCAAGGCGGTCGACCCGGCCGCACGGATCACCGATGTCCAAGTCGAGGAGAAACTCGGGGGGAAGACCGGCACATGGCGGCGATGAAGCTGCGTGCGCGAGTGGTGGTCGCCTCGAACCGGGCGGCGACCGGCGTCTACGAGGACACCTCCGGTCCGCTGCTGACCGAAGGGCTGCGGTCCTCGGGCATCGAAGTCGACCGGCTGGTCGTGGTGCCCGACGGCGACCCGGTCGAGGCCGCGCTGCGCGCCGCGGTCGCCGATGGAGTCGACCTGGTCGTCACCTCCGGCGGCACCGGACTGACCTCCCAGGACCTCACCCCCGAGATGACGCACCGAGTCGTCGACTTCGAAGTCCCCGGCATCGCCGAGGCCATCCGAGCCGCCGGACTGGCGAAGACCCCGCACGCCGCGCTCTCCCGCGGCATCTGCGGGGTCGGCGGCAAGACGCTCATCGTCAACCTCGCCGGATCGACCGGCGCCGCCAAGGACGCCTTGACCGTACTGACGCCCGCGCTGATCGAGCACGCGGTGTCCCAGCTGCACGACGGCGACCACGAGAGGAGCCGCTGATGTCGGCCGCCGACAAGCCCAGCGACTGGGCCGAAGCCCGCGAGACCGCCTGGCGGGCCGGATACGAGGCCCGCGGCGACGCCGCCGAGCTCACGTTCGGCGAGGCCGCCGGGTCGGCGCTGGCCGCACCGCTCACGGCCGCCTCCGACCTGCCCGCGTTCCCGACCTCGGCCGTCGACGGCTGGGCCGTGGCCGGACCGGGTCCATGGCGCATCGGCGCCTCCGTGCTGGCCGGATCCGTGCCAGGGCCGCTGGCATCCGGGGAGGCGGTCAAGATCGCCACCGGAGCGCAGGTTCCCGAAGGATGCGAAGGCATCATCAGGCTCGAGCACGCCGACGTCGCCGACGATGACTACGTGGACGGTCCGGCGAACCGCGAATGGCGCCGGACCGGCGAAGAGGCCGTCGCGGGCGAAGAGCTGCTGCCGGCCGGGACGCCGATCACGCCGCCGGTCATCGGCCTCGCCGCCGCCGCCGGCCACTCCGAACTCCCGGCCCACCCCCGCCCGGTCACCCGCATGGTCGTCTTCGGCGACGAGCTGCTGAGCAGCGGCGTCTCCCGCGACGGGCGGGTGCGCGACTCCCTCGGGCCGATGATCCCCGAGATGCTCAGCGCGGCCGGCTCCCACCCCGACGACACCTACGACGGTTCGGGGCCGGTGGCCGACACGCTCGAAGACCACGTCCACGCGTTGCGCACCGCCACCGCCGACGCCGACCTCACCTGCACCACCGGCGGCACGATGGTCGGCCCGGTCGACCACCTGCACGCCGCGCTGGCCCAGCTGGGCGCCACTTACCTCGTCAACACCGTGGCCGTGCGGCCCGGTTTCCCGATGCTGCTGGCGCGCACGAAAGAAGGCCGCTTCATCGCGGGCCTCCCCGGCAACCCGCAGTCCGCGGTGATCGCGGTGGCGACCCTCGTCGTCCCGCTCCTGGCGGGCCTGCGGGGGTTGCCGCTGCCCGAGACCGGCCGGATCACCCTCGCCGAGGACGTGCCGGGGCGCGGCGACTGCACGCACCTGGCGCTGGTCGACCGCGTCGGCAACCGGCTCGCCCACCACGGCTCGGCGATGCTGCGCGGGCTGGCCACGGCCGCCGGTTTCGCCGTGATCCCCGCTGGGGCCGAAGCCAAGGCCGGGGACAGCGTGCCGCTCGTGCCGGTCCCGGGGGTGGGGGCATGATCCGCGCGCAGATCAGCGGGAGCGGCCTGGACGCCGCCGAACACGAACGGGCCGTCTCGCTCGATGCCACCGGCGCGGTGGTGGCCTTCTCGGGGAACGTCCGCGACCACGACCACGGCAGGGGCGTCAAGGCCCTCGCCTACGAGGGGCATCCCTCGGCCGAGTCGATCCTCCGCGAGATCGCCGAGGAGATCGCCGCCCGGCCGGGCGTCCACGCCGTCGCCGTCTCGCACCGGATCGGTGATCTGGCCATCGGCGACGCCGCCTTGGTCGCGGCCGTCTCGGCCGAGCACCGCCGCGAGGCGTTCGAGGCCTGCGCCGACCTGGTCGACGAGGTGAAGTCGCGGCTGCCGATCTGGAAGCACCAGTTCTTCACCGACGGCGGCGACGAGTGGGTCAACTGTCCGTAGCGTCGGACCGGTTGCGGCCGAGGAGTTTGACCAGCAGGACACCGCCGAGGACGATGACGAGGAAGGCCAGCAGGATCGTGGCCAGCGCCGCGCCGGTGTTGGGCTCCTCCTCGGCGGCGGTCTCGGTCGGCTCGGCGCCGGCCGTGGTCTCCTCCGTCGGTTCCTCGGTGCCGCCGAAGCCTTCGGCGTACAGCTCGGCCGGGATCTCCTCCACGGTGAAGGCCACCGAGCCGTCGACGCGGTGGCCGTCTTCCGAGATGACGCGGAAGGCGACCGTGTACCGGCCGGGGGCGGTGTAACGCATCGGCTGAGTGAAGGTGTCGCCGTCGAAGGACGGCTCGTCGACCTCGACGGCCTCGCCGCCGGGACCGGTGACGGCGATCTCGGTCGAGGGCCCGTCGAGGATTTCCGAGAAGGTGGCCGAGAACGACTCGGGCGCGGTGTCCAGGGCCGCGCCGTCTTCGGGATCGGTGCTGACCAGGGCGGCGTGCGCCGAGGCCGCGGAGGCGAACGAGAGCGCCATGACCGCCCCGCACGCCGCGGCCGCGAGCATTTTGAGGGTGTCTTTGACAGAACCTAGCGACATTGCGCCATCGTGCCACAATTGCAATACTTCTCTGACGCGCGAAGGATCACACACCGTCGCAGGTCACAGCCGTTCGATCACCATTTGCACACGAAGGGTCATCAATATGGCCCGGTCTGCACGAATTGCCCCTCGTGCCTCTCGTGTTGACGATCGCCCGAAGTTGTGGTGTGCTTACGTCCATGGTTGAACCGATCCGATGGGGAATCCTGGCGACCGGCAACATTGCATCGACCTATGTAGAAGATCTTGCCCTGCTCGACGACTGCCAAGTCACCGCCGTTGCCTCGCGCTCGGCCGAGCGAGCCGCTGCTTTTGCCGAGAAGTACGATATCCCCCATGCCTGGGACTCCGTCCAGGCCCTTGCCCGCGACGATGATGTGGACATCGTCTACGTCGCGACCCCGCACTCCCACCACTACATCCCGACGATCCAACTGCTCGAGGCCGGCAAGCACGTCCTGTGCGAGAAGGCGTTCGCCTACAACGCGAGCCAGGCCAAGACCATGTTCAACGTCGCTCGGGAGCACCAGCGGTTCCTCATGGAGGCCATGTGGACCCGCTGCAACCCGGCGATCCGGGAGATGCGGCGCGCGATCCAGGAGGGCATGATCGGCGACGTCATCGCCGTGCACGCCAACTTCGCGCTCCACGGCCACTTCCCGCCCGAGCACCGGCTGCGCAACCCCGAACTGGCCGGCGGCTCACTGCTGGACCTGGGCATCTACCCGATCACGCTGGCGCATATCGTGCTCGGCGTTCCCGATTCGATCCATGCCGAGGCGATCATGTCGCCCGAAGGGGTCGACGAGTACATGGGGCTGACACTGCGGTACCCCCGGGCGATCGCCCAATTGTCGTCGTCCTTCATCGGGGGAGCGGCCAACACGGCCACGATCTCGGGGACCGAGGGCCGCATCGAACTCCACGGGCTGCTGCACCGGCCGAGCGGGTACACCGTCAACCGGTACGGCGAGTCGCCGCGCGAGTTCGAGGCGCCCTTCGTCGGGCACGGGTACGTCCACGAAGCGCTCGAAGTCCACCGGGCGCTGCGCCAAGGACGCCTGGAGTCGACGCTCGTGCCGCCGTCGAGCACCATCGAGGTCATGGAGATCCTCGACGAGGCCCGCAAACAGATCGGCCTGCACTACCCCGGCGAGACCCGACCCCTTTAGGCTTCGATCTGGTCGCGCGTCCGCTCACGCCGGGCCAAGATCGCCCGCTGCTTCTCGCGCAGCCACGCCGCGCGCTGCTCGGCGGTCCGGCCCGCTGACGAAGGGGCCTCCTCGACGGCGATGCCGCGGGCGGCCGCCTCGGCACGGAACAGATCGTCGACCGCCGGCGCCAACGCCATGCACGGACCGGTGAAGAAGCCGAGCTGAGCCTCCTTGGTGCGGACCCAGCCCTGGTACTCGATCTCGCAGACGAACTGCCGGCGCCCGGCTTCGGGGTCCTCGATCGCGAGCTCGGCGGCCAGCGCCCAGAGCGTGAAGAGCACGGAGGAGGCCTTCTCGCAGGCCCAGGCGCGCCCGGGTACCGGCGGCAGGAAGTTCGACACGGTGTCGACGATCGACTCCGAGGAGAGCTTCTCGATCATCCCGTCGAGGGTGCGGGTGCGGATCGCCCGCACCTTGGGCCACTTCGCGGTCGCCTCGTCGAAGCCGACCTCTTCGGGGCCGATGTCGATGGCCCCCAGGCGGTCGAGCTGCCGCAGCAGCAACCCGGCGCCCTTCGGCGGGTCCTCGCCGGCGGTGATGACGGTGCTCAGGCTGAGGCGCCACGGGCTCGACACCGGGGGCTCTGGCACGGGGAGGCGCTCGAGCAGGGTCTCCAGGTCCAGGTCGTCGAAGCCGGCGCGCAGCGAGGTGGCGCGGTTCCGAGCGGCGTCGGCTTTGCCGGTGACCGCGCCGACGGCCGAGTCGATGCGGGCCCGCGCGGCGGACTTGGCATCGTCCCTGGCGCCGGCGGCCTCGGACTTGACCTGCTCGCCGACGTCCTTGGCTTTCTGGGCGACACGGCCCAGACGGTCCTTCATTCCCATGTAGGCAATCTACCGAGCCCGCACAACGATGCCGGGCGCTCAGTCCCGGCCGAGGTTGTTCCGGGCGCGATCGCGCAGGTGCTCGGGCATGTGCTGGTTCATCAGGCCCATGACGTCGATCTTGTCGCCGACCAGCGCCTGGGCCATCTCGGCCATCTTCAGGCCGTGCGTGGCGGTCGCTTCGTCGATGAGGGCCATGATCGTCGGCGCCAGCGACTGCCGCTGCCGCATGGCGTGCTCGTCGATGCCGATCTCGTCGACGCGGCCGTCGGCGTCGAGTTTGACGCGGACCAGGCCGTCCTCGGAGTGCACCTCCACGGCGTCGGCGCCCATCTCGGTGCGCATGTCCTCGTATTTGCGGAGGGTCTCCTGGGCCTCGCGCTCCATCCGCTCCAGGCGGGCGAGCATCTCCTGCGGGCTCGGCCGCTCGCTCCGGTCGCTCATCGAGGGCCTCCCTCGTCGTCGGCGAGCCCGACGAACTGCGGGCCGAGAATCCGGTTCACGGCCGTGTTCATCTCGGCCTCGACCTGCTTGCCGGCGGCCCGGACCGTCTCGGCGATCATCTCGCCGAGCTCGAGGCCGCTCATCTGGAACGCGTTGGGCCGCAGATCGAGCTCCTTGACGCGGCCGCCGGGGCCGGCCAGGACCCGCACCGCCGAGTTCTCGCTCACCGCCTCGGCCTCGACCTCCATGGCGAGCCGCTGCAGCTCTTGGGCCTTGCCCTGCATCTCGTTGCCGTCCATCTGGGCCAACGCACTTCCTCCTCCCCATGCGCGGCCATCGGGCTGCCGCGCCACGGGGTCGATGCTATAAGCATGATGCGAACACTCTTCGCCATCCTCTCCGCGTCAGGCCGACCGGTGCGACCGCCGAATCGCCCGGAGCCGGTCCTGGAGGTCGCGGTCCCGCTTCTCCAGACGCCTGCGCTCGACTTCACGCCGCTTCGACTCAGGCCACAGCCAATACCGGCGCCGGTACGCCCTCCCCGCCGCGAGACCGGCGATCAAGGCGACCACCACCGGCGCCCACATCGGAAACAGCGCCTGCGACAGCGGGAACCCCTCCCCCGGATCCACGGCATGGGACCGGACCGATCCCCAAGCGGCCGCGAACAGGAACACCGCGTACGTGATCACGAACGCCTTCGACGAGGCGCCACTGCTGTCGACGTGGTCCCTGCCGGTCCGGGCCATCGCGCTGTCCACCGACTCGTTGAGCCGGTGCCAGTCCACTTCCGCACTGACACGCCGCTCGCCACGCTCGGATTCCGACTCCGGCGGGCTCGGATTCACGGCGTCGGCGATGAAGCTCATGGCGAGCAGCGAAACCACCACGATGACGGCGATGCCGAGCACCATCACGGCGGCGAGCACCGGCGGCATCCACCCTGCCATCACCGCCGTCCCCCTGCCGCGTCCTCAACCTTGCGCCGCTTTCGGCGCCCGCTCCACGCGACGAGGGCCGTGACCGCGCACAAGCCGACTCCGGCAGCGGCGACCACCGCCCAGGCGGCGAACACGAGCCCCCAGCCCGGAATCTCCCACAACGTGGTCGATTCCATTTCGGTCACTCCTCTTCCTCGCGGTCGTCCGGATCAGTGGAGTCGACGGCGCCCTTGGTGCTGCCGAGCCCGCCGCGCACGCCGGTCGCCGTAAGACCACTGGCCAGATCGGCCGCGCCTCGCGTGGTCGACGCGACGGTGCCGGCACCGTCGCCTCCCCATCCCAGCCCGTTCCTCCACTGGTCCGCGGCCCATCCGTGCGCGTTGTTCGCGGCATGGTGGCCGCCGATGCTCGAGCTCGTCCGGTTCGCCCAGGTGTAGTCCGAGAACTTCGTGACATTGTCGATGTGAGTCGTTACCGCGCTGCGGGACGCGCTCGTCAGCCCCTCGCCCATCTTCTGGACGAGGCTGTCGCCCAGGCCCCTGACCTTCTCACCGAGCGTCGCGAAACCCTTGTGGATCTTGCCGAGACTCTGGAGCAGGTCGGCGACCTTGTCGAAGGCTTTTTTGATCTTGTTCGCCACACTCATCATCGTCGACACGGCGTCGAGCACGACGCCGCTGACGGCCGCCGGAACCGACGCCCCGAAGGTGAACGCCGCGCTCGCCAGCGCCGAGAGCAGCCACATGATCCCTCGAGCGACGAAGTCGCAGATCAGTTCGAGCACGATCGCTCGGATCGTCCCGACGACGATGCCGACGCCGGCGATCCAGTTGGAGGTGGTCTGCGCGGCCCCCGCGGCCCCCGAGACGGCTCCGCTGAAGGCCGCGTTGACTTCCCGGTAGGCGTCGGCGGCATCGCCCTCCCAACCGGCGGTCCCGGCGACCTCGGTGGCCAGTGCGTCGGCCGCGTTCAGCAGCTCGCCGGAGATGTTCGACCAGGTCTGGGAGAGCGCCGTGATCTCGCCGGGGTCGCCGGCCAGGGCGTCGAGCGGTTCGCGAAGCCAGTCGACGTGCTCGATGATCCATCCGAGCCCCGCCATGATGAACTCTTTGAACGGGTTGGCCGCGAGCGCGAGGATGTCGAGGCCGGCGACCACGCCGTCGATGGCCAGGGCCGTGCCGTTGAACTCCTGGTCGGTGGCCACGCCCATATCGGTGCGGACGGCGTTGAGGCTGTCGACGAACCGAGCGCCGGTGGTGGCGCCGGGTCCGGAGTTCTCCGCGATGAGGTCGCTCATTACTCGATCTCCTCCGCGATCTTCTGGAGCATGTCGCTGATCTCGGTGTCCACGTCCTCGTAACACATGGCGATACCGTCGAGGGACAGGCCGACGGCTTCGGCGAGCGCGGCGGTGTCCTCGATCGCGGCCCCGGCGTCGTCGACGAAGACGTCGTAGATCGCGTTGATGAAAGGCGACATCAGGTAGCCGTAGGCCTCACTGCCGCCGAGGCCGACTTCACGCGCCGCGGTGGCGGCGTTTTCTATCTTGGGAAAGACGTTGGAGCGCAAAGCGCTCGCGTGGTCCCGGATCTCCTCTGGATCGGCACCGAATCCATCGCTCACGGTCTAGTCCTCCGGGGCGTAGCGGTTGACGGTCTGACGGATGACGCTCATGGCCTCGGAATCGTCGCCGAGCAGGCCCGACATCACTTCGACCGATCGTCGGGAGGCCTCGGCCGCGGCCTCCCGGTAGGTCTCCATGACCAGAGCGGCGAGTCCTTGGCCCGAAAGGTGCTTCGCGGCCGGGCTGAACTCGATGTCCGTGAGCGCGCCGCCGACGTTGACGGTGACCGCGACCTCGCGGTCCTCGGATTCGACTCGCACCGATGTCTCGGCCATGAGCTGCTGGGTCTGCTCCGCCTTGCCTCGGATGGCGGCCATGCGTTCTTCGAACTGCCGCATGTACCCCTCGGGGTCATTGAACGCGGACGGTGATTCGCCTCTGCCGTCACTAGGTGGCATGTCGACTTCCTGCCTTCGATTGCAATGCCGGAGGCCGAAGCCGACGGTCACATGGCGTCGGCTCCGGCCAGGGTTTGGTCTACGCGTACGGGTCTTCGTCTTCGTTGCCGATGCCCCAGACATCGTCTTCTTCGACGAGCCACGTGTCCTTGCCGTCGCCGTCTTCACCGGCGCCGCCCATGCCGCGGCCCGCGCCGCCGCCCATCATGCCGCCCATGGGACCGCCACGGCCGCCGCCGGCGCCTCCGGCACCGCGGTCACCGCCGCCCGCGCCCGCACCCGCG
>NZ_BAAGXZ010000021.1:0-73303 GCF_054779575.1 Glycomyces halotolerans
AAGACCTGGATGCCGAGTTCGCCGACGATGTCGCGAACGTGTTCCCGACCGGCCTGTTCCCCGAGGAGTGGGGACCGAGCCTGCGGGAGGACCTGGAGCAGGCTGCCGAAGCGGTCGAACGAGAGCGGATCGAAGCCGAGATCCGAGCCGCCCGGGCAAAGCTGCGAAAGAAGTTCGCAGCGCCGAAGTCTCCCACCGCATCCGAACCGGTGCCCGACGGCGAACCGGCATCGGAAAGCGGGCCGGTCCGGGACCGACGCCCCGACCGAGAACGCGAACACGCCTCCACACCAGTGTTAATCCGCCCGTCGCGGGAGGCTCTGCGGCGGGGAGGGGCATACATACGGTGCCGAGCTCGAAAGCCGACCGCTTTCGAGCCCCTTCCCATGTCCAGAGCCGAAAACCCGCCCCGTCTGCGGTCGCCGCCCCGGTAACGGTCCCGACCTCGCCGATTCAGTGGGCGGTCCCGGTCGAGACGAGACAGCTTCCACCGGTTCCCTCCCGACCGGATCGGCGAGCCGACTACGCGGCGACGGCGTCGAGGGCGATCTCGACCATCTCCCCGAACGACTCCTGGCGCTCTTCGGCCGGCAGCGCGGTGCCCTTGGGAATGTGGTCGGAGATGGTGCAGACCGCCAGCGCCCGCGCCCCGTACTTGGCCGCGAGCGTATAGATCGCCGCGGCCTCCATCTCGACGGCGAGAATCCCGTAGCCGACCAGCAGCTCCTCCACATCGGGAGCGTCGGTGTAGAAGGTGTCCGAGCTGTAGAGCTGCCCGACGCGCATGTTGATGCCGCGGTCGGCGGCGGCGTCGACCGCGGCGCGCAGCAGACCGAAGTCGGCCACGGGCGCGTAGTCGACCACGCCCTTGAAGCGGATGCGGTTCATGCTCGAGTTCGTCGACGCGCCGATCCCGGCGACCACGTCGCGCAGTTCGACGTCGTCGTGGACCGCCCCGGCCGAACCGACCCGCACCAGCGTCTTGACTCCGTAGACGTCCAGCAGCTCGTGGGTGTAGATCGAGGCCGACGGCTGCCCCATCCCGGTGCCCTGGACCGACACGCGGTGGCCCTTGTAGGTGCCGGTGAAGCCGAACATGTTCCTGACTTCGCTGTAGCAGACCGCGTCGGTCAGGAAGTTCTCGGCGATCCATTTGGCTCGGAGCGGATCACCGGGGAGCAGGACGGCCTCGGCGATGTCGCCGGGCTCGGCGGAGATGTGCGCTGTCATGGCGCCAGCATGCCATAAACATCCTATGAATTCGCGGACACCTTCTGTGACTCAGATCCCGCGATACCCGCTTGGGCGTCGGTGACGGCTATCCGGTAGCCTTTTCGGCGGTGGCGTGTCCGAGCGGCCGAAGGAGCTCGCCTCGAAAGCGAGTAAACGTTCACGCGTTTCGTGGGTTCAAATCCCACCGCCACCGCCATATCGCCCCAGGTCGGGGAGCTTCAGCCCCTGGCCTGGGGCTATTTCGTTTCCAGGAGTCGCCGGAGTCCGGACACCGATGCGGCCCGCCCCATCCGATGGGTACGGGCCGCTACTCTGTGTGGAGATGCGTAGTCGAGCGCGTCGTCCAGGCTGGGATGCCGGTGGGGCCGACAAGTCAGCGCTGGGCGGCGCGCAGCAAGCTCTCGAAGTCCCCGGCTTCGACGCCGAGGACGGGCGAGCCCTCGCCGAGCTTCGAGTCGCGAACCTGGAATCTTCCGGAGTCAGTGCGAGCTTCGACGCAGTTGCCGCCGTTGCCTTGGCTCCGGCTCGATTTCCGCCACTGCGATGTCATGTCAGGTACTCCTCTACTGATATCGATGTGTTTCGAGTAGCCGCGAACGCCTGCTCGTACACAGACACTATGTCGAGGTCTTCGACATAGCGACAGCCGTCCAGGTCGTCGATGTAGACGAATGGCGGTACGTCTTCAGGTGGCGTCAGGATCGCGAACGCCCCTGCGGCCCCCGCGTGAAGGCGTGTGATCACACGGATTTCAACGCCGGGCACGATGGCGGCCTCGAGTAGGCGGGCGCGCTGGCCGATAGCGACATCACGTGGAAGAGCGTCTAGGTAGTCCACGACGGATCTGGAGATCAGGAATTCGGTGCGCGGTGTGTCAGTGCGGTCGGCCATGAGCTTCTGCCGATGTGTTCGCAGCGCCCGAACGGCTTCGGCGACTTCAGGCGGCTGTGGTAGCTGGGCGGCCTGGAGTTCCCGCAAGTACTCAGGTGTCTGGAGCAGCCCCGGGATCACCTCGGTTTCGAGCACGCGGATGTGGATGGCGACTTGTTCCGTCTCCAAGAACAGCGGAAAGTTGGGGCGGGCCGGTTCGGCCGATCCAGCCTCGACGTAAGGCTCCCACCAGCCTTTCTCTTTACCGCGTACGGCGAGTTCGCACAGATGCGACTTCGCGGTGGCCGACACGCTGAAGTGATCGCACAGTGCTTTGGCTTGGAGTATGTGCGTGGCCTGTTTGCCGTCCTCGATCCGGCCGATGGTCTGCCGACTCACCCCGATCGCCTCTCCGACCTCCCTCGGGGATTGGCCGGCGTCTTCCCTGAGCCTGCGAAATGCCGCACCGAGCGAGCGGCGGGCAAGTGTCGGTTGTTCTGGCATCTTCGCAGTGTTGCACAGTATGCCGATCAGGTCCATATCTGACACGTCCGTGATGGACATGACCAATACGGACAGCGCGTTTCCTCTTCCGCAAGGCTTGCAGCTCGCCCTACGGTCATGTCATGGCCGGTCCTACGGGGTTGTAACCCTGTTGGCCCGTACCGGCCTCCACATAGACCGGCGGGCCGCCGGTTCGACTACGCATCATCCCGGCGGCCCGCCTCACCAGAGATGGAGCCTCTGATGTCAGCACCAAGAGTACGAGGCGGCAGCGCCTCCGGACAAGCCACTGAGCACCTCCTCGGCGGCTGGCCCGAGACCGACCAGAACCCGCCCTTCCGGCTGTACGTCACCGGACAGAGCGGCGCGGTCCTGCGCCGCCCCAGGGCGATCAACACCGACATCGACGACATCGCCGCGACCGTCGCGCACGGGTCGGGCGTCGTACACCGCATCGTCTGGGACGATCACCACCGCACACACCTGACGCCCACCACCCGCAAGCAGATCGCGCATTGGATCCGGGCGCTCATCGCCGCCGACTGGGCCAGTTCCGCATGAGTCCGCTCCTCCTGCGTCGGCGCGCCGGACCTTAGCGCCGACCTTCCACGCTCTCCTCCTCCCCCCCCCCCCCCCCCGGGGCCGCCGCCGCAATCGGCTGGTGCTGTAGCGGCGGCCCCGCACTTCCCGGTCTCGCGGTGGGGCGAGACCGGGGCACTGCTCCCGGTCCCGCTCTGATCCACGGCGGGACCGGGACCGGACTCCGCCCGTCGAGGGATCGGTGCGGGCGGAGGGAACGCCGGGCCGCTCTCTCCCGGCGGGCCCGGCCGCGAACCCCCGCCAGCGGCCGGGCCATCCCGCACCCCTACGAGCCACCCCTGGACATGACGACCACGCACTTCATCGCACTCCTCGCCGCCGCCGTCCTGTGGTCGGCCGCGGTCGCCTACTCGCGGCACCGTTGGCCCTACCTCGGATGCCGAACATGCGGCGGCACCGGCAGGCGATTCGAGCCGCTCGTCTTCACCGTGCTGTGCCTGCGCCGCGCTCGAGCCTGGCGCCCCTGCGGTGCCTGCTCCGGCGGCGGGCAGCGCAGCCGACCGAAGGGGCTCGCACTGAGGTGAGGCAGGACGACCGCCGCCGCGTGCCGGCGCCTATCATTCTCAGACGGCCTCCGGCACCGGCCGCACCCCCCTCACCTTTTCCGGCCGCGCGCCGAGGCGTCAGCCGCTGCCCTCTGGTGCGGCCCGTCTAGGCTGTCCCGGACGATCCGACTCGCGGAAAGGCGGTTGAGGAGTGAGCCGATCCTCTTGGGGTGGAATGGTATTCAGCGTCGCCCTGGTCGTCTTCTCGCTCGCACTGTCGGCGATGATGCTCGGCCACCGGTTCATCCCGAACCGGTGGTTCAACTTCGGCAGCCTCATCGAGACGTTCCTGCCGTGGTTCGGTCTGCTCATACCGCCGCTGGCGCTCCTCGCGGCCCTGCGCCGCCGTCCGCTGCTCATCGTCGTCGCCCTCCTGCCGGCGCTGGTGTGGCTCAAGCTCTACGCCGGACTCATCCCCGACAAGTCCGAGGGCCCCGGCTCGTTCCGTGTCCTGGCTCACAATGTCAACGCCGAGAACGCCGAAACCGAGGCGACCGCCGAAGCGCTCCTGGCGGCCGAGCCGGACGTGCTCGCACTCGTCGAGGTCACCGAGGAGCAGCGCGAGGAATACCACGCGATCCTCAGCGACCACTACGGCCACTCGGTCGCCTACGGCACGGTCGCGCTCTGGTCGGACCATCCGGTCGCCGCCTCGAGCGAGATCGACCTCGACCTGGGCTGGACGCGCGCGTTCCGCGCCGCGATCGAGATCGAGGGCGAGCCGGTGGCGTTCTACATCGCCCACCTGCTGTCGGTCCGGGTCAACGCCGAGGGTTTCACCTCGGACCAGCGGAACCGCACCGCCCAGCTGCTCGGTGAGGCCATCGCCGACGAAGAGCTCGAGCGGGTCATCCTCCTCGGCGACCTCAACGGCACCATGCAGGACCGGTCCCTGGCGCCGATCACGTACCAGCTCGAATCGGCCCACGCCGCGGCCGGATCCGGGTTCGGCTTCACCTGGCCGGCCTCGAACCCGCTCGCCCGCATCGACCAGGTCCTCTTCCGCGGCCTGGAGGCCACCGGCTCGGAGGTCCTGGACGCCACCGCCTCCGATCACCGTCCGGTGCAGGCCGACTTCGACTTCTGAGCCGCGACCGGCCCTGACTCGCTATTGATCGCAGAACTGCGTGTCGAGCAGTTCTCCTTGCTCACCGGTGGTGCTGTCGTAGAAGAGCCGCGCTGTGGCGAGGACGCATATGGCCGACTCGTGGCCGGCACCGGCCGGGAGGTCGATTCGGGCGCGGACGGTCAGCACCGTCTCGTCGTCGATCTGCGAGGGCGTCACCGTCTCGATGTGGACCCCCTGCCGCGCTGCCCGCTGCCTGGTTGCTCGGGCGTGGTCGCCTGTCAGGTGGTGGGCCGAGAACCGGATGAGCTCCGGGAGTTCGGCGAGCCCGGATTCGCTGTCGCACGTGTCCTGCTCGGCTTCGTCGAGGCGGTAGGTGCCGGTTGCCGCGTCCCATGCCAGCGCCGCGCACACGGGCGTCCGGTGGCGGTCGGCGTGCGCGCCCGCGACGGTCCCGGCGGGCTCCGGCTCGTGGTAGACCAGCAGATAGTCGAACGAAGTGTCGGCATAGACGACCACGTAGTCGTCCGGGCTCCGGCCGATCCCCTCGGCGACCTCCATGACCGCGTGCAGATCGCCGCGCGCTCGAGCGAAGCGATCCTCCGCCGAGGCGAGGGCGTCGAGGACGCCCTGGCGGTAGGCTTGGCGCTTACCGTCCTCGCGGTACGAGCAGTACGCCAGCGCCCCGACGGTGACCGCGATGAGGACCAGCACGGTCGTCGTCACCGTCGCGAACAGGATCGACCGCTCTCGCACGGCGACCTCCTCTCGCGGTCCCGAGCCGGGGCGTGAGGTCACTCGTCGTCGGTGCCCGGGCTCTCGCTTTCGCCTTCATCGGGAGTCGGCGGGAGGTCGGGGCTGGCGGGCGGCTCGGGATCGGTGCCGCCGTCGCCACCTCCGTCGCCACCGCCGCCGTCGTCGTCACCGCCGCCACCGCCGCCTCCGGAGCCGGGTCCGGGCTCGGGTTCCGGTTCGGGCTCTACGTAGCGGGAGCCGTTGGAGACGAGGATGTAGATCGGGCTGCCCTTGGGGGCCGAGCCGGTGATCGAGGTCGTGAATGCCTGCCCGGCTTGGCATTCGGAGTCGAACTGGCCGGGCGCGATCGCGGCGTCGAATCCGGCGCCCGCGACTTTCGACCTGGCCGAGCCGGGATCCTCGCAACCGATCGACGGGATGTTGACCAGGTTCTTGCCGTTGACCATCGCCTTCGACGGGTCGGGCCAGTCCTTCTCGTCGAGGTCCTTCACGGCGGCCTTGAGGATCGTCGCGCCGGTCTCACGGACCTCTTCGTGGAAGCCTCGGGCGAGATTGTCGTTGGCGGAGTTGTCCGGGTCGCCGACGAACGTGGCGGTGGTGGCGTTCGGGGTCGAGCCGATGAACCAGTAGGAGCGGTCGGAGTCGGCCGTTCCGGTCTTGCCCATGACCGGGCGCCCGAAGTTGTCGGCCTCGCGGGCGGTGCCGCCGACGCAGCGGCCGTCGGTGTCGTCGTAGACCGGGCATCGGGCGGCGCTGACCGCGGCCAGCGCGACCGATTCGTCGATCGCCTGGTCGCAGGTCGGCTCGACAGCCTCGGGCCAGTCTTCGCCGTCGGCTTTGGTGATCTGCGTGACCGGCAGCGGCTCGCAGTGCTTCCCGCGCGCGGCCACGGTCGCGTAGGCCTCGGCCATGTCGAGCGGGGTGGTGGTGTCGCCCATGCCGAGGGTGAAGACGCCGTAGTCGTCGAGGTTGTCGCGGTTCTCCTCCACACCGCTCTCGGGGTAGAAGGTGATGCCGATCCGCTCGGCCATCTCGACGGCCTTGGCGGTGCCGATCAGCTCTTGGACCTGCACGAAGCCGGTGTTGGAGGACTTGCCGAACATGCCCCAGAAGTTCAGGGGCGCACCGGAGGCGTAGGAGCCGTCGTTGCTGGGGCACCAGCGCTTGGACGGGGTGCCCCACTGGTCGGTGATGGTCGAGCCGCACGTGGCCGGGTCCTCGGGACTGGTGAGGTAGTTCGAGGTGTACTGCCGGGGCGAGGGCAAGGTCGTCTTCAGCGGCCAGCCCTGTTCGAGGGCGGCGAGCATCGTGAACATCTTGAACGTCGAGCCGGCCGGGAAGCCGGAGACCTCTTCGTTGCCGCTGAGCAGCGGGATGGTCGTGTTCGGATAGTTGGAGACGGTGTCTCTGCCGTCGGTGCGGGGCCCGTTGTTCGTCTGGTCGAGGCTGTAGACCCGGTTGACCGCCATCGCCCGGATGTGCCCGGTGCCGGGGGTGATGGTGACCGACCCGAGGGCCCTCGGGTCGCTGTTGTCGATCTTGTCGCCGATCGTGTCCATCGCCTTGGACTGGAGCTCGGGGTCGAGGCTGGTGACGATGCGGAAGCCGCCGCGCTTGAGCAGGCTGAGCCGGTCTCGCTCGGTCTCGCCGAAGATCTCCCGGTCGGCCCACCACTGCTTGAAGTAGTCGCAGAAGAAGCCCCAGTTGTTCTGGGCCACGTCGACGCATTCGGAGCGGGTCGGCCGCGGGTTGAGGTCCAGCGGGTGCTCCTTGGCCTCGTCGGCCTCGGACTGGGAGATCATGTCGAGCGAGGTCATCCGCTCCAGGACCCAGTTGCGGCGGTCGGTGATCCGGCTGTCGTCGCCCTCGCCGTCGAGCAGTCCGTCCGCGAAGGAGGGGAACTTCGGCAGGGCGGCGAGCGTGGCCGCCTCGTGCAGCTCCAGATCGCCTGGGGGCTTGTTGAAGTAGGTGTACGAGCCGGCGTGGACCCCGTAGGCCTGGTTGCCCAGATAGATCACGTTCAGATAGCCCTCAAGAATCTCCTCTTTGGACATCGTCTCTTCGATGGCCATGGAGTACCGGGCTTCTCGGAGTTTGCGCTCGTAGGTGTCTTCGGACGCTTCAATGACCTCATCGATGGTTGAAGCGGAGTAGATGAGGGTATTACGCACGAACTGCATAGTTAGCGTGGAGGCGCCTTGCGAATCGCCGTCGCCTTGATTGGCGACGGCGGCGCGCAGGATGCCCGCCAAGTCGACGCCGTTGTGCTCGAAGAACTTCGAGTCCTCGGCGGCCAGGAGGGCGTCGACCATCACGGGGTCGACGTCGTCGAGGGCGACTTCGCGCCGGTTCTCTTCGTAGAAGGAGGTGATGAGTGTTTTACCGTCAGCAGCATATACGTAGCTGGTCTGCGGCAGGGTCGGTTTCGTCAGTTCGGTCGGCAGCGACTCGAACGACTCGACGCTGTCGCCGACCACGATGCCCCCCGTGGCGATGAACGGGAAGGCCGCCGCCGCAGCGAGGATTCCTGCTAGGACCGCGCATGCGAGCAGGGCCAGGCCGTCCCCCAGGGGACTTCGGTCGCGCTTCAACGTCTCCACCGCCTCAAGACTAGAACGAAGGTTGCGATTACTCCGGGGTCAATGTTCTCGGATGACCGGGATTGATACGTCCCGGGACTCGACTCGAGATGCCTTCGTATTGGGATCGTTATTATCGCGAGCCCTCATCGCGATGCGAACCGGAGGGGTGAAGCTATACCGCGAAGTCCGTTTTTCATCTCGGAGGGTAGTCAAACAATTACAAGAGGTGTAGGGTCCGTTCTTGACGGCGACGTTGAGTAGTCGCAAGATTACTTATACCGAGCCGTCGGGGGGTATGAAGGGTAAATCTCACGGGGAGGTCACGCAGATGGGACTGCTGATCGACTGGACGACCAAGGCGCTCTGCCAAGAGGGCGATCCTGACGCTCTGTTCGTACAGGGAGCCGAACAGAACAACGCGAAGAAGATATGCCGAGGCTGTCCGGTCCGGCTCGAATGTCTGGCCGATGCACTCGACAACCGCATCGAATTCGGCGTATGGGGCGGCATGACCGAACGGGAGCGCCGAGCGCTCCTGCGCAAACACGCGGACGTTCGATCCTGGAGGGCGGTCTTCGAAGTGGCGCTCGAAGAAGAACAGCGCAACGCCCGCAGAGCAGGACGCAGGCGCATTCCAGTGGACCTCAACTACTTAGCCGCAAAGCGACGGCCGCCACCGCGGCGGCGCAAGAGCGACCGCGCCCGAGACGGAATCTCCGTCCGGGCGCGCTGTCGCTCCACCGCCCGGCCCTAACCGCCGGCGGCCACCTCCCCGAACGCCCGCAGACCCGCCAGATCCACCACCTCGGCCCCCACCACCGGCATCCGCGCCCGCGGCACCTGCGGACACGCCGCCGCGTACCGCGCCGCCAACCGCTCCTCGGCCGAACGCCGCCGCACCAGATCCGCGTGCGATCGCAGCACCGCCGCGACCGGATCGGCCGGATCCTCCTTCTCCAGCAGCGCCGCCGCACCCAGGCACCGCTCCGCCGACAGATCCGACCGCACCGGCGTCAACCGGTTCAGGATCATCCCGTCCAGCGGCATCCGCTCCTCGGTGAGCCGCCGCGAGAAGTACATCGCCTCGTTGATCGCCGCCGGCTCCGGCGTCGCCACCACCAGAAACGAGGTCTGCTCGCCCTGCAGCGCGCGATAGGTCGCCTCCGCGCGCTTCCGGAAGCCGCCGAAGGTGTCCTCCAGGCTCGCGGTGAACTCGGCGACGTCCGTCAGCAGGTGACCGCCGAGGATCTTGTTGAACACGCGCGTGAACACCGCCGCGCTGGCGCCCATGAGCGACAGCATCGAGCGTCGCGACCCGGGCGTCGAGGCCGACAGCAGCCGGATGACCCGCCCGTCGAGGAGCCGCGACAGCCGCGCCGGGGCGTCCAGGAAGTCCAGGGCCGACCGCGAGGGCGGGGTGTCCAGGACGATCAGGTCCCACCGGCCCGTCTCGCGAAGCTGCCCGAGCTTCTCCATGGCCATGTACTCCTGCGTGCCCGAGAAGGTCGAGGAGACCGCCTGGTAGAACGGGTTCGCGAAGATCTCGGCGGCCCGCTCGGGCGTGGTGTGCGAGGCGACCACGTCGTCGAAGGTCCGCTTCATGTCGAGCATCATCGCGTCGAGCGCGGCGTCGCCCAGCCCTTCGACCGGGCGCGGGGTGTTGTCGAGCGCCTCCATGCCCAGCGACTGGGCCAATCGCCTGGCCGGGTCGATGGTGAGCACCACCGTCCGGCGGCCGTGCGTCTCGGCCGCGCGCAGGGCCAGCGCCGCGGCGGTGGTGGTCTTGCCGACGCCGCCGGACCCGCAGCAGGCGATGACGCGTTTGCCCTCGTCGCTCAGCAGCGCGTCGATGTCCAGGTCAGTCGCCATGGCCGGCTCCCTCCGCCGTGCCCGCGACCGGAGCGGGGCGGGCGGCGAACGACGGCCGCAGCCGCCGCGCCAGGTCGTACAGGGCCGACAGGTCCACCCCCTCGGGCAGCAGCGGCAGCTCGTCGACGGGGCGGCCCGGTCCTCGCAGGCGCTCGCGGTAGGCGTCGAGCGCCTCGATCTCGGCCTGCCCGGACCGGTACTCCTCCAGCAGCGCCGCGACCGTGTCGTCCTCCGACGGCAGGCCGGCGCGGCGCAGGCCGTCGCTCAGTTGCTCGGGGCTCACCGCGACGGTCCGGGAGCCGACGACCTTGTTGAGCACGATCCGGCCCACCGGCAGGTCGGCCTCGGCCAGTTCGGCGGCCGTGTCGAGGGTCTCCTGCACCGGCATCGCGGCCGGGGTGGTCACCAGGTGCACTGCCGTCAGCGAGGAGTGCAGCATTCGGGCGACCGAGCGGGAGTGCTTCCCGATCGGCCCGGTCTTGGCCAGGCGGCCGCTCTCGACGGTCACGTTGAGGAACTTCACCACCCGCCCGGTGGGGGGCGCGTCCAGGACCACCGCGTCGTAGGCCATCCGCCCGGCCTCGGTCCGGGAGACGGCCTCTTTGAGTTTGCCGGTCAGCAGGATGTCGCGCAGGCCGGGCGCGATGGTCGTCGCGAAGTCGATGGCGCCGAACTTGCGCAGCGCCCGCCCGGCCGAGCCGAGCTTGTAGAACATCGTCAAGTAGTCCAGCAGCGCCTCTTCGGCGTCGATGGCCTGCCCGAAGACGTCGCCGCCGTCGAGTCCGGGCGCCAGGCGCCGCTCGGCGTACGGCAGGTCGGGAGCGTCGAACAGCGGAGCGATGGAGCCGCGGCCTTCGACCTCGGCCAGCAGGACGCGGCGACCGGCGCCGGCCAGCGCCAGGGCGAGGGCCGCGGCCACCGTGGTCTTCCCGGTGCCGCCCTTCCCGGTGACGATGTGCAGTCGCGGCAGGGGAGGAGCGGTGGCACTCATTCACCAGAGTTTAGTTACCGGTTTTCCGGTGAGTGCTCGAGCCTTGAGACCAGAGACGGACAAGACCCCGTGCCGGACCTGCGTGACGAAAGGACCGCCCCGGTTCAAGCGCCGCTCGAACGCCCAGGGGTCCGCTTCACCCGCGACGCCCGGTTCGCCCGCGGTGCCCTGACCGGCCCCAAGGGACTCGATGGGCTCAGCGTCCGGAAGCGGCGTCGAACCAGGACCCGCCCGTAGCCGGGCCGCAAGCCGGGAATCTCGCCTCGTCAGGGAGGAGAGGACGTCAATGCGAGTCGATGTCGCACACGAGCCACTGCGGATCGGAGTCCTCGGCGACGAGCGTGAACGTCCAGATGGCGGTGTCGCCGCCGGTGGTGGTCAGTTCGGCGGTGACGGTGGCGCCGCCCACCGACCGGCTCGTCTCGGTCACCGCCGACCACTCCAGGCCGACCTGGGCGTTGGCTTCGGCGAGGGCGCCGGTGGCGGCGGTGAGGTCGCGGTCGGCCTTCTCCTCGCACAGCCAGTCGGCCGCGGACGCGGCGTCGCGGTCCTCGAGCAGGGCGGTCAGGAACTCCTCGACGGTCCGTTCTGGCGTGTCGGACACTTCGGTGACGTCCGCGAACAGGCCGGCGGCGACGAGGATGAGCGCTCCGGCGAAGGCGGCGGCCGCGCCGAAGGTCAGGTAGGTCCACAGCCGACCGGGCCCGGCGGGCCGTTCCGGCTCCGGGGCCCGGGTCCGGTCGGGCCGCTCGGCGGCCTCACTGTCGGGCCGCATGGCGGTGGTGTCTGGCGACACGGTGTCTCCCTGTGTTGAGCAATGCACTGTTGGGGAGGCGACGCACTCTGAGCCTAGCGGTGCGAGTCCGGTGAATCAAGACGCCGTACTGTGGGCGCATGGAGAAATGGGAGTACTTCACCGCACCGCTGCTGATCCACAACACCAAGCAGATCCTCGACACGTTCGGCGAGGACGGCTGGGAGCTCGTCACGGTGCTGCCGGGTCAGAACTCCGAGCAGCTGGTGGCCTACTTCAAGCGCAAGAAGGAGCAGTGAGGTGGCCGGCGTCAAGGCGAACCTGGAGCGACTGGGGCTGACGCTGCCGTCGGTGGTGCCGCCGGTGGCCGCCTACCAGCCGGCGGTCAGGTCCGGCGACCACGTGTACGTCTCGGGTCAGCTGCCGATGGTCGAGGGCGCGCTCGCCGAGGTCGGGAAGGTCGGCGCGGAGGTCGACGCCGAACGGGCCCACGAGTTGGCACGGATCTGCGCGCTCAACGCGATCGCCGCCGTCGCCTCCATCGCGGACCTGGAGCGGGTGGCGCGCATCGTCAAGGTCGTCGGCTTCGTGGCCTCGTCGCCGGGGTTCACCGGCCAACCGCTGGTCCTCAACGGCGCCAGCGAGCTGCTCGGCGAGGTGTTCGGCGAGGCCGGCACGCACGCCCGCAGCGCCGTCGGCGTGGCCGAGCTGCCGCTCGGCGCTCCGGTGGAGGTCGAGCTCATCGCCGAGCTCGCCCCCACCGCCCGGACACTCCCGGCTTAGCGGGTTTCACCCGATCGAGGGGGCCACGCGGGTCTCGACCTCGCCGAGGGCGAGGGTCGTGCCGCGCGGCCCCGGCGCGGTCGCCGAGATGGTGACCGTGTCGCCGTCGGTCAGCCGCCACTGCGGGCACGCGGCCTCGCCGGAGCCGAACAGCAGCCCGGGACGCAGCATCGCGCCGCCGGCGGTCAGCTGCGCCAGCTGCTGGGCCGGGGTCCAGTAGGCGTCGCCGAAGTCGGCTCCGGCCACGGCGACGCCGTTGACGGCGATCTTGAGACGCAGGTCGAAGCCGTAGCGGTCCGATTCCTTCAGGTAGGCCGGTGTCTCGGCGCCCTGCTGCGGCGCGGCGGTGCGCGCGGCGCTGAGCGCCTCCAGGGGCGTGACCCAGGCGCTCATGGACGTGGCGAAGGACTTGGAGGCGAACGGCCCGAGCCCGTCGCCTTCGAGCTGGGCGAAGTCGCGGGCGGTCCAGTCGTTGAGCAGGACGGCTCCGAACACGTGGTCTTCGAAGGCGTCGGGCGGCACGGGCCGGCCGGGTTCGGTCTCGCCGCCGACGATGAAGCCGACCTCGGCTTCGATGTCGAGCGCGACGGTGGGCCCGAAGACGATCTCGCCGCCGGCGCCGACGCGGTGCCCCGAGGGGCGCACCACGTCCATGCCCGACGGCATCACGGTGCCGGCCCGTCCGACCGAGGCGCGGGGCTGCCAGCGGCGCGCGTCGGCGGCCTGCCCGGTGAAGTCGACGAAGTCGGTGACCAGCAGCGGGGCGTGCATCTGGGCCTCGGCCAGCGGCGTGAGCCATTCGGAGGCCCCCTCCTGCAGGCTCGGTTCGGTGAGCGCCTGCCGCACTTGCCCGCGCACCTGGCTCCAGGCCTCGCGGCCGAGGCTCAGCAGCCGGTTCAGCGCGGGGTCGCGCATCGCGGTGCAGGTGGCGCAGGTCTGGCAGTCGCCGGCGAGGACGGCTTTGTGGAGGTCGAGGATCTGGTCGGCGATGCGGACCCCGATGCGCGGGTACGGCTCGTCGGCGGTCGAGAACACTCCGTAGGGGAGATTGTGGACGTTGTAGGGGCTGTCGTCGGCGCCCGGCACCCAGCAGCTGGTCACGTTGATTCCTCCGTCGTCGATGCTGTTACGGAGGGTTAACGAGCCCGGTGGCCCGAAAGTCACTCGGTGCGACGGTGCCGCTGCAGAACTGTGAACCATGCCACCCAGCTGGCGGCGGCGACGACGGCGAAGCCGATCCTGACGCCGGTGTCGAGTTCGGAGCCGAGCACGGCGGGCAGTCCGAACACGACGGCGAGGCCCAGGAGGATCGACCTGCCGAGCGCGCCGCCGAACAGACCCTGGCCGTAGAGCTTGGACCGCCAGTCGGCGTCGTCGGGGCCGGCGTCGACGTAGCGCCGCCGCTGTCGCCGGGCCTCCGGCGGCAGCGGGTGAGCGGCGGCGGGCGCGGCGGGCGAGTCGAGGTCGGCGGCGGCCTGACGGGAGCGTTCGGCCAGATCGCGCATGTCGAGGCTCTCGGCGACCGCGGCCAGCGCCAGGTGGGTGCGCGGCTGGTCCGGGGCGAGGTTCACCGCGTTCCAGGCCGCGTCCAGGGCCGGCTGGGCGGCGCCGGCGCGGCGGGTGATGAGCGCGTAGTGGACGTGGTGGAGCCAGGAGGTCCGGTCGAGTTCGAGCAGGCTCGCGGCCGCCTGCAGCGCCTCGTCGCGGCGTTCGGCGTCGGCCAGCGCGTAGCCGCGCACGATCAGGGCCCGGCGGTGGCCGCGGTCGTGCGCGAGGGCGGCGCCGGCGAAGACCAGGGCCTGGTCGGGGTCGTGTTCGGCCAGGGCGATGACGCCGGCCATGGCGTTGGCGTCGGCGTCGAAGGGGTCGACCCGCAGGGCCGCGTCGATCTCGCCGCGGGCCTCGGGGAGGCGGTCGAGGTCGTACATGAGCTCGGCGCGCTCGAGGTGCTCGGCGACCGTGCGGCGGGTGGGGTCGTCGTCCATGAACCTACTCCCGGGTGCGAGCGTCCGTTCGGTATTCGAAGTTCACCAGATCTCGGACTGCTTCGCCGAGTTCATCTGCGATGGGAACAGCAACGCTACCGCGGTCGCGGCCAGGCCCTCGCCGCGTCCGGTGAAGCCCAGGCCGTCGGTGGTGGTCGCCGACAGCCGCACGGGAGCGCCGATCGCCTCGGCCAGCGCGGCCTCGGCCTCGGCGCGGCGGGGCCCGATCTTGGGTCGCGCTCCGATGATCTGGACGCTGACGTTGCCGATCCGCCATCCGGCCTCGCCGGCGAGGCGGGCGGTCTCGGTCAGCAGGGCCGCGCCGGAGGCGCCGGACCATTCGGGTCGGGACGTGCCGAAGTTGGATCCGAGGTCGCCGAGACCGGCGGCCGACAGCACCGCGTCGCAGGCCGCGTGCGCGGCCACGTCGCCGTCGGAGTGCCCGGCCAGGCCCGGTTCGCCGGGCCATTCCAGGCATGCCAGACGGCACGGCTGTTCGGCGTCGAAGCGGTGCACGTCAGTGCCGTGCCCGACGACCACGGATGGAGAACTGGAACTCACTCGTATGTACGCGCTGATGCGAGCCGGAGGCTACTTGACCGGAGCCTCCGAGAGCAGGACCTTGTCCAAGACGTTCTCGGCCTCGTCCTTGATGCAGTCCTCGGCCAGCGCGATCTCTCCTACGAGGATCTCGCGTGCCTTGGAGAGCATGCGCTTCTCTCCGGCCGACAGGCCGCGTTCCCGGTCGCGCCGCCACAGGTCGCGGACGACCTCGGCGATCTTGAGCGGGGACCCGGAGGCCAGCTTCTCGACATTCGCCTTGTAGCGCCGCGACCAGTTGGTGGGTTCCTCGGTGTGCGGCGCGCGCAGCACTTCGAAGACCTCATTGAGGCCGTCGGCGCCGACGACTTCGCGCACGCCGACCAGTTCGACGTTCTTGGCTGGAACCTTGACCGTGAGGTCACCCTGCTCGACTCGCAACACGAGGTATTCCTGTTCGATACCGCCGATGACGCGAGTTTCCACAGCTTCAACGAGTGCGGCCCCGTGGTGGGGGTAGACAACGGTCTCGCCGACACTAAAACCCATAGGATCGAAACCCCTTTCGCTGTGTCTAGCCTAACACGTCATCGTGGTGAAACCCGACAGCGGATCGCCATGAATGCCCTGGTCAATTGGTATGTGATTGATTACTCTACGGCACCTTGACGATCCCGAACGGACACGCCTATGACGAATGAGGCGCGAAACGCCCAACGCGGCGAATCGGCACAGGAGCGGTCCCGCCGCCTGATGAGGACGTTTCACAAGCGGTTTCGGCGCGTTTTCTCCACCGCCGATTCCGGCCCGCGAGACCGGACCGAATACGAGTGAGACCCACTACTCCGCGCCCGGCAGGTTGGGCGAGCGGCCCCGGGCCGGTCGTCTAGGCTGTCGGCAGCATGCCTTCAGGACTACGGGAGGACCAGCAGTGGCCAGGGGAATGAGCACGGCGACCATCGCCCGTCGCGCGGCGGCGTTCGGCATCGCGGCGGCGACCGCGACCGCGCTGACCGCCTGCGGCGCCGGTCAGGTGACCCAGACCGACACCAAGCAGACGGCCATCGCCGGAGTCAACGTCGACGTCGGCGAGGACATCGCCCTGCGCGACCTCCAAGTCGAGTTCCCCTCACCCGAAGGGTACGAAGCCGGCGACGACGCCCCGCTCAAAGTCTGGATCGCCAACGAGGGCACCGAGACGATCCGCCTCACCGGCGTCGCGACCGAGGCGGCCTCCGAAGTCGCCCTCGTCGGCGGCGAGTCGAGCCTGCCGCTCGAGATCGCCCCGGGCGAATACGTGCGCCTCGACCAGACCACCGACCAGCACCTCGCCCTCCAGGGACTGTCCGAAGACCTCCTCAGCGGCGAGGCCGTCGAGGTCACCTTCCAGTTCTCCGGCGAACAGACCGAAACGGTCGAAGTCCCCGTCGGCCCGCCCACCGAACCGGTCGAGCGCGAATACGAGGAGCACCCCGGCCTCGGCCACTAGCACCTCACCGAGGCCCCGCCTCCGCCGCTACCTGGCCAGCGGCCACCGCCGCTCCACGACCTCCATGCGGCCCTTGCGCCGGAAATAGGCCTCCAGCGACGCCGCGTCCTCGGCATGCCAGCGCACCTGCGCCTCGTGCAGCTCCCGCGCGTCCATCCGCACCTCCGGGAACCGCGAGCCGATCACCCGCGCCAGCGCCACCGTCGCCACCGCGTCACCGGTCGCCGAATGGGCCCCGTCCAGCACCACCCCGTACTGCTCGGCCGTGGCCCCCAACGTCCGCTTCCCGCGCCGGTACCGGTCGACCCGCTTGTCGAGCACCGACGGGTCGATCACCACCGCCCGGGACCACTCCGGCTGCTCGATGCCGTACCGGTCCAGCTCGTACGACAGCATCGTCAGATCGAACCCCGCCCGGAACGCCACCAGCGGCGTACCGGCCTCGATCGCCGCCGACAGGCTCGAGGCGACCTCCCCCAGCGCCAGCTTCGGCTCCTGCCCGGACTCCCTCACCTGCGCGTCGGTGATCCCGTGCACCTCCGAGGCCCCCGGCGGGATCGGCACCCCCGGATCGATCAGCCACGACTCGCCCATCCAGCCGAGCCGCTCCTCACCGGGCTCCACCGGATCGACGGTCACCAGCGCCGCCTGCACGATCCGATCCTCGGCGCAGTTCACCCCCGTCGTCTCGGTGTCGAAACCCAACAGCGGACCTTCGAACCATTGCTCACTCATGGCCGTCACCATAGCGTTCGGCTACGACAAACCGCCTATATGCTCATGCTGCGCGAAAACGACGCGCCCGGCCGACAACCACGCCCCCGAGCGCCCCCAGGAGGAAACTTGGACTTCTTGCACCCGGTCACCGACGCGCTCCAGCGATGGGCCGACGACCTCAACGCCGACTACGGCGACCGCGTCGACACCGTCGTCGACTTCGTGTGGGGCCCCTGGCTGCTCATCCCGCTGCTGCTGGCCGTCGGCCTCTACCTCACCGCCCTGCTCTCGGGCATCCAGCTCCGCCGCCTCGGCTACGGCCTGTGGCTGGCGCTGTTCAAACGCGGCGAAGGCGAAGCCAAAGGCGACATCAGCCACTACCAGGCCCTCTCGGTGGCCCTCGCCGCCACCGTCGGCGTCGGCAACATCGGCGGCGTCGGGGCCGCCATCGCCCTCGGCGGCCCCGGCGCCCTGTTCTGGATGTGGGTCACCGGCCTGGTCGGCATGGCCACCAAGTACTCCGAAGCGCTCCTGGGCGTCAAATACCGTCGCGTCAACGCCAAAGGCGAACAGTCCGGCGGACCCCAGTGGTACCTCTCCGAAGGCATCCGCGGACCGCTCGGCAAGATCCTCGCGATCGCCTTCGCCGTGTTCGGCGTCATCGCCAGCTTCGGCATCGGCAACGCCGTCCAGTCCGGCAACGTCTCCAGCGCCGTCCAGGGCCAACTGCCCGAGGAGACCTTCTGGACCCCGTCGTGGACCGGCACGGTCATCCTCGTCGCCGTCGGCCTGGTCATCCTCGGCGGCATCAAATGGCTCGGCCGCGTCGCCTCGGCGCTGGTCCCGCTCATGATCGTGCTCTACATCGCCGGCGCGCTGGCGGTCATCGCGTTCAACATCGGCGTCGTCGGCACCGCCTTCGCCACGATCTTCGAGCAGGCCTTCACCGGCGCCTCGGCGGTCGGCGGCTTCACCGGCGCGGCGATCCTCACCGTCATCCGGGCCGGCGTGGCCCGCGGCATGTTCTCCAACGAATCCGGGCTCGGCACCGGCGGCATCGCCGCGGCCGCGGCGAAGACCGACCAGCCGGTGCGGCAGGCGATGGTGTCGATGACCCAGACGTTCATCGACACGCTCATCGTGGTCACCCTCACCGGACTGGTCATCGTCGTCACCGGCGTGCTCGGCACCACCGAGGTCGTCGACGGCGAGGAGCGGCTGCTCGGCTCGGCCGCGCTCACCCGCCTGGCGTTCGAGACCGGCCTGGGCGGTCTCGGCACCGCCGGCGGCACCATCGGCGGGCTCATCGTCACCATCGCGATCGCCACGTTCGCGTTCTCGACGCTCATCGGCTGGTCCTACTACGGCGAGAAATGCCTCGAGCGGTTCAGCGGCCGGCGGCTCATCCTGCCGTACCGGATCGTGTTCGTCCTCGTGGCCTACCTCGGCGCGGTCACCAGCCTCGACCTGCTGTGGGGCTTCTCCGACATCGCCAACGGCCTGATGGCGCTGCCGAACCTCATCGGCCTGGTCATCCTCTCGCCGGTCGTCTACCGCGAGACCAAGCGGTTCTTCGCCGACCCCGACTGGCGGATGCTGCCCTCCGACGCCGTGCCGGCCCCGGTCGGCGCCCGGCCCGAGGCCGCCGGCGACCCCGAGACCGGGCCCGAGTCGTCCGCATCGGACGGCGAAGCCGGGACCGACGACGGAGGCCGGAGGGACTGAGCCGCTGTCACAGCCGGCCCATAGCATGGAGCCATGCACGAGCCCCGGCCTGGCGCAACGACGTTGGAGGCGGTCCTCGAGCGCGTGACGTACGCGAACGAGGAGACCGGCTACACCATCGCCCGCGCCTCCACCGCCAGGTCGGGGTCCGAACCGCTCACGATCGTCGGCCCGCTGCTGGGCGCCCAGGTCGGCGAGAGCCTCGACCTGACCGGGCGGTGGACCACCCACCCCAAGTACGGCCGCCAGTTCGAAGTCTGGTCGTACCGGACGGTCCTGCCGGCCACCGTCCAGGGCATCGAGCGGTACCTGGGCTCAGGGCTCATCAAAGGCATCGGACCCAAGACCGCCGAGAAGATCGTCGCGCACTTCGGCGAGCGCACCCTCGAGGTCATCGACACCGAAGCCGACCGCCTCATCGAAGTCCCGGGCCTGGGCCCCAAACGCACCGAGTCGATCGCCGCGGCCTGGGAAGAGCAGCGGGCCATCAAAGAGGTCATGGTCTTCCTGCAGTCGGTCGACGTCTCGACCTCGCTGGCGGTGCGGATCTACAAGAAGTACGGCGACGCCGCCATCGGCGTGGTCAAGAACGAGCCCTACCGGCTCGCGAACGAGGTGTGGGGGATCGGCTTCAAGACCGCCGACGCGGTCGCCCGCGCCGTCGGCATCCCCCACGACTCGCCCGAGCGCGTCAAGGCCGCCCTCCAGTACACCCTCTCCGAAGCCGGCGACGCCGGACACTGCTTCCTGCCGGCCCCGAACCTCGTGGGCGACACCGTCGAGCTGCTCGGGCTCGAACGCGGCCCGGTCACCGAGGCGCTCGAAGCACTCACCGCCGAGGCCGAACACGTCATCGCCGACCAGATCCCCATGGGCGACACCACCGTCCCGGCCCGGTACCTCGCGCCGTTCTACCACGCCGAACGGGGCCTGGCCTCGGGCCTGCTCGGCCTGCTGCGCGCCGAAGCCGACCGCCTGGCCTGCTTCGCCGACGTCGACTGGGACAAGGCCTTCGACTGGCTGCGGCGGCGCCGCGACGCCGAACTGGCCCCCGAACAGGCCGAGGCGGTCGAACTCGCGCTCACCGAACGGGTCGCGGTCCTCACCGGAGGCCCCGGATGCGGCAAGAGCTTCACCGTTTCAGCCATTGTGGACCTCGCTCGGGCGAAGCGCGCCAAGGTCATGCTCGCCGCGCCCACCGGCCGCGCCGCCAAACGACTCGCCGAGCTCACCGGCCACGAAGCCACCACCCTGCACCGACTGCTCGAACTGCGACCCGGCGGCGAGGCCGCCTACGACCGCGACAACCCCCTCGACGTCGACCTCCTCGTCGTCGACGAGACCTCCATGCTCGACACCGTCCTGGCCAACAAGCTCGTCAAAGCCGTCCCGCCCGGCGCGCACCTGCTCCTGGTCGGCGACGTCGACCAGCTGCCCAGCGTCGGCGCCGGAGAGATCCTCCGCGACATCCTCGAAGCCGACACCGTCCCCCGAGTCCGCCTCACCCGCATCTTCCGCCAGGCCGCCGAATCCGGCGTGGTCGCCAACGCCCACCGCGTCAACGTCGGCGAATTCCCCCTCCTGGAGGGCTACGACGACTGCTTCTGGTTCGCCAGCGAGGACAACGACCTCGTCGCCGACCACGTGGTCGACATCGTCGCCCGCCGCATCCCCGCCCGGTTCGGGCTCCACCCGGTCCGCGACGTGCAGGTCCTCACCCCGATGCACCGCGGCGGACCCGGCGCCGGCAACCTCAACCACAAACTCCAAGCAGCGCTCACCCCCGCCCGCGAGGGCGTGAGCGAACGCCGCTACGGCGGGCGCGTCTACCGAGTCGGCGACAAGGTCATCCAGATCCGCAACAACTACGGCAAAGGCGTCGCCGGGGTCTTCAACGGCACCGTCGGCGTCGTAGAGGCCATCGACCTCGAAGCCCAGACGCTCACCATCCGCACCGACGAAGACGAGGACGTCGAATACGACTTCACCGAACTCGACGAGCTCGTCCACGCCTACGCCATCACCGTCCACCGCTCCCAAGGCAGCGAATACCCGGCGGTCGTGATCCCCGTGACCACCAGCGCATGGACGATGCTGCGACGCAACCTGCTCTACACCGCCATCACCCGCGCCAAGCGTCTGGTGGTCCTCGTCGGATCCAAGCAGGCGCTGGCCGCGGCGGTGCGCACCGCCGGCACCGGGAAACGCCACACCGGCCTGACGCACCGCCTCACCGAATGACGCGGCCGAGCCGGCTCAGCGGTAGTCGGCGAACTGGAGCGCGACGTCGAGGTCCTCGTCTCCGCCTCACCGAACGGCGCCTCGCTCAGCGGTAGTTGGTGAACTGGAGCGCGACGTCGAGGTCCTTGCCTTTGAGCAGCGCGATGACCTCCTGCAGGTCGTCGCGCTTCTTGCCGGTCACGCGCAGCTTGTCGCCCTGGATCTGCGGCTTGACGCCCTTGGGGCCCTCATCGCGGATGATCTTGCCGATCTTCTTGGCGTGCTCCTGGCCGATGCCCTGCTGGAAGGACACGTCGATCTTCGACTCCTTGCCCGACTGGCGCGGATCGGAGGCCTCCATCGCCTTCAGCGAGATGCCCCGCTTGACGAGCTTCTCCTTGAGCACCTCCAAGGCGGCCTTGACCCGGTCCTCGGTCTCGGCGGTCAGGACCGCCGCCTCCTCGCCGCCGCGTTCGACCCGGGCGCCGGTCCCGCGGAAGTCGAACCGGGTCGACAGCTCCCGCTGCGCCTGATTGACGGCGTTGTCGAGCTCGGCCAGATCGATCTCGGAGACGATGTCGAACGAGGCGTCAGCCATGGAAACCAGTCCTTCCGGTAGGTGAGGGCGACGGGCGTCAAGCTTAGTCTTCGGCCGCCGGCGCGCTGGAGGCCGTGGCCGCGATCCCCGCCGCGGTGAACGCGGTCTCACCGGGCCCGGGCCCGCTTGCGCGAGGCCCGGGGCGGGGCGCTATCCTTGCTCACGCCACACGGCACGGCAGGTTGCCCGAGCGGCCAAAGGGAGCTGACTGTAAATCAGCCGGCATTGCCTACGTAGGTTCGAATCCTACACCTGCCACCAGCTGCAGAACGGCCCGTGACCAGGTCAGACCCGGTCACGGGCCGTTCGCTCTCCACCCACGGCGGGCCGGCGGCGTCAACCGGCCGCCCGAGCGTCCCGCGTCGCCTCGTGCGGCTCGGGCGAGGCGTACGGCAGCCAGGCGACGACCTCCCAGCCGCCCTCGGGCCGCGGCTGCGCCCGGATCCGGCCCCCGACCGCCTCGACCCGCTCGCCGAGGCCCAGCAGCCCCAGGCCGGAGCCGGTGTCGGCCAGCTTCTTGCGGGCCGCGCGGCCGTCGTCGCGGACCGACACCTCCATGCCGTCCGAACCGGTCGCCGCCACGACCACGCGCACCCGTCTGCTCCCAGGGGCGTGCTTGCGGATGTTCGTCAGCGACTCGCGCACCACCCGGTGCGCCGTCGCCGCGATCTCGGGCGCGACCTTCTCGGCCAGCTCGGGGGAGATGAAGCAGGTCGCGTCGGTACCCTCGCGGCTGAACCGGTCCACCAGCCGTTCGATCTGCGACAGGTCGCCCAGCGGGTTCACCCCGGCCCCGGCGTCCTCGGCGCGCAGCACCGTCACCATCCGCCGCATCGACGCCAGCGCCGCCAGCCCGGCCTCCTCGATGTCGGCGAACGAGCGCTTCGGATCGGTCCGGGCCACTTGCGCGGCCTGCGCCAGCACCACCATCCCGGTCACGTGGTGCGCCACGAAGTCGTGCATCTCCCGCGCCAGCTCCAGCCGCTCGGCCCGCCGCACCTCCTCCTGCGTCTCGCGGCGCAGCTGATCGAGCCCGCGCAGGTAGGCGCCGAAGCCGACCACCGTGGACAGGGCCATGAGCATCATGACCTCGCCGCCGACCAGCGAGCCGGGGTGGACGAAGAACCGCAGGCCGATCAAGGCGATCGCCGCGCCCAGCAGATAGGCGACCCAGCGGCCCGGCGGCGCGTCCAAGTGCCGCACGGCGTACAGCATCAGCAGCAGCAGCGCGAAGCTCTCGGCCACCCCGATGCCGCGATCGGGGGCCAGCACCGCACCCAGGAGCGTGACCGCCACCGAAGCGCCCGCGGTGTAGGCGATCCAGCGTTTGCGGCCCGGACGGTAGCGCCAGTACACGCCGATCGACGCCAGGCCCATCGCCAGCTCCAGCCACCCCAGCGGGGAGCCGACGGGCATCGGCTCCTCCGGTCCGCTGGAGAGCGACTCGGCCGCGAGCGTCAGCAGCAGAGCGCAGACGACGCCGATCTTGAGCGTGCGCATCCCTATCCGGTGGAGGCGGTCGGTCCAACTGGCCTTTCGGGTCATGGCCTCGACGGTAACCGCGTTTTCGGCGCCCTCGGCCGAACGGCCGACCACGCGGGCCGCACGCGGACTCCCCACCGAGGCCCAAACGTGACATTATGTGCGCATGTCTCACCGCCCGCGCGATCTGAGCCCCGAAGAACTCCGTTTCATCCCCCAGCGCCCGGTGCGGTGGATGTCGCCGCGCACGCTCACCGAGACCTCGGCCCGGTTCGGACTCGCCCGGCTGCTCGGCGGCTACCTCGACAAGCGGGAGATCTTCGGCGGCCGCCCGCAGCGGGTCTTCGGCCACGACGACGCCGACGAGGTCTGGATCGACTACGTCGCCGACATCGGCGACGGGTTCGACCCGACCTATTCGATCGCCTACCTGCTGGCGCAGCCCGAACTCGACGTCGACGGCCGGTCGCTGCCGCGCGGCTCCATCCTGGTCATGGGCGGCGACGAGGTCTACCCGGCCGCGAACTGGCGCGAGTACGAGCACCGCATGAAGGGCCCCTACGAGGCGGCGAACCCGGCGACGCCGGTGTCGCTGTACGCGATCCCGGGCAACCACGACTGGTTCGACGGCCTGACCGCCTTCGGCCGCCAATTCGTCGAGGGCCGCAGCATCGGCGGCTACCGGACCGAGCAGACGCGCTCCTACTTCGCGCTGCGCCTGCCGCACCGCTGGTGGCTGTTCGCCGTCGACGCCCAGTTCGACGCCCACCTCGACCGGCCGCAGCTGGAGTACTTCAAGCGCGCCGCGCGGGACCTCCAGCGCGGTGACCAGGTCATACTGTGCGTGCCGCAGCCGTCGTGGGTGTGGACCGAGGACAACCCGCGCTCCTTCGACCGGATCGACCACTTCATCCGCGACGTGGTCGCCGAGCGGAACGCCGAGGTGCCCCTGATCCTCACCGGCGACCGGCACCACTACGCGCACTACGCCGAAGTCGACGGCGCCCGGCACCTGGTGACCGCCGGCGGCGGGGGAGCGTACCTCTCGCCGACGCACAACCTGCCCGAGACGCTCGCCGCGCCGCGCAAGAGCATCAGCGAACCCGACGCGCCCCAGCGCGAGTACCGGCTCACCAAGACCTTTCCGAGCCGCTCGCGCTCCCTGGGCTACGCCCTGGGGATCTTCGGGCGGCTGCCGTGGCTCAACAAGGGCTTCACGCTCCTGATGAGCATCATCATGCTCATCGCCACCGTCTCCATACTGGAGGGCGCGGGGACCTTCGCGGCGGTGGCGGCGCTCCTGCTGGCCGCCGGCGTGGCCTTCGCGCATCCCGGCCAGGGGCAGCGGCGCCTCAAGCACTACCTGCTCGGGCTCGGGCACGGGGCCGCCCAGATAGGACTGGCATGGGCCGGCGCCCGAGCGTTCGAGGCGCTGCCGTGGGTCGACTTCTGGTCCTTCGTGGCCTATCTGCCGATCGCCGGACTCGTCGGCACCTGGCTGGTGGGCCTGTACCTGGTCGTCGCGAACCGGCTGGGCGTCAACGCCAACGAGCTGTTCGCCGGACTGTCGATCATCGACCAGAAGTGCTTCCTGCGGATCCGGGTGGGGCGCGAGGGGGTCACCGTCTTCCCCGTCGGACTCGAGCACGCCGGCCGCGAGTGGGCCGCCGACCCCGACGGGGCCGCGACCGACTCGTGGATCAAACCGGCCGAGCCGCTGCGGCCGCGCCTGATCGAACCGGGCTTCAAAGTCCCGCACCCCGGTCCCCGCAGCGAGGAGATCCCGCGCCAGAACCCGGTGCGCCGCTTTATGGCCCAGGCCGAACAGTGGTGGGGCGGCCGCGTCGATTGACAGCCCGCCCACCCGTTGATAGCGTTCTCACGATGAGTCCTCCGGCGGCGGGGGCGGATCGGCCCACGGCCGCCCGGCCCACCGAACACCCGCTGCGCCTGCCGCAGATGCCCCTGCACGACCCCTTCGTCGTCCCCGACCCCGACACCGGCCTGTACCACCTCTACACCGCATGCCGGGGCTTCACGGCCGACGCGACCGGACCGGTCGGACGCGGCGGCGTCGGCGCCATGGTCTACCGGTCGCCGAACCTCCGCGACTGGGCCGAACCGGTCCCGGTGTTCCTGGTCGACGAGCAGGAGCGCCGGCCGTGGGCGCGGCAAGGCGGCTGGGCGCCCGAAGTCCACCGGTGGCGCGACTCCTGGTACCTGTTCACGACCCTGCACGACGACCGGGCCGTGCTGGACCGGCCCGCGCCCGACCGGTACGGACTGCCGCTGGCGCTCCCGACCCACCGGCGCTCCACGATCGTCGCCGTCGCCGACTCGCTGACCGGCCCGTTCCGCATGCTCCGGACCGATGCGCCGATCCTGCCGGCCGAGCTGATGACGCTCGACGGCACGCTCTACGTCGACCCGTGGGACCGGCCCTGGATGGTCTACGCGAACGAGTGGCTCCAGCGCGTCGACGGCACCATCGAGGCCTACCCCCTCACGGCGGGCCTCGACGCGGTCGACGGCGAACCGGTCCTGCTGTTCAAGGGATCCGACGCCCCCTGGATCACCCGGCAGCTGCCCGCCGGCGTGCCGCACCAGATCGCCCCGTACGTGACCGACGGCCCGCAGCTGTACCGGACGCCGTCGGGGGCGCTGGTGTGCCTCTGGTCGACTTACGAGAAGCGCCGCCTCGCCGACGGCCGCCTCGACGGCGACTACGTCCAGACCTACGCCGTCTCCGAGACCGGGAGGCTCGAAGGCCCCTGGACCCAAGGCGAACCGCTGGTCCGCGGCGACTCGGGCCACGGCATGCTGTTCTCGACCTTCGAAGGCGAGCTGATGATGGTCCTGCACCGGCCCTTCGTGAACGCCCGCGGCAAGCTCTACGAGATGGAGCTGACCGACGCCGGGCCCCGCGTGGTCCGCCAGCGCACCGATCTCGACGGCGACGCCTGAACCCGGCGGTCAGGACTCGCGGGCGCCGGCGAAACGCTCGAGGTACTCCAGCTGCTCGGGGTCGAGACTCGGCCGGACCCGCTCGGTGGCCCGCTCCAGGTGCGCGGCGGTGACCACCGAGGCGTCGAGCGACTCGCGCATCGCCGTCAAGGCCGCCTCCCGCACCAGCGCCGCGCAGTCGGCCGCCGAGTACAGCCACAGCTCGTCGGCGACCTCGTCCAAGTCCACGTCGTCGGCGAACGGCACGTTCTTCGCGTTGGCGCGCAAGATGTCGGCGCGGGCCCCGGCGTCCGGCGGCGGCACGTACACCAGCCGCTCGAGCCGGCCCGGGCGCAGCAGCGCCGGGTCGATCATGTCCGGTCGGTTCGTCGCGCCCACCACCACGACGTCGCGCAGGGCCTCCGCGCCGTCCAACTCGGTCAGCAGCGCGGCCACCACCCGGTCGGCGGTGCCCCCGTCGGTGCCGCCGCCGCGGACGGGAGCGAGCGCGTCGATCTCGTCGAAGAACATCAGCGTCGGACTCGCCTGGCGGGCCCGGCGGAACAGCTCCCTGACGTTCTTCTCCGACTCCCCGACCCACTTGTTCAGCAGCTCCGAGCCCTTGACGCTCAGCACGTTCGCGTGGCCCTCGCCGGCGACGGCGCGCACGATGTAGGTCTTGCCGCAGCCGGGCGGCCCGTACAGCAGGATCCCCCTCGGCGCCTCGATCCCCAAGCGGGTGAACGCGTCCGGGTACGTCAGCGGCCACAGCACCGTCTCGGTGAGCGTCTGCTTGAGGTCCTCCATGCCGCCGACGTCGGCCAGCGTCAGCCCGCCGAGCTCGACCGAGTCGCCGGCCATGCTCGAGGGCCGCACCGACTCCAGCGCCGCGTCGAAATCGGCGCGCTGCAGCGCCGTCGCCCCGCCGGCCTTGGCGCGCATCGCCGCCCGCACCCCGGCCTCGCGCACCATCGTGGCCAGGTCGGCGGCCACGTAGCCGGGCGAGCGGTGCGCCACCGACTCGAGCTTCACGTCCTCGGCGACCTTCATGCCGCGAGTGAAGTACAGCAGCAGCTCCCGGCGGGCCTCGGCGTCGGGCATCGGCACGACCACCTCGTGCTCGAGACGGGCGCGCAGATCGGCGTCGAGGTCCTCGGCCCTCGACGTGGTGCACACGATCGCGCGGCCGTCGGCGAGGACCTCCTCGACGAGCTTCTTGAACATCGTCCCCACAGGCCGCTGCCCCTCGGCCGGCGCGATCGCCTCGACGCCGGTCACCAGCAGCACCCCCGGCGACGGCAGCGCGGCGGCGGCCCGGCGCAGCCGCTCGGCCGCCGCGTTCGCCTCGACCGCAGCCAGCTCCGGGCCCGGCACTGCGCCGACGCCGCCGCCGACCTCGCCCGCGCCATACCTGACCATCGTCGCCTTGCCGGACCCCGACGGTCCGGTGACCAGCACGCCCAGGGTCATGTCGGTGCCGACCACAGTGAGCACCTCGCGGTGATTGAAACCCAGATCGAGCAGCTCGCGCAGCTCCTCGGCGGGGATCCGCACGCCCGCGAGCTCCTCGTACGGCACGTGCTCGACCCGGCGGGACTCCTCGGCCCGGACCATCGGCGCGGACCGCTCGGGCACCGCGTCGGCGCCCGCCGGCTCCGGCGCCGACGCCCTCGGCCGGCGCAGGCTCGCCACCCGGCCCCGCCCCGGCAGCGGCACGTCGATCGACTCGGGAGCGTCCTGTTCCCACCGCACCAGCGTGTCGGCGGTGATCATCGCCGAACGCGGCGGCGAGGACTCGACCACGTTGAGCACCATCGTCGTCCAGCCCATGCCGAGGACGTTGTTCAGCGTCGCCCGCGCGGCCGAGACGGCCTCCTTGCGGCCGCCTTCGAGCTCGATCGGCAGCAGCGAGACGTCGTCGCCCTCGCCGACGACCTTGCTCAGCAGCGCCAGCCGCAGCGTGTCCGGGTCGACCACCGCGACCACCGACGCCGGCCCCGACAAGACCACCCGGTCGGCCGCGGCCAGGCTGGCCGGACCGATCCGGACCGCGTCGCCGTCCCGGGCGCCGATGTTCCCCAGGGTCAGATCGTCGGCGTACAGCGCCCGCCGCGAGGCGTACCGGTCGGCGGCCAGCGCGATCGCCGTCGAGGTCCGCTTGGCGGACAGTTCGACCGCGTCCCCGGCGCCGATCCCCAGCGCGGTGAGGACTTCGGCGTGCAGCCGCACGATCCCGCGGCGGGCGTCCAGGGCCGCGCGGGCGCGGGCCGCGGTAAGGGTGAGAGAGCCAGAGTCGGTCACGCCGCCCAGCCTATAGCGGCGGCGCGCGCACCGGCGAAGCTAATCGTCGGCCGCGTCCAGCGCCATGCGGTAGACCGTCCGGCCGTCCTCCTTGAGGACCGCGGTGGCGGCGCCCTCGTCGACGAAGTCGCGCCAGCGCTCGCCGAGCCACGACTCGGCGTCCCCCTGGCTGCTCAAGTCGGCGTCGGGAGTCTCGAGGGCGTTGCCGTCGGCGTCTTCGATCTGCCAGCTCCAAGTCATGCCGTAACCCTACGCGATCGGTGGCTACCAATCGAAGCGGTTGTAGACCGGGACCGTCGCCGGGGTGCGCTCGACCGGCGGCCCGGCCGGCTGCTTCGGGCGGCGCCGGAACACCGCCGCGAGCGCCAAGAGGGTCCACAGCGGCAACAGCAGCAGCCACATCCACGCCGGCGAGAACGGCATGACCGGGATGATCCACACGCCCCGGTCGATCGCGTCCAGCAGCGCCAGACCGCCGATGAGGCACGTGAAGCCGCCGAAGACGTTGAGCCGCGAGGAGAACCACGACCGTCCGGCGAGGATCCAGCCCACGCCCCACAGCCCGATCGCCAGCGCCTCGTAGTCGCTGCGGCCCGACCACGAGGCCAGGACCATCAGCAGCGCGGCCGAACCGGTGGCGATGGCCGAGAACGTCATGGACATCGGCGCCGGGGGCTCCTCCGAGCGGGCCGCGCCGAGCCAGCCGGCGCCGGTCAGGAACAGCAGGGCCGCGGCGAACAGCACCGAGGCCTGGAACTCCAGCCGGTCGGTGAACTTCGCGCCGAACCAGTCGCATCCGTCCGGCACGCCGGCCTCGACCGCGCCGGTGCCGCACTGCCAGACCTTGTAGGTCTTGACCGGTTCGGCGGCCAGCCGGTTCGGGCCCGAGGCGGCCTCGCAGCCGGGCAGCACGGCCGGGGTGGTGTGGAGGGCGGCGGGCTCGTCGAAGCAGTTGCCCTCGCCTTGGCCGTCCCACCACAGGTCGAGCCGGTTGCGGAAGCGCTGGCCGTCGTCGCGGTAGCCGAGGGTGTTGGCCTCGAAGCGGTTGCGGTGGGATCCGGCCTCGGTGAGCCCGGGGTCGCCCCAGACCATGGCGGCGGCGGTCTGCTGGCCCCAGATGTGGTTGCCGGTGACGGTGGTGTCGTTGGCTTCGGTGAGGAGGATGCCGACGCCGATGGGCGCGGTCCGGTCGGGGCACAGCGCGCCCGAGGACCAGTCGCGTTCGGCCGCGGGGCCGGTGCATTCGGCGGACTCGAGGCGGCCGTAGTGGTCGGTGTTGTTCTCGTAGATCGCATTCGCCGTGGCCGACAGGCGGTGCCCGGAGGCGGTGTCGGCGACGACCAGGCCGGCGGTGTTGCCGTGGAGGCGGCTGGATTGGACGGTCGCTTCGCCGCCGCCGGTCTTCAGCAGTCCGATGAGGTTGCCGGACGAGTCGCAGCCGCCGATTTCGGCGTCGGCGTCCGCCACGGCGATGCCGGCGCCGTCGTTGACCGACGCCGCGCAGTCGGCCAGGAGCACCTCGGTGGAGTCGGCGATGCGGATGCCGTTGCGGCCGTTGCGGGTGCCGTGGACCATCTCGATGGTGACGCCTCTCGAGCCGGTCACGGTCAGCCCCGCTTCGCCGCCGCCGGTGAGGGTGAGGCCCTTGAGGTAGAGCCCGGTCGCGTCGGCGGCGGCCAGGACCGCTTCGGCGTCGTAGCCGGCCGCGACGACGACGTCCTCGGGTCCGTCGCCGAGGCCTTCGATCTGGAGGTCTTCGGCGCCGTCGACGACGATGGCCTCCTCGACGGTGTAGCGGCCCGGCAGGATCAGGATCCTGGTCGCCGGTTCGTCGACCGCGGCCAGGGCCTCGGCGACGTCGCGGTGGCCGTCGGCCCGGCATTCCTCGAACAGTCGCTCGTTGACGATGCGCTGGTTGTAGGCCACGGCTTCGTTGCGGTCGGCGAAGACGTCGGGGTCGTCGTTGCAGACCAGCTGGTAGGGGCCGTCTTCGCGGTATTCGGGGGCTTGGGCCTCGTCGGCCGCGGCGGGGGATCCGAAGGCGACCGCGCCGGCGGTCAGGGCGCTGATCGCCGCCGGCACAAGGGTTCTGCGACGATGGGGGGGCATGGTTCCAGCGTATCCCGGCGCCGGCGCGTTGTGAACCGCTGAGGGCCCGGAGGCTGCATACCGTTCTGGGAGAACGGTATGCAGCCGGCGCAGCAGGCGCTGGCGCCTGTCTGCACTGGCGGACCAGTACAGAGAAAGGGAGAGCCACTCACTCTACCGTGAGCGACTCTCCCTCGCCGCACTCAGCTGGGCCGAGTTACATCATGCCCATGCCGCCCATGTCGGGGGCACCGCCGCCGGCGGCGGCGTTCTCCTTCTCCGGGGCGTCGGCGACGACGGCCTCGGTGGTCAGGAACAGGCCGGCGATCGACGCGGCGTTCTGCAGCGCCGAGCGGGTGACCTTGGCCGGGTCCGGGATGCCCGCGGCCAGCATGTCGACGTACTCGCCGGTCGCGGCGTTCAGGCCCTCGCCCTTGGGCAGGCCCTTGACCTTCTCGACCACGACGCCGCCCTCGAGGCCGGCGTTCTCGGCGATGGCGCGCAGCGGGGCGCCCAGCGAACGCTGGACGATCTCCACACCGGTGGCCTCGTCGCCCTCGGCCTCGATCTTGTCGAAGGCCGTGGCGCCGGCCTGCACCAGCGCGGTGCCGCCGCCGGGGAGGATGCCCTCCTCGACCGCGGCCTTGGCGTTGCGCACGGCGTCCTCGATGCGGTGCTTGCGCTCCTTGAGCTCGACCTCGGTCGCGGCGCCGACCTTGATGACGGCCACGCCGCCGGCCAGGCGCGCCAGGCGCTCCTGCAGCTTCTCGCGGTCGTAGTCGGAGTCGGAGTTGTCGATCTCGGCGCGGATCTGGTTGATCCGGCCCTTGATCTGGTCCTCTTCGCCGGCGCCGTCGACGATGGTGGTCTCGTCCTTGGTGATGATGACCTTGTGGGCGGTGCCCAGCATGTCGATGTTGGCGTTCTCCAGCTTGAGGCCCAGCTCCTCGGAGACGACCTGGCCGCCGGTGAGGACGGCGATGTCGCCGAGCATGGCCTTGCGGCGGTCGCCGAAGCCCGGGGCCTTGACGGCCACGGACTTGAACACGCCGCGGACCTTGTTGACGATGAGGGTCGCCAGCGCCTCGGCGTCGACGTCCTCGGCGATGATCAGGAGCGGCTTGCCGGTCTGGGTGACCTTCTCCAGGACCGGCAGCAGGTCCTTGACCGCCGAGATCTTCTGGTTGGCGATGAGGATGTACGGGTCCTCCAGCACGGCCTCCATGCGGTCCTGGTCGGTCACGAAGTAACCGGACAGGTAGCCCTTGTCGAAGCGCATGCCCTCGGTCAGTTCGAGGTCGAGGCCGAAGGTGTTGGACTCCTCGACGGTGATGACGCCCTCTTTGCCGACCTTCTCCATGGCCTCGGCGATGATGGCGCCCACGGTGGCGTCGCCGGCCGAGATGGAGGCGGTGTTGGCGATCTGCTCCTCGGTGTCGACCTCGGTGGCGGCGCCCTCGAGCTCGGCCACGACGGCGGCGACGGCCTTCTCGATGCCGCGCTTGACGGCGATCGGGTTGGCGCCGGCGGCCACGGCCCGCAGGCCTTCCTTCACCAGCGACTGGGCGAGGACGGTGGCGGTGGTGGTGCCGTCGCCGGCCACGTCGTCGGTCTTCTTGGCGACCTCTTTGACCAGCTCGGCGCCGATCTTCTCGTAGGGGTCCTCCAGCTCGATCTCCTTGGCGACGGAGACACCGTCGTTGGTGATCGTGGGGGCTCCCCACTTCTTGTCCAGCACGACGTTGCGGCCCTTGGGGCCGAGGGTCACCTTGACGGCTTCCGCGAGGACGTTCATGCCCCGCTCGAGTCCGCGGCGAGCCTCCTCGTCGAATGCGATCATCTTCGCCATAGCAGATGGCTTCCTTTCGGATAACGTTCGTTAGTCGACGGTGAGGCGGCACCCCGCGACGGTGGGCCCGCATCGATCGACGCCGGCCCGACCACCTCATCGCGTTTAGCACTCGCACTCTGAGAGTGCCAAATCAGGTATAGCACTCTGCGACCGAGAGTGCCAATCCGGGGCACGAAACAAGTGGTCCCGCCCGCCCTACGGCCCGGACTGCCCGGCGGCCTCCGCCGACAGCGATGTGGCCGAGACGGCCTCGACGCGGCCGCGCAGCCAAGCGTACGAGCACAGCATCGCCGCCAGCACCCAGATCATCGGCGCCAGCAGCAGCAGCGCCATGGCCGCCTCGGTGACGACGATGAGGATCGAGGCGAGCCAGCCGGAGAAGACCGTCTTCCACAGCCCGGCCAGGACCGCGCCCAGCAGGCCGATGAGGACGTTGGCGGCGAACAGGACCAGTCCCACGATGATCAAGCGTCCCAGCGCGGCCCAGAACGCCGAATGGGTCAGCTGGATCGACCGCGCGTACGGGCTGCGTCGGTGCTCGAAGGTCGCGGCGGGCACCATCAGGCTCAGCGCGAAGGCCGCCCACAGACCCGGCAGGACGCACAGGACCAGGCCGACGCCGATGGTGACCCACGCCAGCAGCGCCCACAGCCACAGCCGCCAGCCGTGGCCGAACCCGAACGAGAACGCCTCGCCGATGCTGAGGAACCCGCCGGCGGCCTCGGCGGCCGCCGAACGCGTGGCGGCCATGGCGGCCGCGGCGGCCAGGTACAGCAGCACCAGGCTCAGCAGGCCGCCGACGACCGCGGCCGCCGGTCCGGGCCAGTAGTCGTCGACCAGGTGCTCCGGCTGCAGGCGGCCGGGCACCGGATCGGGGGCGGCGAAGTTGCCGAAGGCGCCGAGGATCCACCGGGGCAGCACGACGCCGACCAGGAGGATGAGCCCCATGGAACGCCATGAGCGGGCGACCGTGGCGATCGAGGCGTTCCACCAGCGTTCGAACGTGTCGGTCACCAGGGCGTCGCCGCCGTTGAAGCGCCCCGAGCGCTCGCCGGGATCCTCGGTGTTCCAGTAGGGATCGTCGTTCATAGGCGGATCGTAGTCCGCGCACATCGGCCAGAGCCGACAATTCGGGCCGGGCGGCATGCCGGGCGCGAAGGCGGTGCGAACCGCGTTCGCCCAGGGTGAGGGCTGCCCGGGCCAGGGCCGAGTCGATACCCTGGGGCGCGTGCCTGCATCATCGCCATTCCCCCAAGAACGCGCACAGCGCTGGCCCGAGCAGCTCACCGCCTGGGAGCGCGCGACGAACACCCCGCTGTTCATCCTGGCGCTGCTGTTCCTGATCGCTTATGCCGCACCGATTCTGCATACCGGTCTGCCGTCGTGGGTGGAAGACGCCGCGAAGCTGGTGAACTACGGGGTGTGGGCGCTGTTCGCGATCGATTACGCGGCGCGGCTGGTCCTGGTCGGACGGGGCCGCCGGTGGCGGTTCGTCTACACCCATCCGCTCGATCTGGTGATGGTGCTCATCCCGTTCGCGCGGCCGCTGCGGCTGGTGCGGATGGTGCTGGTGCTCATCGAGGTGTTCAGCCGGCACGCGCGGACCTCGCTGCGCACCAAGGCCAGTGTCTACATCACCGGGGTCACGCTCATGATCCTGCTGGTGGCGAGTCTGGCGATCCTCGACGCCGAGCAGGGGATCGAGGGTTCGCAGATCCACAATTTCGGGGACGCGCTGTGGTGGTCGGTGGTGACCGCCTCGACGGTCGGCTACGGCGACTTCGTGCCGCAGACGGCCACCGGCCGGATCGTGGCCTCGATCCTCATGTTCGCCGCGATCGGGCTGGTGGGTCTGGTGAGCGGTTCGCTGGCGTCCTGGTTCGTCGACCGCGTCGCGGCCCAGACCGGCGAGGAGGACAAGGCCGAGGCCGAGGTGCTCAGCCGCCGCCTGGCCGTCCTGGAGGCGCAGGTGGCCGAGATGCACGCGGTCGTGGTGGGCGGTGAGCGGCCCGATCGGCCGGAAGTACCGGATCAGCGGGTGTAAGGAAGCCCGAGACGGGTATGCCCGTTGCAGCGAAGAACATGCGGCGGGAGGCCTCGCGGCCGCACCGTAGCCGGTGGAAGCACATGGGGGAGCAGGCGACGCGCCTTGGTCGGGAGACCGCAGTTCCTGACACCGGCTGGCGCTGCTCGACACGTTCTAGCCCCAGGACTCGCAGTCAACCGGGTGAGTGGCGACAGGACAGCTGCGGCCTCCCGCACAAAGAATTCTTGCGCATTCACTGAATTGGGTCAAGACCCGAAGTTCGTTTCTTTCTGTCGGGTACCCGACACTTGCCTTCACAACGGTCACGGAGAGTGATAATTTCAGGAGTTCGGCAAGCGTTTCACGGATACTCCGATCAGGACTCCAGCAGCCCCGCCTCGCGCGCCGACTTGAGCGATGGCTTCACGGTGTGAGTGGGCCCCACCAGCGACGATACCGCGTCCAAAGTCTTCAGTCCATCGCCGGTGTTGTAGATGACCGTCTCCGCGTCCGGGTCCAGCCGACCCGACTCCAGGAGCTTACGGAGCGTAGCCACCACGACGCCGCCGGCCGTTTCAGCGAAAACGCCCGTCGTCGAGGCCAGGAGTCTGATACCTTCCCGGATCTCGTCGTCGTCGACCTTCGCCATGCCCCCGCCGGTCGAACGGCACGCCTCGATCGCGTACGGCCCGGCGGCCGGGTCGCCGATGTTGAGGCTCTTGGCGATCCCGGTCGGCTTGACCGGCGTGATCACGTCGGTCCCGGCGCTGAAGGCGTCGGCGATCGGGCTGCACCCGGCCGACTGCGCCCCGAACACGCGGACCTTGCCCGGATCGGTCAGCCCGATCTCGGCGGTCTCGTCGAAGGCCTTGTGGATCTTGGTGAGCAGCTCGCCCGAGGCCATGGGCACCACGACCTGCTCGGGCAGGCGCCAGCCCAGCTGCTCGGCGACCTCGTAGCCGAGGGTCTTGGAACCCTCGGCGTAGTAGGGCCGGATGTTGACGTTGACGAACGCGGTCGACTCGAACTCGTCGGTCTCGGTCAGCTCCGAGCACAGCCGGTTCACATCGTCATAGGAGCCTTCGACGGCCACCAGCTGCCCGCCGTAGACCGCGGTCTGGACGATCTTGCCCGGCTCCAGGTCGTGCGGCACGAACACCGTCGACGGGATGCCGGCGCGCGCGGCGTGCGCGGCCACGGAGTTGGCGAGGTTGCCGGTCGAGGCGCACGCGAAGCGGTCGAAGCCGAGCTTGACCGCGGCCGAGACGGCCGTGGAGACCACGCGGTCCTTGAACGAATGCGTGGGGTTGGCGCTGTCGTCCTTGACCCACAGGCGCTTCATGCCCAGGGCCCGCGCCAGGTGCTTCGCGTCGATCAAGGGCGTCAGGCCCGGATCGAGGCTCACCCGGTCGGCCGGGTCGACCCCGACCGGCAGGAGCGGGGCGTAGCGCCACAGGTTCTGCGGACCGGACTCGATCTGCGCGCGGGTCACCCGCGCGAGCGCGGCCTGGTCGTAGTCGACTTCGAGCGGACCGAAACACTGCCAGCAGGCGTGCTGCGCCACCAGGCCGTAGGTGGTACCGCAGTTGCGGCACACCAGACCCTTGGCCGGGCTTTCGGCGAACAGTGCGTCGTGATCCGCAGAGAGTGCGTTGGACATGCGAGAAGGCTCCTCCCTCATCTTCCCCGCAGGGCGGGCCGGAATTGGCACCTGCCGGCGGAGACCGCCGGTGGTTGCCGCAGCTTCGTCGGGCCGGGCCCCTCAGCTGCTCTGGATGAAGTACGTGCCGAATGGTACGGGCGAGGCCGAGACACCCGCAACCGGAGTTCCAAGTTGTAGGAAGCGTCCCGACCGGACCCACCGCCTATAGGAAATATCCTATATCCTATAGGATCGGCTCAGTGGGCTCGCCTCGTCGCGAGCCACACCGCCCTGGCGTCGGCCGTCCCGGCCACGTCGTGGACGCGCACGCCCCAGGCCCCGGCCTCGAACGCCAGCACCGAGGTCGCCAGGGTCGCCGCCTCGCGCTGGCCCACCGGGCGCGCCTTGCCGCTCTCGTCGGCCAGCAGACCGCCCAGGTAGGACTTGCGCGAGGAGGCGAACAGCACCGGGTAGCCCAGGGCCACGAATTCGTGCAGGTGCGCCGACAGCCGCCAGTTGTGCTCGGCGGTCTTGGCGAATCCCAGCCCCGGGTCGATGACGATCCGGTCGGCCTCCACTCCGGACTCCAGCGCCGCCTCCACGCGGTCCTCGAGTTCGGCCTTCACGTCGGCCACCACGTTCTCGTAGTGCGCCAGCCGCTGCATGTCCAGCGAGTGACCCCGCCAGTGCATGAGCACCCACCGCACGCCCGTGTCGGCGACCACGCGGGCCATGTCGGGGTCGGCCAGCCCGCCGGAGACGTCGTTGACCACGCTCGCGCCGGCCTCGATCGCCGCGGCGGCCACCGCGGCGCGCGTGGTGTCGATCGACACCGCCAGCCCCCGCTCGGACAGTGCCGCCACCACCTCGACGACCCGGGCGGTCTCGGTGGCCGCGTCGACGCGCTCGGCGCCGGGCCGCGTCGACTCGCCGCCGACGTCGATGAGGTCGGCCCCTTCGGCGGCCATCTGCTCGCCGTGGCCGACCGCGTCCTCGAAGTCGAGGTAGCGTCCGCCGTCGGAGAAGGAATCCGGGGTGACGTTGAGGATTCCCATGATCCGCGGCGGCGTCGGCTCGGTGTCGTGTGGCTCAGTCACGTACTCGACGTTACCCGCGCCGATGAGGGCCGCAGCTCAACGAGCGAGGTCCGTGAGGTCCAGCACGTGCCATCGCCGCAGGTCCGCCGAGCCGGTCGACCACCACAGCCGACGCTCGTCGGCGCCGGTGCGGCCGGCGGACTCGGCCACCAGATACGTCGCCGAATCCCGCAGGTCGAACAGCGTCAACCGGTAGCCGTCGCCGGCCTCGGCGACCGACTCCTCGAGCGGCTCGAAGCGGTCGAGGAGCCCGACGTCGACCGCCACCGCCGAGGCGAAGCCTTCGGCGACGGTGACCCGGCCGGTCCCGTCGGGACGGACCAGGTCGATGCGCGATCCGTCGGCGCCGGTGGCGATGAGCCGGCACCACGTCGCCGAGCACATCGCCAGCTCGTCAGCGTCGGCGTCCAGGAAGACCGACGAGCCGTCGTCGGCGCGCACCAGCTCGGCCCGGCCCAGGACGCCCGTGCCGGTCAGCCACGGCCACGCGGCGGCCTGCCACGCGCCCGGGTGCTCCTCGACCGCGACCGGGCCGCCATCCAGGCGCACCCGGCGGTGCTCGGTGGTGCGCTCGGACGCTCGCACGGTGGAGAGCCAGTGCAGGTAGCCGTCGGCGAACTGGAGGTCGTAGGCGCCGCCGGCGGCGACCACGTCGCCGGTGTCGGCCGTCAGCGACCGCGCCCCGCCGGGCCGGCCGGCCCCGTCGCGCTCGGCGATCCACAGCTCGGAGACGACGCGGCCCTGATCGTCCGGCACGGACTCGATCCAGGCGAGGTGGGCGTCGGTCGCGGCGGTGGCGACCGCGCCGGGCACGCCGCCGGGATCGGACAGGACCGTCGCGCTCGCCGCACCGGCGTCGCGTTCGACGTACAGCAATCGCCCGTCGGCGTCGACGCCGAGCGCGGCCGAATCGTCCAAGAACGACAGCGGCTCCCACGGGCGGCCGCCGATCGCGCCGGGCCACTCCTCGGGCTCCAGGCCCCACCGCTCCCACACCGTCGTCATCGGATCGGAGGCCGGGGTGCTGATCTGCTCGCCCCGCTCGGGCGAGGGCCACAGCAGCCAGGCCGCGGCGAGCACGATCGAGGCGGCGAGCGTCAGCCGCTGCGGCGAGGACATTACCCGCGTTCGCGTCCCCGCAGGAGATAGAACAGGCCCGCGGCCACGCCGGCCGCGGCGGCCGAGGGCAGCGCGAGCTTCGCGGCGCGGCGCCCGCGCCGGTAGTCGAACACCGGCCAACCGTGGTGGCGGGCCTGCCGCGCCAGCCGCCCGTCCGGGTTGACGGCGATGGCCTTGCCGACCCTGCGCAGCATCGGCAGGTCGTTGGCCGAATCGGAGTAGGCCGTGCACTGCTCCAGGTCCAGGCCGCGCTCGGCGGCGAGCGAGGCGATGCCCTCGGCCTTGGCCGGGCCGTGCAGCAGGTCCCCGACCAGGCGGCCGGTGTAGCAGCCGTCGGCGACCTCGGCGATGGTGCCGAGCGCGCCGGTCAGGCCCAGCCGCGAGGCGATGACGCCGGCCAGCTCGACCGGGCTGGCGGTCACCAGCCACACCTCCTGGCCCTCGGCCAGATGCCGTTCGGCCAGCCGCCGCACCGGCGCGAGGATGCGCGGGGAGATGTCGCGGTCCACGACCTCCTCGCACAGCAGCCGCATCTCGGCCACCGGGTAGCCGGCGACCAGTTCGAGGGCGGAGGCCTTGACCGACTGCATGTGCCCGTGGTGTTCGGTGCCGCGGACCTTGAAGTTGGCCTGCTTCCAGGCGAAGCCGACGATGTCGCGGCCGGAGAGCACGCCTTGGCGGGCCAGGCCGCGCGCGAGCCAGTAGATGGAGGCCCCGTGCATGAGGGTGTTGTCGACGTCGAAGAACGCCGCCGCGGGGCCGAAGGCCTGCTCCTCCTCCGCGGGGGCGCCGGGCTGGACTACGACGCTGCGGTGCCGCGCGAGGTCGTGGCCGCCGACTCCCTTCGACGGCGGCCCGGGCACACAGGAGGCGCTGATGGAAGCCTCGATCTCAGACACTCTCAAAGCCTACCGGTCGAAAACAGACGCCCTGTAACGCTCACTCGCGGCGTGGGTGAATTTCCCGTGTGGGCCCGGTGACGTCCCGCCTGGACGGAGGGACCTCACCGGGCCGGCCGGCTCGCGTCAGCCGAACAGGTCCGAGACGATCCCCGACAGCTCGTCGAGGACCCGGCCGTCGTCGTCGCCCTCGTCCTCGTCTCCGGTCCCGTCGCTCGGCGTCTCGGTGGTCGGGTCGATCTGGTCGGTGACCGTCCCCTCGGCCTCGGCCTCGGCCGACGACGCGTCGTCGGCCGGCGCCTCGGAGGACGTACCGGGGTCGGTCGCCGCGCCGCTCGGTTCGCTCTCGGTGCCCGTCCGGCCGGGGTCGCCGTCGGCGTCGGCGTCGGCGGAGCATTCGGTCGGGACCGGCCCGAGCGGGTCGACCGGGCCGCCCGGCTCGGTGCAGTCGAGCGCTCCGCGCAGTTCGACCGAGCGGATCGCGGCGGCCTCCAAGAGCGCCACCAGGTCCTCGCCGGCCGCGCGGGCCTCGCCGTCGAACCGGCCGGCCATGGACTCCATGGCCCAGCGCTGCTCGTTGGCGAACATGTCCACATAGTCCAGTGCCGCGGGGTCGCCGCTCTCGACGGCGATCGTGCCGAGCATCTCGACCCCCTGGCGCAGATCGTCCGCGGCCTCCTCGAGCGCGAGGGCGGCGGCCGCGTCGTCGCCGGCGACGGCCCGGGCCTCCCGCATCCGCGTGTCCGCGAACTCCAGATGGAGCTGGGCGCGGCCCAGGTCGTTCCCGGCCAGCGCCATCTGCGCCTGCTCGGTGGAGCGTTTGACGTTGTAGAGCGTCTCGCCCGGGAGCGCGTCGCCGGAGGCCGCCGAGACCCCCGAGACGGCGACCGTCCCGGTCAGCAGCGCGGCCACGATGGCCAGGCGCCGCCCGCCGCGGGGGCGGCGGGGGAACAGGTCCTCGCGGACCGGGGGACGGTCGGATTCGGGCACCGCCGCGCTGGCGCGGTGTCGCGCGGTGGCGCCGATGCCCTCGGCCTCGGCGACGGCCATGAGGCGTCGCCGGGTGGCGTCGCGCCAGCGGTCGGAGGGCCTGCCGGCGACGCCCGCCTGCTCGCCGAGGTCGGCCAGGCGTCCGGTGACGCTCAGCAGTTCGATCAGTTCGGTCTCTGTGGCACCCGATGCGCGACGGTCGTCGCTTGAGTGAGGGTGGGCGGTTCCGTCGGAGTCAAGCCGGCATGCGAATTCCTCCGCGCGCCGGCGTTCCAGTGGGTTGATGATCACCGGGCACACCCCCTCTCAATGCATGGATCCTGCTCCTGTACTTAGAACAACGCACGAATGGTCCCTGAGGTTACGGTCTGGCCCGGCGATGAGTGTCGTGGCGCAGGGCTCATCACCTGGTGAACTGGTGTCTGTCGGCTTTGCGACAGTGTCGTCGGCATCGCTGCCGTTCGGCTCGGAGGGTCACGGGGTGTCGGCGGTCACATGGCGTCCTTCGGGTCTCGTTCTGCTCGTTGGGGCCCCCGGGGGGATCGGCGGCCGGGCCCGGTCAGCCGCGGAAGCCTTCCGGCAGCAGCCGGGCGAGGGTCCGCACGGCCCGGTACTGCAGCGCCTTGACCGCGCCTTCGTTCTTGCCCATGGCGCGGGCCGTCTCGGCGACGGTGAAGCCCTGGAGGAACCGCAGCACGATGCACTCCTGCTGGTCGGGGTTGAGCTTCTTGACCGCCGTGAGAAGCGTGGCGTTGGTCAGCTTCTCCAGCGCCGCGGTCTCCGGCGAGGTGCTCGGGTCGGTCTCGGCGGCGTCGGGGCCGAGCACGTCCGGCTTGGCGATCTCCAGCCGGTACCGGCCGGACTTGAAGTGGTCGACCACCAGGTTCCGCGCGATCGTGACCAGCCAGGCCCCGAAGGCCCGGCCCTGCCAGGAGAAGCTCGAGATGCGCCGCAGGGCCCGCAGGAACGTCTCGGAGGCGAGGTCCTCGGCGAGTTGGGCGTTGCCCACGCGGAAATAGATGTAGCGGTAGACCGTGTCGCCGTAGCGGTCGTAGATGTCGCCGAACGCCGAGGCGTCGCCGTCCTGGGCCCTGGCCACCAGTTCGGCCACCTCCTCGCCGTCGACCTGGTCCTCGGTCTCGCGGCGGTGCCTGCCGCCGTGCGGCGGTCCGGCGGTCTCGGTAGCGGCGCCGGCGTCCGCGTCGAGGCCGAGCGAGCGCTGGGCGGCGGTGCCGGTGTCCAGGCTCAGGGCCGTCCACAGGGCTTGACGCAGCCGCTCCAGTCCCGCCGCCGCGTTCGGCGGCAGGAGATCGGTGTGCATGACCCCGCCTGTGAAGGGGGCGGTGTCTGCTGTGAGCGTCGGTGCAGTACCGGACACTATTGGCCTCCTCGTGTGAGGGGTCGGGCCGAGTCGAGCGATCGGGTCCCGCAGGGACTGACGCGCTCGAGTCTAGGAATCCGGGCGACCCCGAAGAGGGATTTGCAGTCGGCGTGTCGCCGTGAGTGACGGTCGCGGTCGGGTCGATGTCGTTCCCCTGTAGCGGGTGCGGCGTACCCTTCTTCGCGGGGGCGGAATCCCACCATTACCTCCCCTGATGTGGTCTCGGTCCGGGATGGGGACCGGCGTTGATTTCGAGTGTGACCGAGAAATGACAGAGTGTGTCGCACTGGCTGTGCGATCTCTGGCGCACCTGCCGATCGATGGAGGGAGCAGGGTGAACAGACTGACCCTACTGACTACAAAGGACTGCCATCTCTGCGGCCGGGCGCGCGCCGACCTCGAAGCGGTCTCCCGCCGGACCGGGGTCGGCTGGGACGAGGTCGACGTCGCCGACGACCCCGAGCTGGCGCGCGAGTACGGCGACCGGCTCCCGGTCGTGCTGCTCGACGGCGCCGAGCACGGCTACTGGGAGGTCGACGTCGACCGCCTCGAACGCGACCTGGCGGCCCGGCCGGGCCACCACGACCGGACGTGACGCGCCGAAGGGCGCGCCATGCCCGTGCGAGGGGACCATACACGGCAAAATGATGACGACGGCGACTCGCCGGGCAGCACCGACGGTTCGGTACAGCCGAGTCAGCCTCGGTGGTACGGGGGTGTATCGGAACCCGTGCCCGCGAGTCGCCTCGATCGTTCCGACCCGTGAGCTTCGCCCGTCCGCCCAGACCGGCGGCCGAGGTCCTAAGCTGAGTAACTCACACCGGCGCGGTCCGCACCGCGACCGCCCGCGGACCGGCGGCGAGGAACTCGGAGTTCGACCATTGACCACCACCGGCGAAGGCACCGATCAGCAGGCCCCTGCGCACGCGCACATCACGACCGCGGCCGACCTGCCGGCCGCCACCGTCAGGCGCCTGCCCGAATACCTGCGCGCCCTCCACGCCTTCACCGACTCGGGGGTCGACACCGTCTCCTCGGAGACGCTCGCCGCCGCCACCGGAGTGAACTCCGCCATGCTCCGCAAGGACCTCTCGCAGCTGGGCGCCTCCGGGATGCGCGGCGTCGGCTACAACGTGGCCACGCTGGCCGCCTACATCGCTGGCGTGCTCGGACTCACCAAATACTCGCGCGTGGCCATCATCGGCCTCGGCCACCTGGGGCAGGCCCTCGCCCGCTACCCCGGATTCTCCGAACGCGGCTTCGCCATCGTTGGCCTCTTCGACGCCGACCAAGGCATCATAGGGAAGGACCTCGACGGCCTGGTGGTGCGCGACGTGGCGCAGCTGGACGCGGCCGTACGTGACGAAGGCATCAACATAGGGGTCATCGCCACACCTGAAGCGGCCGCGCAACACGTCGCCGACGTCCTCGTACAAGCTGGGGTGACCAGCATCCTCAACTTCGCGCCATGCGTACTGGCCGTGCCGGAGGGCGTGGCGGTCCGCAAAGTGGACCTGGCCGTCGAGTTGCAGATCCTGTCATTCCACGAACACCACAAGACGCTCAGACGCAGTCAGACGGGAACGGTGAAGTGAACCTCCTGGTAGTCGGCATCTCGCACCGCAGCGCAGCGGTCGAGACCCTGGAACGACTCGCAATGGACTCCGAAGCGGCCACGCGACTGGCCCATCGGCTGCTGGCGGGCGGCGACGTCCGCGAGGCCGTCGTGCTCTCCACCTGCAACCGGGTCGAGGTCTACGCCGCCGCCGCGACCTTCCACGGGGCCCTGTCGACCATCGTCGACCGGCTCCGCGAGCAGTGGGGCCCATCGACCGGCGAGGACGAGCTCGACTTCGCCTCCTGCGGGTACGTCCGCCACGGCTCGGACGCGGTCGCCCACGCCTTCCGCGTCGCCGCCGGCCTCGACTCCATGGTCGCCGGCGAACCCCAGATCCTCGGGCAGCTGCGCGAGGCCTACGAGACCGCCCGCGAAGCCGACCTCGTCGGCCGCCACCTGCACGAACTGTTCCAGCAGGCCTTGCGCGTCGGCAAACGCGTCCACGCCGAGACCGACGTCGACGCCCACGCCCCCTCGATCGTCACCGCCGCCCTGAGCCTGGCCGAGGACGCCCTCGGCAAGCCCCTGCGCGAGGTCGACGCGGCCGTCGTCGGCGCCGGCGCCATGGGCGGCCTGGCCACGGCCACACTGGCCCGCTCCGGCGTCCGGAGCCTCACCGTCGCCAACCGCGACCGCGACAAGGCCGAGCGCCTCGCCGCCGACTACGACGCGGCCGTCGGCGACTGGGACGAGCTCGCCGCCATCGCCGGCGGCGCCGACCTCATCATGTGCGCGACCGCCTCCCCCGAACCGGTGCTCGACCTCGAAGCGCTCGCCTCCCGGCGCGAGCGCCTGGTCGTGTGCGACCTCGCACTGCCCCGCGACGTCGCCGACGGCGTCGGCGCCCTCGAGGGCGTCACCGTGATCGACATCGCCGAGATCCAGCGCTCGCACGCCGGCGGCGCCGGCGAGGGCGCCCTCGCCGAAGTCGAACGGCTCCTGGCCGAGGAGATCGAGGCCTACGCCGACAGTCTCAAGGCCGACGCCGTCACCCCGACCGTCGCGGCCCTGCGCTCGGCCGCGGCCGACATCGTCGAGACCGAGCTGGCCCGCGTGGCCCGCCGCGGCGACTTCACCGACGACCAGCGCGCCGAGGTCGCCCGCACCGTCCACCGGGTCGTGCAGCGGCTGCTGCACGAACCGACCGTCCGGGTGCGCGAACTCGCCGGCAGACCCGGCGCCCCCGACTACGCCGGGGCCCTGCGCGAACTGTTCGCGCTCAGCCCCGAGGCCATCGCCGAACCGCGCGAGGACTCCCTGACCGAAGCGCTCAAGATCCAGCCGAAAGGCGGCCGCCAGTGATCCGTGTCGGGACCCGGGGATCGAGACTCGCGATGGCGCAGAGCCGGTCGGTCGCCGACGAGCTCGCGCGGATCTCGGGCGAGGAAGTGACACTGGTCGAGATCAAGACCACAGGCGACCGCTCCGCGGCGCCGGTGGCGGAGCTGGGCGTCGGCGTCTTCGTCAACCAGCTGCGCGACGCGCTCGAACGCGAAGAGATCGACATCGCGGTCCACTCCTACAAGGACCTGCCGACCGCGCAGCCCGAGCACCTGGTCGTGTCCGTCCCGCCGAGGGTCGATCCGCGCGACGTGCTCATCTCCGAGGGCGGCCGGACCCTCGCCGACCTGCCGCCGGGCTCGCGCATCGGCACCGGTTCGCCGCGGCGCATCAGCCAGCTGCTGGCCCTGGGCCGCGGCTTCGAGTGCGTCCCGATCCGCGGCAACATCGACACCCGCATCCGCCGCGTCGGCACCGACCTCGACGCGGTCGTCCTGGCGGCGGCGGGCCTGCGCCGCGTCGGCCGGGAGAATGAAGTGGCCGAGTTCCTCGACCCGCTGGTGATGCTTCCCGCTCCGGCACAAGGGGCGTTGGCGGTCGAATGCCGCAAAGCGGACAAGACATCGGCGCGTATTTCGAGTATGCTCAACGACCGGTACTCACAAGCCGCGGTCGCAGCCGAGCGCGGCCTTCTGGCACGTCTCGAAGCCGGATGCAGCGCACCGGTCGCCGCACTCGCCGACGTCTCGGAGGGCGCATCGCCCGGTCAGATCGACTTGTACCTGCGGGGGGCGGTCGCAGCGACCGACGGCAGCGTACTCGAGCGGCTCTCGACCACGGCCGAGCTCGCCGAATCGGGCGACTCGGCGGCCCAGGCGGCCGCGGTAGGCGCGGCGCTGGCCGAGGACCTGCTGCACAGCGGCGCTGAGCAACTATTGAAGTAGACCTGAACCTCACACGACTGTTGATGGAGAGAACATGACCAGTGCCCGTAAGCTGGTGGGCCGCGTGCGATTCGTCGGGACCGGCCCAGGCGATCCGGGACTGCTGACCAAGCGCGCCCTCGACGCCATCAGCGAGGCCGACCGCGTCTACTACGACCGGTCGCTGCCGCAGTCGCTGATCGAGGCCGCCAAGGAACTCACCGGCGACGACGGCAAGGTCAAGCTGATCGAGTCCTCGCCGGGCGACCAGGGCAAGCTCATGGCCGCCGCCGCCCGCGAGGGCGAGAACATCGCGCGCCTGGTCGTCGGCGACGCCTACCCCAACCGCCTCGCCAAGGCCGAGATCAAGTCCGCCTCGGCCGAAGGCGCCCGCTTCGAGGTCATCCCGGGGATGAGCCACGCCCAGGCCGTCGCCGTGTACGCCGGGATGCCGCCCGGCGAGGTCCGCACGGTCATCGACATCGACGACATCGCCTCCCTGGAACCGCAGGCCCTGGCCGACGCGGCCGGACGCGGCAGCCTCACGGTCACCGCCGACGTCTCCGACCTCTCCAGCCTGCGCGACATCCTCCTGGCCGGCGGAGTCTCCGGGGAGACGGCCGTCGCCGTCACCGGCGACGCCACCGGCGAGACCGAGTACACCACCACCTCCTCGGTGGACACGTTCGTGGAGGCCGCGCTCGGCTACGCCGGGCAGGTCGTGCTCACCATCGGCCCCGGCGTCGAGGAGCGCGCCGAGCTGGCCTGGTGGGAGTCCCGCCCGCTGTACGGCTGGAAGGTCCTCATCCCGCGCACCAAGGAGCAGGCCGGCGTCATGTCCGAGCGCCTGCGCGCCTACGGGGCCATCCCGTGCGAGGTCCCGACCATCGCCGTCGAGCCGCCGCGCACCCCCGCCCAGATGGAACGTTCCATCAAGGGCCTGGTCGACGGCCGCTACGCCTGGATCGTGTTCACCTCGCAGAACTCGGTGAGGGCCATCTGGGAGAAGTTCAAGGAGCACGGCCTCGACGCCCGCGCCTTCGGCGGCATCAAGATCGCCTGCATCGGCGAGGCCACCGCGAACAAGGTCCGCGAGTTCGGCATCGAACCGGAGCTGCTGCCCTCGGGCCAGCAGTCCTCCGAAGGGCTGCTCGAGGTCTTCCCGCCGCACGACCCGGTGCTTGACATGGTCGGCCGGGTGCTGCTGCCGCGCGCCGACATCGCCACCGAGACGCTCGTGCAGGGCCTGACCGAGCGCGGCTGGGAGGTCGACGACGTCACCGCCTACCGGACGGTGCGCGCCTCGCCGCCGGCCGCCGAGATCCGCGACGCGATCAAATCCGGCGGTTTCGACGCGGTCCTGTTCACCTCGTCCTCGACCGTCCGCAACCTCGTCGGCATCGCCGGCAAGCCGCACCAGCGGACCGTCGTGGCCTGCATCGGACCGGCCACGGCCGACACCGCCACCGAGTTCGGGCTGCGCGTCGACGCCAAACCCGAACTCGCCTCGGTGCCCGACCTGATCGAATCGCTCGCCGAGTACGCCGTGGAGCTGCGCAAGCGCCTCGCCGAAGGCCCGATCAAGACCCGGCGCGGCCAGAAGGTGCAGGGCCCCACGGCCCTGAGGTTCCGCTAGCGACGAATGGAGAGGCCGCAGTGAAGCGCACCGCCGAGCCCGAGTTCCCGACGAGGCGCCCCCGCCGGCTGCGCCGCACTGCGGCCCTGCGCCGCCTGGTCGCCGAGACGCGCGTCCACCCCTCCGACCTGGTCCTGCCGCTGTTCGTCAAGGAGGACCTCAACGAGCCGCGGCCGATCGCGTCGATGCCGGGGGTGTACCAGCACACGCTCGCCTCGGCCGCGAAACTCGCCGTCGAGGCCCAGCGCGCCGGCATCGGCGGCCTGATGCCCTTCGGCATCCCCGCCCGGCGCGACGCGACCGGTACGGCCGCGACCGACCCCGACGGCATCCTCAACGCCACCGTCCGGGCCCTCCGCGAGGAGGTCCACGACGACCTGGTCCTCATCCCTGACCTGTGCCTCGACGAGTTCACCGACCACGGCCACTGCGGCCTGCTGGCCGACGACGGCTCGGTCGACAACGACGCCACGCTCGAACGCTACGGCGAGATGGGCCTCCGCCTGGCCGAAGCCGGCGCCGACCTGCTCGGCGCCTCGGGGATGATGGACGGCCAGATCGGCTACGTCCGCGCCGCCCTCGACGCGGCCGGGCACACCGACACCGGACTGCTGGCCTACGCCGCCAAGTACTCCAGCGCCTTCTACGGGCCCTTCCGCGACGCGGTCGAATCGCGGCTGCAAGGCGACCGCCGCACCTACCAGCAGGACCCGGCCAACGCCGTCGAGGCCCTCCGGGAGATCGACCTCGACATCGCCGAAGGGGCCGACATCGTCATGGTCAAACCGGCGCTGCCCTATCTGGACATCGTCGCCGCCGCGGCGGAACGCTCCCCGGTCCCGGTGGCCGCCTACCACATCAGCGGCGAATACGCCCAGATAGCGGCCGCGGCCGAACGCGGCTGGATCGACAAGGACGCCGCCGTCCTCGAAAGCCTGACCTCGATCAAACGAGCCGGAGCCGGCGTCATCGCCACCTACGCCGCGCTCGACGCGGCCCGTCTGCTGAACTGACCGATACCGTCCAGACCCGGCGACACTCCGCACCGTTCCCGCGCTCGTGGCCGACCTGCTGTCCTCGAGGCGCCCCTCGCGGTCTCGGTCGGCGGCTACCGTGCCGACCTGGCCGACTTCCGCGACGCGCTGCTCGAGCGGCTGCCGCCGGTGATCGCCATGATCGTACTGACCACCTATATATCCTATAGGATATAGGGTCTCAATCCAGGCGGGCCCCGACCAGCACCGGTTCGGGACGCAGCCGCACCCCGAACTCCGCCTCCACCGTGTCGGCCACCTCCATCGCCAGCGCCAGCAGCTCCGCGGTCGTCGCACCGCCCCGGTTCGTCAACGCCAAGGCGTGCTTGGTCGACAGGCCCACGTTGCCCCGCCGGTAGCCCTTCTCGAAACCGGCCGCACCGATCAGCCACGCCGCCGACACCTTCACGTCATCGCCGACCGGCCAGTGCGGGGCCTGGCCGCCGACCCGCTCGCTCAAATCCTTGAACGCCCCGGCGCTCACCACCGGGTTGGTGAAGAACGAACCGGCGCTCCACGTGTCGTGGTCGGCCTCGTCGAGCACCATGCCCTTGCCGCGCCGCAGCTCCAGCACCGCCTCCCGCGCCTCGGCCAGCGGCACCCGGTCGCCCACCTCGACCCCCAGGCGCCTGGCCAACTCCGCGTACGCCACCGGCCGCGACAACCCGTCCCCGGCCAGCCGGAAGTCGACGCTCAGCACCACGTACCGACGGTTGCGCTTGAAGACGCTGCTGCGATAGGCGAAACCGCACTCGGCCGGCGCCCGGTCGACGATCCGGTCCAGGTCCCGGTCCCACACCCGCACCGACACGATCGTCTGCGCCACCTCCTGGCCGTAGGCGCCCACATTCTGAATCGGCGTGGCCCCCGCCGAACCGGGAATGCCGCTGAGGCACTCCACGCCGCTGCGGCCCTGCTCGACCGTCCACGCCACGAACTCGTCCCACCCCTGAGCGGCCTCGACCCGGAACACGTCCTCGCCGACCTGCTCGATGCCGCCGCCGCGCAACAGCACCACCGTGCCGTCGAACCCCGCGTCGCCGATGACGACGTTGCTGCCCCCGGCGAGCACCAGCGTCGGGCCCCGCTCCTCGCGCAGCGCCTCGACGGCCGCTTCGGCGCAGGTCGCCTCCACCAGACGCCGCGCCGGCCCGCCGAGCCGCAGCGTCGTGTACGGCGCGAGCGTCACCTCGTCGACCGGACCCGGCGCGCTCGCTCCGCGGGGCCGTGGGCTGGCGTCTGTCACGCCGCAAAGCCTAAGCTGTAGCAAGGCATCGAGGAACGGCGGTCACCATGTCTAAGCCACGGATCACGGACTACCTGACCGAGTTGAAGAAAGAGGCCGGCGGCCTGCGCGAGCTCATCGACGAGCCCGTGCTCGATCGCCTGGTGCCCTCCCGCCCCGACACGGCCGTCGCCGAGGTCCTCACCGAGCTGGTGAGGCTCTACCGCTGGACGGTCGCGGCGCTCGCCGCCGAGGCCGGCGCCCAGGACGTCCCCGAGCCGGACCCGGTCGACCCGGGCGAAGGACCGGTCCTGGAAGCCTTCGACGCGGCCCTCGGCCAAGCGGTCGACGCCCTGGAGTCCCATCCGGGCGAGTCGCCGGCCTGGACGTGGGCGCCGGTGGAGCACCGCGCCGAGTTCTGGCACCGCCGCGTCACCGTCGCCACCGGCCTGGCCCGCTGGGACGTGCAGATGGCCGTCGGCGCGACCGTCCCGATCCCGGCGGCGCTGGCCGCGGACACGATCTCGGAGGTCTTCGAGGCCCATCTGCCGGCCGGCCGGCGCCGGGGCGGCCACGACGCGGTCGGCCTGGCGCAGCTGTTCGCCCAGGACGCCGACGCGACGTGGTTCGTGCGGCTGCGGGACGGCTGCGTGGCCCTGCTCGACCATCCGGACCACCGGACGCGGCTGCAGGCCCGGGCGGCCGGTTCGGCCTCGGACATCGCCTTGGCGCTGTGGGGGCGGCTGCCGTTCGGGATCTGCGAGGCGGTCGGCGACGAGTCGCTGCTGCAGGCCCTGCGCGTCGAGTGACCGCGCCGCCGCCGGTGCGGCTGGTAACGGTTCCATATAGTTTTCCCGAAAAACCGGACAAATGCTCCCGCCCGACTTGGCAAAGGCATTCAGCAACCGTTACGCTCACCACACGCGACGCAGCGGCAACGTGTGCGTGGCGGGCAAGCCGCAGCATCGGGCCGCGCTCCGCGGGGTCCTCTACTGCAGCCTGTACACATATTCGCCTTTTACAACGGATCGTCTGGCACGTACCTGCCAGTGAAAGGACCTCACATGGCCACAGTGACCTATCAGGATGCCACGCGCATCTACCCGGGCTCGGACGAGCCCGCCGTCGACAGACTCAACCTCGAGATCCAGGACGGCGAGTTCCTCGTCCTCGTGGGCCCCTCCGGTTGCGGCAAGTCCACCTCGCTTCGCATGCTCGCCGGTCTCGAGGAGATCGACGAAGGCTCGGTCTACATCAACGAGACCGACGTCTCCAACCTCCCGCCGAAGTCCCGCGACATCGCGATGGTCTTCCAGAACTACGCGCTCTACCCGCACATGAGCGTCTTCGACAACATGGCGTTCGCCCTCAAGCTGCGCCGCATGCCGAAGTCGGAGATCAAGCAGCGCGTGGACCAGGCGGCCAAGCTCCTGGACCTGACCGACTACCTCGGCCGCAAGCCCAAGGCCCTCTCCGGTGGCCAGCGGCAGCGTGTCGCCATGGGCCGCGCCATCGTGCGCGAGCCGCAGGTGTTCCTCATGGACGAGCCGCTGTCGAACCTCGACGCCAAGCTGCGCGTGCAGACCCGCTCCCAGATCGCCTCCCTCCAGAAGCGCCTGGGCATCACCACCGTCTACGTCACCCACGACCAGGTCGAGGCCATGACGATGGGCCACCGCATCGCGGTGCTCAAGGACGGCCTGCTGCAGCAGTGCGACACCCCGCGGGTGCTCTACGAGACCCCCGGCAACGTGTTCGTCGCCGGCTTCATCGGCTCCCCGGCGATGAACCTCAAGACCGTCCCGCTCACCGAGGGCGGCGCCCTGTTCGGCGATGTCACGCTGCCGCTGCCGCGCGAGGTGCGCGACGCGGCCGCGACCGACGGCGCCGGCCAGGAAGTCACCATCGGCATCCGGCCCGAGCACTGCAAGATCGGCACCGACGGCTCCGGCGGCATCCCGATCGAGGTCGACCTCGTCGAGGAGCTGGGCGCCGAGGCCTACGTGTACGGCCACGCGACCTACAACGGCTCCTCGGAGCGGTTCGTGGTCCGCAGCGAGGGCCGGAACGTGCCGCGCCTGGCCGAGACGGTGCACGTGGTGCCCGAACCGGGCCACGAGCACGTCTTCCACGCCACCACCGGCAACCGCCTGAACTGACGACAGGTTCGAACCGGACCGCGCGGCGCCCTTCCCCTGGGGCGCCGCGCGGTCCGCGTCTTCGCCCCGCGTCGCCGACCGCTTCGATGGCGCTACGGTTGGGGTATGGCCGCCATCACCACCCGCGGCGGGATCGGGGAGTCGCGCGCGGGCTCCGCGAGGCCGCGCGTCGAGGGCGCCGACGAGTTCACCGTCGGCACCCGGCACCACCGCGCCCTCGATGACGGCCGCATCGAATGCACCGTCTGCCCGCGCGCGTGCCGGCTGCGCGAGGGCCAGCGGGGCCTGTGCTTCGTCCGGGCCCGCTCCGGCGACCAGGTCGTCCTGACCTCCTACGGGCGCTCCTCGGGCTTCTGCGTCGATCCGATCGAGAAGAAGCCGCTCAACCACTTCCTGCCGGGCACGCCGGTGCTGTCGTTCGGCACCGCCGGATGCAACCTGGCCTGCCGGTTCTGCCAGAACTGGGACATCTCCAAGTCCCGCGAGATCGACACCCTCGCCTCCGAGGCCGCCCCCGAATCGCTCGCGCGGGCCGCGCGGGAGCTGGGCTGCGAGTCGATCGCCTTCACCTACAACGATCCGACGATCTTCCTCGAATACGCCGCCGACTGCGCAGAGGCGGCCCGCGAGCTGGGCCTCAAGGCCGTCGCCGTCTCGGCCGGCTACATCAACCCCGAGGCCCGCTCCGAGCTGTACGCCCACATGGACGCGGCCAACATCGACCTCAAGGCCTTCAGCGAGGACTTCTACGAGAAGATCACCTTCTCCTCGCTCTCGAAAGTCCTCGACACCCTCCTCTACCTGGTCCACGAGACCGAGGTGTGGACCGAGATCACCACGCTGCTCATCCCCGGCCACAACGACTCCGACGCCGAGATCGAGGCCGAGTGCGCCTGGATCGCCGAGCACCTGGGCCCGGACGTGCCGCTGCACTTCACGGCCTTCCACCCCGACTACAAGATGCGCGACGTCCCGCCCACGCCTCCGGCGACGCTGCGACGCGCCCGCCGGATCGCACGCCGGGCGGGACTGCGGTACGTCTACACCGGCAACGTCCACGACAGCGCCGGCCAGACCACGCACTGCCCGAGCTGTGACAAACCTCTCGTAGTGCGCGACTGGTACCGCATCGACCGATATGAGCTGTCAGATTCCGGACAATGCACGTTCTGCGGTACCCCGATTCCCGGGGTATACGACGGACCGGCCGGAGACTGGGGACCGAGACGGCAACCGATCCGGCTGGCCGCGCCGTCACACAAGTAACAGGAACCGACACACGCGAGAGACGACCACATCATGCCCTCGACGAAATCAGACACCGTCAGGCCGCCGGCCGTCGCCGGTCGCTTCTACACCGCCGACCCGACCCGGCTCCGCAGCCACATCACCGGCCTCCTCGACGCCGTCGAGACCCATACCGAGCCGCTCGAGGCCGCCTACATCGTCCCGCACGCCGGCTACCGCTTCTCCGGGCCCGTCGCCGCCGAGGTCTACGCCCGGCTGGCCGCCCACCGCGACCGCATCCGACGCGTCGTCCTGGTCGGGCCCTCCCACTACCACCCGCTGCGCGGCCACGCCGCCGCGCCCTACACCGCCTGGGAGACGCCCCTGGGCCGCGTCAAGGCCGCCGCCACCCAAGTGGTCGGCTCCTCGCTCCTGCCGCACGCCCGCGAGCACGCGCTCGAAGTCCAGCTGCCGTTCCTGCAGGTCGCCCTCGGCGACGAGGTCGAAGTCACCGCCGTGGCCGCCGGCATGAGCCAGACGCCCGATACCGCCAAGATCATCGCCGCGCTCGTCGAAGAGGCCGGCGACGGCACCGTCCTGCTCTGCTCCACCGACCTGTCGCACTACCACGACCAGGAGACCGCCACCCGCATGGACACCGCCACCGCCGAGGCGATCCGGGCCCTGCGGCCGCGCGAGATCTCCACCAACCACGCCTGCGGCGTCTTCGCCCTCCGCGGCACCGTCGCCTGGGCCGACGCCACCGGCCGCAGGCCCCGCCAGCTGGCCCGCGCCACCTCCGCCGACGCGACCGGCCAGACCGAACGCGTCGTCGGCTACGCCGCCTTCGCCGTCGAATCACCGCGACCGGGCCCCGACCGGCAGCCGGGCCTGTGACGGGCCACAGCGCCGGGAAACTCAGATGAGTCCGGCCCGAACCGACCTCTACCCTGGAGCACGTGACCGAGCACCAGCAGCAGCACCACGACACCGGCGACGACCTCCCCGAGCAGATGAAGATCCGCCGCGACAAGCGCGCCGAACTCATCGCCTCGGGCACCGAGCCGTACCCGCTCGGCTACCCGCGCACCCACACCCTCGCCCAGCTGCGTGAGCGCTTCGCCGACCTCGAAGCCGGCGAATCCTCCGGCGTCACCGCCGCCACCACCGGCCGCGTCATCTTCCTGCGCGAGGCCGGCAAGCTCTGCTTCGCCCGCCTCCGCGACGGCGACGGCACCGAATTCCAGGTCATGGTCTCCCAAGGCAAGGTCGGCGCCGAAGCGCTCACCGCATGGAAGCGCCTGGTCGACATCGGCGACCACCTCGGCGTCACCGGCGAAGTCGTCACCTCCAAACGCGGCGAACTGTCGGTCATGGCCGACTCCTACGCCATCACCGCCAAGGCCCTGCGCCCCCTCCCGGTCGCCCACAAACCGCTCGCCGAAGAGACCCGCGTCCGCCAGCGCTACGTCGACCTCATCGTCCGCCCCGAGGCCCGCGCCAACGCCCGCAACCGCGCCGCCGTCGTCCGCGCCCTGCGCGAGCGCCTCCACCAGCGCGACTTCATCGAAGTCGAGACCCCGATGATGCAGGTCCAACCCGGCGGCGCCACCGCCCGGCCGTTCGTGACGCACATGAACGCCTACGACATCGACCTGTACATGCGCATCGCCCCCGAGTTGTATTTGAAACGGTGCGTAGTCGGCGGCATCGACCGCGTATTCGAGATCAACCGGAACTTCCGCAACGAGGGAGCCGATTCCTCGCATTCGCCGGAGTTCGCGATGCTCGAGGCCTATCAGGCCTACGGCGACTACCGCACCGTCGCCGAGTTGACCAAATCGCTCATTCAAGGCGCCGCCGAGTCGGCCTTCGGCTCGACCACCGTCCGACTCGCCGACGGATCCGCCTACGACCTGGGCGGCGATTGGAACGAGATCACCCTCTACGGCGCCCTTTCCGACGCACTCGGAGAGAACGTGACCGCCGCCACCGGCCTCGACCGCTTGCGCGCATACGCCGACAAAGTCGAGCTCGGAGTCGACCCCATGTGGGGCCCCGGGAAACTCGCTGAGGAATTGTTCGAGCACCTGGTCTCGGGCGACCTCCACGAGCCCACCTTCGTCTACGACTTCCCCGAGGACACCTCTCCGCTCACCCGCGGTCACCGCTCCGAAGCGGGACTGGCCGAGAAATGGGATCTCTACGTCCGCGGCTTCGAACTGGCCACCGGCTATTCCGAGCTCATCGACCCGGTCGTCCAGCGTGAACGGCTCGAAGCGCAGGCCGCCCTGGCCGCCAGGGGCGACGACGAGGCCATGAGCGTCGACGAGGACTTCCTGCGCGCCATGGAATACGGAATGCCGCCGCTGTGCGGCATGGGCATGGGAATCGACCGGTTGCTTATGGCGCTCACCGGACTCGGTATCCGAGAGACCATCCTCTTCCCGCTGGTGAAACCGGAATAAAGAAATGGACCGCGACTCGCCTCGGCGTCCGGCGGTCCCTTTCGACGCCCCCGCGCCCGCGGCGCCAATTCACGCGCGCCAAGCGCGGCCGAAGACGCGAATTCGGAACCGTTCGCCCCTGTCCAATCCGATACCGAGACCCTCTTTCGCTTCTCTAAGGGACTCGTATATGCTCTGGCAATAACAGCGGTAGCCGGTGAGCGTTCAGTCGCTTCTCATCGAGAGGAATTTGCCATGGCGAAGAAGACACAGGTCATCCTGATCGACGACATCGACGGCGGCAAGGCTGAGGAGACCGTCAAATTCGCTATCGACGGGCAGGCCTACGAGATCGACCTTTCGGCGAGCCACGCCAATGAACTGCGCGAGTCTTTGGCGAAATTCCAGGAGCACGGCACCCGACTCGGCCGCTACTCGGTCGGCGTCGCCCGCCCGGCCCGCGGCACCTCGACCCGCCGCCAGGCGGTCGACCGTGAACAGAACAAGGCGATTCGCGAGTGGGCAGAGCGCAACGGCAAGAAGGTCTCGCCCCGCGGACGCATTCCGCAGAGCATCGTCGAGGAATACAACGCCGCCCACAGCTAGCGGCCTCGATCCGCCAGCCGCCCGCGACCGGAGTCCCGGCCGCGGGCGTTTGCGTTCCCCCCGCCGCCGGGTACGACCAGACCGCGTCATGTCATACCCGCGGGGCACTATTGGACCCGGGAAGTGGGGGGCCACGGCACCGGAGGCGGCATTGCGCTCACAGCGAACGTCTTTTCGTCGGGAATGCACCACCGGGCACGCTTGTTGTCACCCACGTGGCACCCGCCGTCGGCGGACTCGGGAGATAAGGTGTACCCACAGGGTTATATAAGCCACGACCAGTATTGACGACAAGAAGCGGCGGACGCGAGGAGCAGAAGCGCATGTTTGAACGGTTTACCGACCGTGCCCGACGCGTGGTCGTCCTGGCCCAAGAAGAGGCCAGGATGCTCAACCACAACTACATCGGCACGGAACACATCCTGCTCGGCCTCATCCACGAGGGCGAGGGCGTGGCGGCGAAGGCCCTGGAGAGCCTCGGCATCTCCCTCGAAGGCGTCCGTCAGCAGGTTGAAGAGATCATCGGCCAGGGCCAGCAGGCCCCCTCCGGGCACATCCCCTTCACCCCCCGGGCGAAGAAGGTGCTCGAGCTCAGCCTGCGCGAAGCCCTGCAGCTCGGACACAACTACATTGGGACCGAACACATCCTCCTTGGCCTGATCCGCGAGGGCGAGGGCGTGGCCGCGCAGGTGCTCATCAAGCTCGGCGCCGACCTCAACCGCGTCCGCCAGCAGGTGCTGCAGCTGCTCTCCGGCTACCAGGGCAAGGAGCCGGCCGGCGCCACCGCCGGCGGCACCACCGCCGAGTCGCAGCAGTCCGGCTCGCTCGTGTTGGACCAGTTCGGCCGCAACCTGACCCAGGCCGCCCGCGACGGCAAGCTCGACCCCGTCATCGGGCGCCAGCGCGAGATCGAACGCGTCATGCAGGTCCTGTCCCGCCGCACCAAGAACAACCCGGTGCTCATCGGCGAACCCGGCGTCGGCAAGACCGCCGCCGTCGAGGGCCTGGCGCAGGCGATCACCAAGGGCGAGGTCCCCGAGACGCTCAAGGAGAAGCAGCTCTACACCCTCGACCTGGGCGCGCTCGTGGCCGGCTCCCGCTACCGCGGCGACTTCGAAGAGCGCCTGAAGAAGGTCCTCAAGGAGATCAAGACCCGCGGCGACATCATCCTGTTCATCGACGAGATCCACACCCTCGTCGGTGCCGGGGCCGCCGAAGGCGCGATCGACGCCGCCAGCATCCTCAAGCCGATGCTCGCCCGCGGCGAACTGCAGACCATCGGCGCGACCACGCTCGACGAGTACCGCAAGTACCTGGAGAAGGACGCCGCGCTCGAGCGCCGCTTCCAGCCCATCCAGGTCGCCGAGCCGAGCCTGTCGCACACCATCGAGATCCTCAAGGGCCTGCGCGACCGCTACGAGGCCCACCACCGCGTCTCGATCACCGACGGCGCGCTCGTCCAGGCGGCGACCCTGGCCGACCGCTACATCTCCGACCGGTTCCTGCCGGACAAGGCCATCGACCTCATCGACGAGGCCGGCGCCCGCATGCGCATCCGCCGCATGACCGCGCCGCCGGACCTGCGCGAGATCGACGAGGAGATCGCCGAGACCCGCCGCCAGAAGGAGTCGGCGATCGACTCCCAGGACTTCGAGGCCGCCGCGCGACTGCGCGACGCCGAGAAGCGCCTCCACGAGAAGCGCACCAAGCGCGAACAGGAGTGGAAGGCCGGCGACCTCGACCAGGTCACCGAAGTCGACGAGGAGATGATCTCCGAAGTCCTCGCGAACTGGACCGGCATCCCGGTCTACAAGCTCAGCGAGGAGGAGACCAGCCGCCTGCTGCGCATGGAGGACGAGCTCCACAAGCGCATCGTCGGCCAGCGGGACGCGGTCAAGGCCGTCAGCCAGGCCATCCGCCGCACCCGCGCCGGACTCAAGGACCCCAAGCGCCCGTCGGGCTCGTTCATCTTCGCCGGACCCTCCGGCGTCGGCAAGACCGAGCTGGCCAAGGCCCTCGCGGAGTTCCTGTTCGGCTCCGAGGACTCGCTCATCCAGCTCGACATGTCCGAGTTCCACGACCGGTACACCGTCTCGCGACTGGTCGGCGCCCCTCCGGGGTACGTCGGCTACGACGAGGGCGGCCAGCTCACCGAGAAGGTCCGCAGGAAGCCGTTCAGCGTGGTCCTGTTCGACGAGATCGAAAAGGCCCACCCGGACGTGTTCAACACGCTCCTGCAGATCCTCGAGGACGGACGCCTCACCGACGGCCAGGGCCGCATCGTCGACTTCAAGAACACGGTGCTCATCCTGACCACGAACCTCGGTTCCAGGGACGTCGGCAAGGCCGTCACGCTCGGCTTCCAGGCCGGCGACGAGTCCGAGAACGACTACCAGCGGATGAAGGACAAGGTCTCCGACGAACTGAAGAACCACTTCAGGCCGGAGTTCCTCAACCGCATCGACGACACCATCGTGTTCCCGAAGCTCTCCGAGCCCGAGATCGTCGAGATCGTCGACCTGATGACCAAGCGCATCGAGGACCAGCTCGCCAACCGCGACATGGCCCTCGAGCTGACCGACAACGCCAAGCGCTACCTCGGCCACAAGGGCTACGACCCCGTGCTGGGCGCGCGGCCGCTGCGCCGCACCATCCAGCGCGAGATCGAGGACACGCTCTCGGAGAAGATCCTGTTCAACGAGTTCGTGGCCGGCCAGATCATCCTCGTCGACGTCGAGGGCGAACCGACCGACATCGAGAACGCCCACCTGACCTTCCGCGGCGCCGAGAAGCCCGAGGGGATCCCCGACACGCCGCCGACCGCGCTGGCCGGCGAGCGGGCCCCCAAGAGCCCGGGGGCCGGAGGCGGCACGATGCCGCCGAAGAGCCCGGGCACCGGGCCGCGGGGCGGCATGGCCGGCGAGGGCGGCGCCTGAGCGTCGCGCGAGCCATAAGCGAATGACCTCTACGGGGCGGGACCTGGCGGTTCCGCCCCGCAGTGGTTTCGGCACCGATCGAGAGGAGGCGGCATGTCCGAGGAGGCGGTCAATCCCGAGCCGATCTGCGAGCTGGTGGTCACCGGTCCGCGTTCGAGCGCGATGCAGCGGATGGTGGAGACGCTCATCGGCGAGCGCCTGGTCGCCTGCGGCCAGCGGACCGACTGGGTCCAGTCGACGTTCACCTGGAACGGCGAGCTGGAGCACCAGCCGGAGGAGCGCGTCAGGCTCCACACCCGCACGTCGCTGGTGCCGACGATCGTCGAGCGGGTCGACGAGCTGCACCCGTACGAGGTGCCGTGCGTGATCGCGATGCCGATCGTGGCCGCCGGCCCGGCCTATCACCGCTGGGTGATCACCGAGACGGTCGCGCCGACCGGGGCCTGAACGGCCTCAGGCCCGGCGCGGGGCCACGGTCGGCCACAGGCCGGCCGCGAGCCAGACCAGGGCGATCGCCAGCAGGGCGAGCGCGGCTTGCAGGGCCGCTTCGGGCACGAAGGCGCGCAGCCCGACGGGGACGGCGGCGACGGCGTACAGCGCCAGCGCGGGCCGCGGGGCGGTGCCGGTGCGCCACAGCCCCGCCGCGTAGGCGACGGTGGCGAGCACGAACAGGACCGAGGCGGCGGTGAGGGCGGCGCCGAGCGGCCCGGCGATGAGCGCTTCGATCTGCGCCGGCTCGAGGTAGGCGAACACGAGGTTGATGACGAATTCGACGCCGACCAGCGCGGTGAGCGCGACGAGGTTGGCGACCAGGGCGGCGGTGAGGAAGCGCCCGCCGGTGCCGCGAGCGGCGATGTAGAGCCCGATGACGAGCCCGATCGCGAAGGTCTGCGCCAGCGGGGCGACCAGTTGGGTGAGCGCGGTGGTCGGGAGCAGGTCGGCGCGTTTGGCGGCGTTGACCAGGATGATCGCGGCGCTGAGCCACCCGGCGATGGCGGTCAGGCGCAGTTCGCGGCCGATGACGACGTCGTTCACGGAAACCTCCGGAGGAGTGGAATAACAACTGTTATGTGCATAACGATTGTTATGCTCGTAGGGTTCGCAGTCAAGGACCCGATCGAATCGAGACCAGGAGTCGACCGTGCCGTCACCTACCGTCGCCCAGCAGCTCCTCGCCGGCGGCCGCGACCTCATCGGCCGTGAAGGCGCCGCGGACCTGTCGGTGCGGCGCCTGGTCGAGGCCGCCGGCCGCTCCACGATGTGCGTCTACACCCACTTCGGCAACCGCCGTCGCCTGCTGGCCGAGATCTACCGCTCCTGCCGTGACGACCTGCTCGCCGGCCTGCGCGCGGCCCGCACCGCCCCCGAACTGGAGGGCCGCTACCGCGACTACGCCGCCGCCAATCCGCGCCACTTCCAGTACCTCTTCACCGCCGACCTGGACCATCTCGGGCTCGACCCGGCGCTGCGGCTCGGCCTCATCGAAGCGGTCGCCGACCTCGTGGCCGACCGCGCGGGCCTGTCCGACCGCGGCGAGGCGATCGAGGTGTGGCTGCGCGTCCACGGCCGCGCCTGGCTCGAGACCGTCCAGCGCCTCGCCGGCGAACCGGCCCGGTTCGACACCGCATCGAGCGATCCGGGCTCGTGAACGGCCGCGGACACGACAACGCCGGAGCCCGCTCAGCGGTGCTCCGGCGTTCCCGTATGTCAGTGGCGGAGGATAGGGGATTCGAACCCCTGAGGGCGTTAACCCAACCCGCTTTCCAAGCGAGCGCACTAGGCCACTATGCGAATCCTCCGCCGGGAAGCTTACCCGACGCCGTTCCGCAGCGGCCACAGGGTGAGCGGCCGTGACCTCGACGACCCGACCCCGTCGCCCGCCTTGGTGGGGCCCGCTCGGTGAGGTACGCTATTGGCCGTCCCTCACGCGGCGTCATCTTGTGAACCTCCCCAGGGCCGGAAGGCAGCAAGGATAAGCGGGCTCTGGCGGGTGCGTGGGGGGCCCAGCCGCCTTAGCTCAGTCGGCAGAGCGATTCACTCGTAATGAATAGGTCGTCGGTTCGATTCCGACAGGCGGCTCCGCCAGGCCCCGGTCCACCCGGGGTCTTTTTTCATGCCCGCTCCACCACGCCCCGCCGGGCACGCGGCGTGGCCGAACCGGCACGAGTCGGCCCCGCGCGACGCCTCCGCGTGGTCGGTTCCCCACCATCTGCGCACTTTCCTGTGAACCACCTTGGAACATGACGCTCACTATGGACTTGGGTCGGTCCGGTCGGTAACATCTGGCCACGAACGATCCATCATCATTGAGGACGACCCATTATGAAAACCGCAGAAGAGACCCCAATGTCGGCATATGACCGCATCGGCGGCGCTCCCGCCGTCACCGAAGCGGTCGACCGCTTCTACCAACGACTCCTGGCCGACGACGAACTCTCCGGCTTCTTCACCGACACCGACCTGCCCCGGCTCAAACGCCACCAGGTCGCCCTCATCTCCCAAGTCCTCGACGGCCCCAAAGCCTACGAAGGCCGCGAACTCGCCGAAGCCCACCGCGGCATGGACATCACCCCCGGCCAGTACAAGGCCGTCGGCGCACACCTCATCGCCGTCCTCGAAGAACTCGACCTACCCGCCGACATCATCGAATCCGTGAACGGCGTCCTCCAGTCCGTCGCCCCCGACATCATCGAGAACAACGCCTGACCATGGTCAACGCTGACCGGCTGAAGAAGAACTGGAGCCTGGTGGCCTCGCACGGCGACCAGGTCCCGCTGTACTTCTACTCCACGCTGTTCCTCACCCACCCCGAAACCCGCGACATGTTCCCCATGAACATGGCCGCGCAGCGCGACAAGCTCGTCACCGCACTCGGAACAGTGGTCAGCAACGTCGACACCATCGACCGCGTCGTCCCCCACCTCCAGCAGCTCGGCCGCGACCACCGCAAATTCGGCGCCCTGCGCGACCACTACCCGGCCGTCGGCCAAGCCCTCCTGGCCACACTCGAACACTTCAGCGGCCCCCACTGGACGCCCGCTATCGCCTCCGACTGGGCCGCGGCCTACGACCTCGTCGCCGCCACCATGGCCGACGCCGCCGACGAAGCCACCCCCCACACCCCCGCCTGGTGGGACGCCGACGTCGTCGCCCACGACCGCCGCGACCTCGAGACCGCCGTCATCACCCTCGCCACCCGCTCCCGCCTCGACTACCTCCCCGGCCAGTCGCTCACCCTCTGCACCGAACTGCGCCCGCGCGTGTGGCGCCACTACACGCCCGCCAACGCGCCCCGCCGCGACGGCACCATCGACCTCCACGTCCGCGCCGTCGACGGCGGCGAAGTCTCCACCGCCCTCGTCGGCGCCCTCCGCCCCGGCGACCAGGTCCGCCTCGGCCCCGCCGTCGGCACCGGACTCACCCTTCGCGACACCGGCCCGCGCCCCGCCCTCATGCTCGCCGGCGGCACCGGCCTGGCCCCCATGAAGGCCCTCATCGAGCACATCGCCGCCGCTCCCCGCCCCGTGACCCTCTACTGGGGCTCCCGCAGCGCCAGCGCCCTCTACGACCTCGACGACATGCGCGTCCTCGAGACCAAGTACGACTGGCTCGAATGCACGCCCTGCGCCGACGAAGACCTCTTCGGCCGCGGCGTCCGCATCGGCGCCCCAGCCGAACTCGCCATCGCCGACGGGCGCTGCGCCGGCGCCGAAATCTACCTGTGCGGCCCCACCGGCATGGTCGAGGCCAGCCACAGGCTCCTGGTCGGCGCCGGCGTCCGGGCGAGCGCGATCCACTACGAGTCCTTGGGTGAGTGAAGGGACGTTCGACGATGTACAGCTACCGATCCTCCGGCACGAAAGTGACGGTCGGCCAGATCAACAACGCCAGATTCTCCATGACCAGCCGGACCCGCCGCGGCTACCAGCCCGACGAGGTCCACCGGTTCCTGTCCCTGGTCGCCGACGAACTGGCCGCCCGCGACCAGCGCGAAGCCACCCTGCGCGCCGACGCCGACAAACTCAAAGAAGCGCTCCGCAACTGGCAGTCCCAGCAGGCCAGCAAGCGCCTCCAGCAGACCGCCGAGACCCCCACCTCCAGCGCCGTCAACCTCGTCTCCCAAGCCCAGCAGCAGGCCGAAAGCTACATCACCCAGGCCCAGCACTACTCCCGCCAGATCATCGGCCAGGCCCGCACCCAGGCGGCCGAGCTCATGCAGCGCACCCAGGAGCGCGCCCGCGTTGAAGCCGACCGGGCCGTCGACGAGTACCGCCGCCAGCACGGCGGCGACCACGAAGCCGAAGAGCGCATCCGGCAGCTGGTGCGCGCCCGCAGCTTCCTCGAAGCGGTCGAGGTCGCCGAAGAGCAGCTGCGCATGACCCGCGAACGCCTCGAAGCCGAGGTGCGGAAACTCGCCGCCGACTAGCACATGCCGTCTTGGAAGACGGTGAACAGCGCGGCGGTCGAGCCCGGCCGGGACGTGTCCGGACGCGCCGCCCGGCCAGGCCGGGCCCGCACTGTCGGCCCGAGGCCGTATCGTGGCTCCAGAACCGCCAGCACCGGGCACTCGGACGAGTCGGGAGGACGACGTGGCACTCGCGCTGTACCGCAAATACCGCCCCCAGACCTTCGCCGAAGTCGTCGGCCAAGAACACGTCACCGAACCGCTCATCAACGCCATCCGCGGCGACCGCCTCGCCCACGCCTACCTGTTCTCCGGCCCCCGCGGCTGCGGCAAGACCTCCTCGGCCCGCATCCTGGCCCGCTCCCTCAACTGCGCCGCCGGCCCCACCCCCCAGCCGTGCGGTGAATGCGGCTCCTGCCGGGCGCTGGCGACCGGCGGGCACGGGTCGGTCGACGTCATCGAGATCGACGCGGCCAGTCACGGCGGCGTCGACGACGCCCGCGAACTGCGTGAGCGCGCCGTGTTCGCGCCGGTGGAGTCGCGGTTCAAGATCTACATCATCGACGAGGCCCACATGGTCACCGCGCAGGGTTTCAACGCCCTGCTCAAACTGGTGGAGGAGCCGCCGGACTACGTCCTGTTCATCTTCGCGACCACCGAGCCGGACAAGGTGCTGCCGACCATCCGCTCGCGCACGCACCACTACCCGTTCCGGCTCGTGCCGCCGCCGGCGATGCGCGACTTGTGCCAGCGTCTGAGCGAGGCCGAGGGCGCCCGCGTCGCCGACGACGTCTACCCGCTGGTCGTCCGCGCCGGCGGCGGTTCGGTGCGGGACACGCTGTCGGTGCTCGACCAGCTCATCGCCGGCGCCGGCGACGAGGGGGTCACCTATGAGCGGGCCGCGGCCCTGCTGGGGGTGACCGACGCCGGGCTGCTCGACGAGATGTGCGAGGCGTTCGCCGCGGCCGACGGCGCCGGGGTCATGGAGGTGGTCGAACGCGTCGTCGAAGGCGGCCACGATCCGCGCCGCTTCGCCGGGGACCTGCTCGAGCGCCTGCGCGACCTCATCGTCATCAACCAGGTCCCGGACGCGGCCTCGAGCGGCCTCATCGACGCCCCGGCCGACCAGCTGTCGCGGATGACCAGCCAGGCCACCCGCATGGGCACCTCGACGCTGACGCGCATGGCCGAGGTCGTCGCCGCGGGCCTGGCCGGGATGCGCGGCGCGACCGCGCCGCGGCTGCTGCTCGAGCTGGCGTGCGTGCGCGCGATCCTGCCGGGCGCCGACGAGTCCATCGCCGGACTGCTGCAGCGCTTGGAGACGCTGGAGCAGCGCGCCTCGGCCGCGCCGGTCGTGCCCGCCGTGCCCGCCACGCGAGCCGCCGAGCCGCCCGCCGCTGCTCAGCCGTCACCGGCCCGGCCCGCTCAGGCGAGTGTGCCGAAGCCGGCGGCGCCGCCCGAACCGGCCGCCGCCGAACCCGCCTCCGCCGCCGAACCCGAACCAGCTGAGGCATCCCCACCCGGCGAGCCTCCCCGGGCCGCCGCCGAACCGGAACCGGCCGCCGCCTCGGGCGGCGGCGTGAGCGCCGCTTCGATCCGCCGCCAGTGGGACCGGATCATGATGGCGATGAAGGACCGCCGCAAGACCACCGCGGCGCTGCTGTCCGAGGCCACCGTCGCCGACGCGAGCGACGGCGAGGTCGTGCTGGCGTTCAAGCACGCCTTCCACGCCGGCGCCCTGCAGAAGGAACCGGCCTACAGCACCGTCGTCGCAGTGTTCGGCGAGGTCCTCGGCGGCACCTGGAAGGTCCGCTGCGAAGTGGGGGAGGCCTCGCAGCTCCCAAAAGCGGCCCCGCCCCCGGCGCCGCGGGCGGCCTCTGACTCGAGCGGCCCGCCCGCCGCGCCCGCGCCGCAGCGCGACCGGCGCTCCCGGGCCGAGGCCCCCGGCGAGACCGACGAGCCGTCGGCCGACGACCCGGTCGCGCCCGGCACGTTCGGCACCAGCGAAGAGCAGGCCGTCCAGCTGCTCGCCAACGCCTTCGGAGCGAAGCAGATATAGCACCGGCGGCCTACTAGGCTGGGACGTACCCAAGGAGACCAGCACCGATCAAGGAGTGATGGACATGATCCCCGGTGGCGGAGACATGCAGAAACTGCTGCAGCAGGCCCAGCAGATGCAGGCCGACTACATGCAGGCGCAGCAAGAGCTGCAGGAAGCCGAGGTGACCGCCTCTGCCGGCGGCGGCCTGGTCAGCGCGACCGTCACCGGCGACGGTGAACTCAAGGGCGTCAAGATCGACCCCAAGGCCGTCGATCCCGACGACGTCGAGACCCTCGAAGACCTCGTCCTGGCGGCCGTGCAGGCCGCCACCGAAGACGCCAAGCGGATGGCCGCCGAGAAGATGGGCCCGCTCGGCGACGCCCTCGGCGGACTCGGCGGAGGCCTCGGCCTCGGCGGCATGTAGGGGAGCCGACTTGTACGACGGCGCATTGGGCGACCTGATCGAGGAGCTGGGGCAACTGCCGGGCATCGGCCCGAAGAGCGCCCAGCGCCTCGCCTTCCACCTGCTCGCCGCCGACGGCGCCGAAGTGGAGCGGCTCACCTCGGCGCTGCACCGGGTCAAGGCCCAGGTGCGGTTCTGCGAGATCTGCGGCAACGTGTCCGAATCGGAGCAGTGCGGCATCTGCCGCGACCAGCGCCGCAGCGACGAACTGATCTGCGTGGTCGAAGAACCCAAGGACGTCGTCGCGATCGAGCGGACCGGCGAGTTCCGCGGCCGCTACCACGTCCTCGGCGGCGCCATCAACCCGCTCGAAGGCATCGGCCCCGACGACCTGCGCATCCGCTCGCTCATGACCCGGCTGCAGAGCGGCGACACCAAAGAGCTCATCCTCGCCACCGACCCGAACACCGAAGGCGAGGCCACCGCCACCTACCTGGCGATGCTCGTCAAACCCATGGGGTTCAAAGTCACCCGGCTCGCCAGCGGCCTCCCGGTCGGCGGCGATCTCGAATACGCCGACGAAGTCACCCTCGGCCGGGCCTTCTCCGGCCGCCGCGACATCGACTGAACCTCCACCGACCGCGACGCCTCGACGCCGCCCGGGCGAGTGCGCGGGCGGCGTCCGCGTACCCGGCCCATGAGCGGCCCGCACCCGGATCCCTTGCCCCGCAACAACGCCCGCCGTCCGTCCCGGTTGCGCACCATAGGTAACAATCGTTGCCGAAACGATCACGGTTGTATAACGCTTAACAGTGGTGTAACTCACCGTGCCCTACGCTGTCTGGTACCTCCGAAAACCCAACGAATGACGGGTGAACAACCTATGCGCACGTCTCGACCCACCCTCCCCAGACGCGCCCTCGGCGCCACCGCCGCCGCGGCCGTCGCACTCGGCCTCCTCGCCGCATGCGGCGGCGAAGGCGACACCGACCAGGACGCCCAGTCCGCCGAAGACTTCGACTTCTCCTGCCCCGAAAGAGAAGACACCGAGCGCGCACCCGACCAGGACGCCAACGAGAACACCCCCTTCGTCTTCGGCACCCCCGGCAACCCCTCGTCCCTCGACCCCGTCTTCGCCTCCGACGGCGAAACCTTCCGCGTCACCCGCCAGGTCTTCGACACCCTCCTCGACCACGACTGCACCGACATCGTCCCCGGCCTCGCCGAAAGCTGGGAACAGAACCCCGAAGGCACCGAATGGACCTTCCACCTCCGTGAAGGCGTCACCTTCCACGACGGCACCCCCCTCGACGCCGCCGCCGTCTGCGCCAACTTCGACCGCTGGAACAACTTCACCGGCGCCTACCAGTCGCAGAACTTCACGTACTACTACACCAAGTTCTTCAACGGCTTCGCCGAGAACGACCCCGACATGGGCATCGAGGCCGACACCAACTACGCCGGCTGCGAAGCCGACGGCCTCACCGCCACCATCAAGATCCACCAGTACACCGCCAACTTCCCCGGCGCGTTCTCCATGGCCACCACCGCCATCGTCAGCCCCGGCTCCCTCGCGCAGATCACCGACGACGAAATCCAAAGCGCCGACGACGCACTCCCCGAATACACCCAGACCGCCGACGTCCTCGCCGGCACCGGCCCCTACCGACTGGCCGAATGGGACCACAGCGAACAGGCCATCACCCTCGAGCGATTCGACGACTACTGGGGCGAGACCGCCAAGGTCAAAACCCTGATCTTCCGCACCATCTCCGACGAGACCGCCCGCCGCCAGGCCCTCGAAGCCGGCGACATCCACGGCTACGACCTCGTCGCCCCCGCCGACGTCAACCCCCTGACCGACGCCGGATTCCAAGTCCCCGTCCGCGGCGTCTTCAACATCCTCTACATGGCCTACAACCAGACCTACCCCGAACTCGCCGACCACACCGTCCGCGAAGCACTCTCACACGCCGTCGACCGCCAACGCATCGTCGACTCCGTCCTCCCGCCCGGCGGCACCGTCGCCACCCAATTCATGCCCCCCAGCCTCGAAGGACACTCCGACGACGTCACCACCTACGACTACGACCCCGAGCGGGCCGAAGAACTCCTCGCCGAAGCCGGCCAAGAAGACCTCACCCTCGAGTTCTGCTACCCGACCGACGTCACCCGCCCCTACATGCCCGCACCCAAGGACATCTTCGACATCATCGCCGCCGACCTCGAAACCGCCGGCGTCACCGTCGAAGCCACACCCATCACCTGGGTCGAATACATCCCCGCCACCCGCAGCGGCGAATGCCCCCTCTACCTGCTCGGCTGGACCGGCGACTTCAACGAGGCCTACAACTTCCTCGGCACCTGGTTCTCCACCGAAACCACCGAATGGGGCTTCGACAACCCCGACATCTTCAACGGACTCGCCGAAGCCGCCGCCGAACCCGACCCCGACACCCGCACCCAGCACTGGACCGAACTCAACGAACTGATCATGGAGGAACTCCCCGGCCTGCCGATCTCCCACTCACCGCCCTCGATCGCCTTCGCCCCCGAGATCTACCCCATGGACGTCTCCCCGCTCACGCAGGAAGACTTCTCACAGCTGTACTTCGCCGCGGCATAGACACCGACGAGTAGATAGCAGAACATGCTGCGCTATACGGTCAGACGCCTCCTGCAGCTGGCGGTGGCGTTGTCGGGACTCACCCTGCTGCTGTTCGCATGGTTCAAAGCCCTCCCGGGCGGACCAGAGAACCGCATGCTCCCCGACGACGCCACCGACCAGCAGCGGGAGGCGCTGCGACAAGCCCTCGGACTCGACGAGCCCATCTGGGTCCAATACAGCGAATTCCTCGCACGCATCACCCGCCTCGACTTCGGCTCCAGCCTCTCCAGCGGACGACCCATCACCACCGAACTCGCCGACCGCCTCCCCGCCACGATCGAACTCTCCCTGTTCGCCATCGCCATCGCCATCGGCATCGGCATCCCCCTGGGCTACCTCGCCGCCCGCAAACGCGGCACCTGGCTCGACTTCGCCGCCGTCTCAGGATCACTCCTGGGCATCTGCACCCCCGTCTTCTTCCTCGCCGCGATGCTCAAAGTCCTCCTCGCCCAGAACCTCGGCCTCTTCCCCACCTTCGGAAGACTCTCCTCAGGCCTCCAATACACCGACATCACCGGACTGCGCATCCTCGACGGACTCATCACCGGCGAACTCAACGTCGCCGCCGACGCCTTCATGCACCTCGTCCTCCCCGCCCTCGCCCTCTCCTCCATCCCGCTCGCCGTCATCACCCGCATCACCCGCGCCAGCGTCCTCGAAGTCCTCGACGAAGACTACGTCCGCACCGCCGACGCCAAAGGCCTCCGACAACGCACCATCCGCGGACGACACATCATGAAGAACGCCATGCTCCCCGTCGTCACCGTCATCGGCCTCCTCCTCGGCAGCCTCTTCGCCGGCGCCGTCCTCACCGAAAGCGTCTTCTCCTTCGGCGGCGTCGGCTCCTTCGTCTACCAGGCCACCACCGAACGCGACTACCCCGCCCTCATGGGATTCATCCTCATCATCGCCGTGTCCTTCGTCGTCCTCAACCTCATCGTCGACCTCTCCTACGGCCTCCTCGACCCGAGAGTGAGAGTGCGCAAGTGACACCCGCCAAAATCGAGAAACTCGACCGGCTCATCGAAGCCACCGCCGAAGCCCGAGCCGCCCAATCCGGATCACTCTGGCGCCAATCCCTGCGCCGCATGAAACGATCCCCCATGGCCATCAGCGGCGCGGCGATCGTCGCGCTGTTCTTCCTCGTCGCCGTCCTCGGACCCTTCATCGCCCCCCACGACCCCACCGCCCAGACCTGGGGCGACGAAGTCTTCCTCAACCGCAACGTCTTCCCCGGACCCCGCGCCGAGAACTGGTTCGGACTCGACCACCTCGGCCGCGACATGTTCTCCCGCATGATCGTCGGCGCCCGCCAGACCATGCTCGTCGGCGTCGTCGCCACCCTCATCGGCTTCGCCGCCGGCGCCCTCGTCGGCGGCATCGCCGCCGCCTCCGGCACCTTCGGCGGCCGCTGGGGCGAACGCGTCGAAGCGGTCATCATGCGCACCGTCGACATCGCGCTGGCGATCCCGATGCTGCTTTTGGCGCTGAGCGTCGCCGCGCTGCTGGGGCCGAGCCTGACGACGGTGATGGTCGCCGTCGGGGTCGCGCAGATCCCGATCTTCGCCAGGCTCCTGCGCGGCTCGATGCTGGCGCAGGCGCACTCCGACTACGTGCTCGCAGCGATCTCCCTCGGCGTCCCCAAGGCCCGCATCGTCATCTCGCACATCTTCCCCAACTCGCTGGGGCCGGTGATCGTGCAGGCGACGCTGGTGCTGGCGACGGCGATCATCGAGGCCGCGGCCCTGTCCTATCTGGGCCTGGGCAACCCCGATCCCGGCAACCCGGAGTGGGGCACCATGCTCGCCGACGCGCAGCGGTTCCTGTCCGGGGCACCGCAGCTGGCGATCTACCCGGCCGTCGGCATCATCGTCACCGCGCTCGGATTCACCCTGCTCGGTGAGGCCATGCGCGAATCGCTCGACCCGAGGCTGAGGAGGCAGCAGTAGTGGCACTGCTTGAAGTGGAGGACCTGCGGGTCGCCTTCGGAGCGTCCACGGCCGTGGACGGGGTCGACTTCCGCGTCGACGAAGGACAGGTGGTCGGCCTGGTCGGGGAGTCCGGCTGCGGCAAGTCGGTCACGAGCCTGGCGATCATGGGCCTGCTGCCCAGGCGCGGCGCCGCGGTCTCCGGCAGCGCGCGCTTCGACGGCGTCGACCTGCTGGGCCTGCCGCGCTCGGAGCTGCGCCGCCGCCGCGGCCCCGACCTGGCGATGGTGTTCCAGGACCCGCTTTCGAGCCTGAACCCGGTCGTGCCGATCGGCAGGCAGATCACCGAGGTCCTCGAACGGCACCGGGGCCTGCGCGGGGCGGCCGCCAGGAGCGAGGCCGCGCACCTGCTCGACCGCGTCGGCATCCCCGATCCGGCTCGGAGACTGGGGGAGTACCCGCACCAGCTCTCCGGCGGGATGCGGCAGCGAGTCCTCATCGCGATCGCCGTGGCCTGCGCGCCGCGGCTCCTCATCGCCGACGAGCCGACCACGGCCCTCGACGTCACCATCCAGGCCCAGATCCTGGAGCTGCTCAAGGACCTGGTCGACACCGAAGGCACCGCGCTGCTGATGATCACCCACGACCTCGGCGTCGTCGCGGGCCTGTGCGACGAGGTGAACGTCCTGTACTCGGGCCGGGTGGTGGAGTCGGCGCCGGCCGCGGACCTGTTCGCCCGGCCCACCCACCCGTACACCGTCGGCCTGCTCAACTCGATTCCGCGCCTCGACCTGCCGATGCACGAGCCGCTCAAACCGATCCGGGGATCGATCGTGGACGTGATCCGCTGGAACGACGGCTGCGCGTTCGCTCCGCGCTGCGACCGGGTCGCCGAGGCCTGCGTCGACGGCGACCCGCCGCTGGTGGGGGCGGCGCACGCGCACCGCTGCGTGAGGGCCGAGGAGCTCGCATGACCGCCGAGACGACCACCGAACCGAACCGGAGCGACGACGCGATGAACCTGCTGGAAGTCGACGACCTGAAAGTCCACTTCCCGATCCGGAGGGGCGTCGTCGTCGAACGCACGGTCGGCCACGTGCGGGCCGTGGACGGAGTGAGCCTGAGCGTGGGCTCCGGTGAGACGTACGGACTGGTCGGCGAGTCCGGCTGCGGCAAGACGACCCTCGGCAGGGCCGTGCTGCGCATCGAAGAACCGACCGCCGGGCGCGTGACCCTGGGCGATACCGAGGTGACGGCGCTGCGGCCGGAGGCGCTGCGCCGCTTCCGGTCGCGGATGCAGATGGTGTTCCAGGACCCGCTCGGATCGCTCAACCCGCGGCACAACGTCGAGATGCTGCTGGCCGAACCGCTCAAAGTCCATGGCGTCGGCAGTCGCGAGGAGCGGCGCCGACTCGCCGAGGAGACCCTGGACGCGGTCGGGCTGCCTTCGGCGGTGCTCGAGCGCTACCCGCACGAGTTCTCCGGCGGGCAGCGCCAGCGCCTGGGCATCGCGCGGGCGCTGATGCTGCGCCCGGACCTGATCGTGTGCGACGAACCGGTGAGCGCGCTCGACGTGTCGATCCAGGCGCAGGTGATGAACCTCCTGGAGGAGTTGCAGGACGAGTTCGGTCTCACCTATCTGGTGATCGCCCACGACCTGGCGGTGGTCCGCCATCTGTCGGACCGGGTCGGGGTGATGTATCTCGGCTCCATCGTCGAGGAGGCCGATTCGGAGGCGATCTACGAGAACCCGCGCCACCCGTACACGAAGGCGCTGCTGTCGGCGGTGCCGCAACCGGACCCGGCGGTGGAGGCGACGCGCGAGCGCATCATCCTCAAAGGCGACCTGCCGTCACCGGCCGACCCGCCGTCGGGCTGCCGGTTCCGGACGAGGTGCCCATGGGCGCAGGACATCTGCGCCGACCAGACCCCGGTCTGGAGGGAGGTCGGGGACGGGCACCGTGTGGCCTGCCATTTCGATCTTTGATCGACGAAGCAGCATGCCCGGCGGCGCCGCTGCCATGCCTCCCTTTCCCGACCCGATGCGAGTGCCGCCCAGCCTGCGCGGATTCGGGCCTATGCTGGGGAGATGTTCCCGAGCCCGCATCCGGAGCCGGTGGACCCCGATGGGCCCGAGCCGATCGCCAGGCCGCTGCTCACCCAGTCATGGCTCGACCTGACCTTCGTGCACTGGGCGGTGACTCCCGAACAAGTGACCGGTCTGCTTCCGGCCGGGACCGTGCCCGACACGCACGACGGTGCCACGTACGTCGGCCTGGTCGCCTTCCGCATGCACCGCACCGGATGGCTCCGACTGCCCGCGATCCCATACCTGGGAACCTTTCCCGAGACCAACGTCCGCATCTACACGGTGGACGAGCACGGTCGCCGCGGCGTGGCCTTCCGTTCGCTCGACGCCTCCCGTCTGCCGGCCGTACTGGCGGCACGCGCCGGGTTCAGGCTGCCGTACGCGTGGTCCCGCATGGCCGTTCGCTCGGCGGGCGACAGCATCACATACACGAGTGTGCGGCGCTGGCCGGGACCCCGCGGCGCACACAGTCGCATAACCGTGCAGATCGGTGAACGGCTCGAGGAACCGAGCGGACTCGAACACTTCCTCACTGCCCGCTGGGGCATGCACCACGACCGCTTCGGCCGTCCGATGTACCTGCCCAACAGCCACCCGCGTTGGCCGCTGCACCGAGCCCGCCTGACCGAGTGCGACGAGACACTTGTGGCCGCGGCTGGGCTGCCAGGGCCGTTGGGTGACCTGGTGAGCGTGCTCTACTCACCCGGAGTGCGGGTCCGCTTCGGCCGCCCTCTCCGATTGAGCGCCCGAAGCGACTGACCGGACTCGGCCCCGCGTGCGTCGGGGTTCTGCTCGGGATGGCGGGTGGTGGGGGTGGCGCGGGCTCGTTGGTGGCGACCACGAGGGAGCAGGCGGGGTGGTGCTGGTTGTCGTCTCTCGGATGGTGCATGGCTCCGGTACTTTGGCGGCGATGACAAGGTAGGTGCGTGGTCAGGTCGTGTCTTCGGGTTGCGGGTTGGTGGATGGCGCGGGTGGTTTGGCGGCGATGACGAGGTGGGAGGTGGGGCGGGGTCGGTGTTCGTCTCTCGGT
>NZ_BAAGXZ010000022.1:0-65620 GCF_054779575.1 Glycomyces halotolerans
CCAACCAAACCCACCAGACACCAAGCCCAGCAGACCCAGCCAGCCCGCACGCTGACCATCCAAACACCCTGTTGAGTTCTCAAACAACACGCCACAATCGGACTGCAAAACATCATGGATGTTCCAGCTCCGACCGGAGCGGCTCCAGTAACTTACCAGACCGGTTATTGGGCCGCTTTCGACCCCCGGCGCTGTTCGTTCGGAGTTTTGCCCTTTTGGTTGAGGCCAGAGCCTTTCGGCTTTCCTGTCCGTTTCCCCCGCGGGCAAGAACTAATTTACGCGACCCGGAACCGGGGCTTGCAAGGGGGGTGCGTGTCCGGCGACACACCCTCGCAAGCTCCCTGTAACCCCAGGTCAACACACAATTCTAGCTAACCCCTGCGGCGTTTGCCACGGGATTCCTTGTCTTTGGCGACTTGCTCGAGCAACTCGGCCCGGCGGGCCCTGCGCTCTGCGAGTCGTTCGTCGGCGCCCTTCCGTTCGCTCCGGTCGAGCCTCACGTCCGTACCGCGCGGTCCGACCGTCGCCACCACCGAGGGGTCCGTCGGCTCCCACTCGAATTCGTGTTCACCGATGCGGACGATAGAGCCCGGCACGGCCCCCTGCTTCGCGAGTTCCTCTTCAATGCCGAGGTTCGCCAGACGGTCAGCCAGGTAGCCGACGGCCTCCTCGTTCTCGAAGTTCGTCTGTCCCACCCATCGTTCCGGCTTGTTGCCGGTGACGATGAATTCAACGTCGCCCTCGTAGGCGGGGGTCACGCTGCGGACTTCGAAACCGGAATCGTCGACGGCCTCGGGCCGGATCACCGCGCGTGTGGACTCGACGGGCGGCTGCTCGGCTCTGAAGTCCTCTACCGCCTTGCCGAATGCGAAGGACAGCTCCCGCAGGCCCTCGCGGGAGACGGCACTCACCTCGAAGACCGGCCAGCCGTACTTCTCGAGATCGGGTCGGACGAACTCCGCCAGTTCGCGCCCGTCGGGGACGTCCACCTTGTTGAGGACGATGATCCGCGGCTTCTCGGCCAGGCCGCCGTACTCCCGCAGCTCATGCTCGAGCGCCTCGATGTCGGAGACGGGGTCCCGCACGGTCTCGAGGTTGGCGCAGTCGACGACGTGCGCCAACACGGCACACCGCTCGATGTGCCGGAGGAACTCCAGACCGAGTCCCTTGCCCTGCGCGGCTCCGGGGATGAGCCCGGGCACGTCGGCAATCGTGTAGGTGGTCTCCCCGGCCGACACGACGCCGAGGTTCGGCGTCAAGGTCGTGAACGGATAGTCGGCGATCTTCGGCCTGGCCGCGGACATCGCGGCGATCAGCGACGACTTGCCCGCCGAGGGGAATCCGACGAGACCGACATCGGCGACGCTCTTGAGTTCGAGCGTGATCTCGAGCTCATCGCCGGGTTCACCTAGCTCGGCGAACCCGGGGACGCGGCGCTTGGAACTGACCAACGCGGCGTTGCCGCGCCCGCCCCGGCCGCCTTGAGCGATGGTGATCTCGGTGCCGTCACCGGTCAGGTCGACGAGTTGCTCGCCGTCGCCACCGTAGACGACAGTGCCGTTGGGCACGCCGACCCGAAGGGACTGGCCGGCGGCGCCATGGCGGTTGGAGCCCTGCCCATGCTTGCCGTTGCCGGCTTGCAGGCGGCTCTGGAAGTGGAAATCGAGCAGCGTGTGGACGTTGGGATCGACGAAGAACACGACGTCGCCGCCATGCCCCCCGTTCCCGCCGTCGGGCCCGCCTAGAGGTCGAAACTTCTCGCGGTGGACCGACACGCAGCCATTCCCGCCCTTGCCGGCAATGACCTGCATATTTACCCGGTCAACGAAACTTGTCACGGATCAAGCGTAACCACCGCTCCGCCCCCTGACGCACGACACCGTAGAGCGTGCTAAAGTTTCTCCTCGTGCGAGCGACTCAGGCCCGAGCGGGCCGGATCCACTCAATCATCAAGCGCCGCTAGCTCAACTGGCAGAGCAGCTGACTCTTAATCAGCGGGTTCGGGGTTCGAGTCCCTGGCGGCGCACCAATATGAGGTCCGGGAAACCGGGCCTTTTTTCGTATCCGGATGACGAGAGCTTGGACACCGCCGGGCGCGGCCGGTCAGAGAATCGGCCGCGCCCGGCGGTCGTCACTTGTATTCGTCGAAGAGCTCGGCGCACTGCCGGCCGAGGTCGGCCAGCAGCGCGTCGGCCTTCGCGGCGTCATGGTCGTCGACGTAGATCCAGGTGTCGACTTGGATGTCGAGTTTCCCGATGACGACGTGGATCTCGCGCTTCTGAGAGATGTCCTCGCCGAAGACGGAGTGGTAGCCGGCGTCGCCGAACTCGGTGTAGTCGGTGACGTTGTAGTCCTCGTCGTTGTCCCAGTACTCCCGGTCGTCCTCGAGGTACTCCATCGTCGAGTCGGCGTCGCCGTACGAAGAGACGTAGATGGACGCGGTGTTGTAGTCGTCGTCGGCGAAGGTGCAGCTCAGTGAACCGGTGTCACCGCTGGACGACGACGAGGTCGAAGTCTCGTCCGGATCGATCGCGGAGCCGAAGACCTCCTCGAAGCCCGAGAGGTCGAAGGCGCCGCAGGTCTGCTCGGTGAAGCCGGCGCTCTCAGTGGTGTCGCCGCCGTCGTCTCCGGTCTCCTCGGGGGTCGGCTCATCCTCGGGCGTGGTCTCCACCGCCTCGGATGAGGGCTCCTGCTCTGGGGTGGTCGGGTCGGTGCCGCCTCCGGCCTCGGTGGAGCCGGCGGTCCGCTGCACGATGAGGAGCGTGACGGTCATGACGACGATCAGCACGGCGATGACCGCTCCCCCGATGAGCCACAGGCTCGTCTGCCGCGGGGGCTGCGGCTGGGGCTGCCCATACGGAGGCGTATAGGAAGGCTGAGAGGGGTAGGACATGCGCTTTACTCCCAGGGATCGATCAAGGTTCTTCCACACTCTAACGCCGGGCCGCCAGGTCGACGGCCCGCAGGTTCGCACACGTCGGCCGTCCGTTGCGCCGCTGCGCCTACACTGAGGCCGTACCGAGACCCAGCATCCGACCCGGCGATTGGTCAACAATGGCGAACGTGTTCCACCAGCATCTCGACGAGCTCAACGACCTGCTGGTCGTCATGGCCCGGCGAGTCGGCGAGGCCATCGGCAAGGCTGGAGCGGCGCTGCTGGAGATCGACACCGCCGCCGCCGAAGAGGTCGTCACCGCGGACGAGGCGGTCAACGCACTGCAGTTCCAGGTCGACGACCGGATCGTGGCGCTGATGACCCGGTACGAGCCAGTGGCGACGGATCTGCGCTTCATTCTCGGCGCCGTCCGGATCTCGGTCGACCTCGAGCGGATGGGCGACCTGGCCAAGCACGTGGCCAAGACGGTGATCATGCGGGCGCCGATCTCGGCGATCCCGCCGTCGCTGCACGACGACTTCGCGGACATGGGACGGGCCGCCTTGCGTCTGTCGGAGAAGCTCGAGCGCATCCTCGCCGAGCACGACCAGCTCGAGGCCGCGCAGATGGGTCTCGACGACGACGAGCTCGACGCGATCCAGCAACGCATCCACGACCAGTTGCCGGACCTGCAGTACGGGCCCCAGGTAGCGGTCGACACGGCGCTCCTGGCGCGGTTCTTCGAGCGGTTCGGAGACCACGCGGTGCGCGTCGCCCACCAAGTCGTCTACCAGGTGACCGGAGACGTTCACCTGGATCGTTGACGGGCAGCGCGAAGGGGCGGCGCGAGAGCGCGCCGCCCCGTACGGATGCCGGCCGTTCTCAGGCCACGCGCTTCTTGTCGAAGTGGTTGCGCAACCAGATCGCGAAGGCGTTCATCGTCAGCAGGACGATCAGCATGATGACCACGCCCGCTGCCGCGAGGTCGTGGAACTCCGGCTGCGGTCGGGTGGCGTACTGGTAGATCTGCACGGGCAGCACCGTGTAGCCCTCGGTGAAGAGCTCGGGGTCGAAGACGACGAAGGTCGTCGCGCCGACGAGTAGGAGCGGAGCGGCCTCGCCGATCGCCCGCGAGACGGCGAGGATGACGCCGGTGGTGATGCCCGGTACGGCGACCGGCAGGACCTGGCGGCTGATGGTCTGCCACCTGGTGGCTCCCAGGGCGAGGGACCCTTGCCTGATGGAGCCGGGGACCGCCCTGATGGCTTCGCGCGCGGCGAGGATCACGGTGGGCAGCACCAGCAGTGCCAGGGTCATCGAGGCGGCCATGGGAATCCGTCCGATGCCCAGCGGGCCGCGCACGATGAAGGCGAGGCCGAGGATGCCGTAGACGATGGCGGGGACGCCGGCCAGGTTCTGGATGTTCAGTTCGATGAAGCGGTTGTACCAGCGCTCACGGTTGGCGTATTCCTCGAGGTAGATCGCGGCGCCCACGCCCAGCGGCACGATGATGAAGACCACGAAGGCGATGACCAGGAGCGTGCCCATGATCGCGGGCCGGAATCCGGCGTTCTCGATGTCGAGCGTCGAGGGCGGGTTGGTGAGCAGGTCCCAGCTCAGTCGTCCTTGAGCCTGGAGGAAGGACCAGATGAGCAGCCACGCCAGTCCCAGCATGGCGACGCTGAGCGCGAGGAAGAGCAGGGACTTGAATATCGCGCTGATGCCGCGGCCTCGGCCGCCCCCACCGCTCAGGGCGTGCTCGGTGGCGGCTGCCGCGCCGCTGACCGCCAGGTTCGGCGATTTCATGCTGTGTTCCTTCGTGGTGGGCATCACTCGTAAACCTCGCGGAAGCGGCGGACCAGGCGGATCGCGAAGAGGTTCAGGATCAGGGTGATCGCGAACAGCAGCGAGCCGACGGCGAAGATGGTGTTGTAGGTGATCGTGCCGGTGGCGATGTCGCCGGTGGCGGTCTGGCCGATGAAGCTGGTCATCGGCAGGGCCGGTTCGGTCGGGTCGAAGGTGATCTGCGGCTTGGCGCCGCCGGCCATGAGCACGATCATGGTCTCGCCGACGGCGCGGGAGGCGGCGAGCACGATGGAGGCGACGATGCCCGAGAGCGCGGCCGGGAGCACGATTTTGAGCGAGACCTCGCGTTTGGTCGATCCGAGCGCGTAGGCGCCCTGGCGGAGGCTGTTCGGCACCGCTCGCAAGGCGTCCTGCGTGACCGAGGAGACGATCGGCACGCACATGAGGCCGACCGCGACGCCGGCGGCGCCGATCGAGTAGACGCCGCTCCAGTCGAGGAACGGGAGCACGTCCTGGAGCAGCGGCCGGAGTGCGTAGAGGGCCCAGAGGCCGATCGCCACGGTGGGGATGCCCGCGAGGATCTCGAGCACCGGGGTGACCGCGCGCCGGATCCAGTCGGGTGCGTACTCGTTGAGGTAGATGGCGACGCCGAGTCCGACCGGGATCGCGATCAGCAGCGCGTAGAAGACCACTTGCAGTGTCCCGACCAGAAGCGGGATCACGCCGTACTCGCCGTCCACGAAGCCGGCCGACCAGGTCGTGCCGGTCAGGAAGTCGATGATCGAGATCTCTTCGAAGAAGTCGAAGGAGGGGATCACCAGCGACAGGACGATGGAGACGGTGACGATGACGGAGATGGCGGCGCAGAGCGCCAGGACGGCGAAGATCGCCTTCTCTCCATAGCGCGGACTCGACGGCCTCAGATCAGGGACGCCGCCGCCGGTCCCGCGAGGGGCCGCGAGGTCCGGGCTGGTGCTCATGGTGCTCCTAACTGGTGACGATGGTGAATCGGGCCCGGTCCCGCTCGGGACCGGGCCCGGGTGGTGTTAGCCGATGAGGGTGTTGAGCTCTTCGGTGGCGGTGGCTTCCTGCTCCTCGGTCAGTCCGATGAAGCCGGCGGCCTCGGCGATGTCGCCGGAGTTGCTCACGAAGTACTCGACGAAGGCCTTGACTTCCTCCTTCTCGAGCGACTGCTTGGACGGGAAGATGTACAGCTGGCGTCCCAGCGGGGCGTAGCTGCCGTCCTGGACGGTCTCGGCGGTCGGCTCGACGCAGCCTTCGCCGTTGTCGATCTGGAGCGCCTTGACGCGGTCGGCGTTCTCCTCGTAGTAGGAGAAGCCGGAGTAGAACATGCCGCCGGCCGAGCCTTCGACGCCGAGGATGCCGGAGTTGTCGTCCTCGCCGATGTTGTTGTAGTCGGTGCGCTGGACGCCGCCTTCACCGTTGATGGCCTCGGTGAAGAAGTCGAAGGTGCCGGAGTCGACACCGGGGCCGTACAGGTCCAGGGGCTCGTCGAACTCGGCCTCGAGGCCTTCGACCTCGCTCCAGCTGGAGAGCGTGGAGTCGGGGCCCCAGATCTGCTGGAGCTGCTCGACGGTCAGGCAGTCGATGGGGTTGTCCTGGTTGACCATGACGGTCAGCGCGTCGTTGGCGACGCCGAGCCGGGTGAACTCGATGCCGTTGTCGGCGCAGAGCTGGGCCTCTTCGTCCTTGATGTCGCGGGAGGCCTCGGAGATGTCGGTTTCGCCGTTGCAGAACTTCTCGAAACCGCCGCCGGTGCCGGAGGTGCCGACGGTGACCTGCACGCCGGGGTTCTCCCCCATGAACAGTTCGGCCGCGGCCTCTCCGAGGGGGGCGACGGTGCTGGAGCCGTCGGCGACGACGGTGCCGGACAGGGAGCCGTTCTCGCCGTTGCTCCCGGAGTCGTCTCCGCCGCCGCAGGCGGCCAGGCTCGCCGCCAGCGCGCCGGTCAGGGCGAGGGGCAGAATTTTCTTGCCTTGAACCTTGAGGTTCATAGCTGTGGTTCTCCGATCCTTGGTCTTCGGGTTACACCGTCATGTAATCGACGCTGGGTATGCGCTCAGGGACGTGAAGTTGAACTGGCGGTGAACGGTCGAGCGCGATTCGCAATCGGGCGTGGCCAAGGTGGCTCCGGGGACCGTTCGTTCCGATGTTTGTGCTGGTCGAGCGCATACAAGCTGACCGTACTGTCCGAATCGACCGGTGCGCCGCATTTCCCTAACCGAAACGTCCGGTGACGTAGTTCTCGGTGCGCTCGTCGGACGGGGTGGTGAAGATCCGCTGGGTGTCGTCGAACTCGACGAGCACGCCGGTGCGGGTGTCGGACCGCTCGTTGACTTCGGTGGAGAAGAACGCCGTCTTGTCGGAGACGCGGGCGGCCTGCTGCATGTTGTGGGTGACGATCACGATCGTGAACTGCTTGGCCAGGTCGACCATGAGCTCTTCGATGCGGGCGGTGGCGATCGGGTCGAGTGCCGAGCAGGGCTCGTCCATGAGGACGACCTCGGGCTGCATGGCGATCGTGCGGGCGATGCACAGTCGCTGCTGCTGGCCGCCGGAGAGGGCCAGCGCGCTCTTCTTCAGGTCGTCCTTGACCTCGTCCCACAGGGCGGCCTTCTTGAGCGAGTCCTCGACGATGCCCTCGCGTTCGGAGCGGGAGGCGCCGTGGATCTTGGGGCCGTAGGCGACGTTGTCGAAGATCGATTTGGGGAAGGGGTTGGGCTTCTGGAAGACCATGCCGATGCGGCGGCGGACCTCGACGGCGTCGACGTCGGAGTCGTAGATGTTCTTGCCGTGGTACGAGACCTGGCCGCCGACGCGGGCGCCGGGGATGAGGTCGTTCATGCGGTTGAGCGAGCGCAGCAGGGTGGACTTGCCGCAGCCGGAGGGACCGATGAGGGCGGTGATCTCGTGCTTGATCACCTCGAAGGTGACGTTCTTGACGGCGTTGAAGCTACCGTAGTGGACGTTGACGTCGCGGATGTCAAAGACGGCCTCGCCGCCTCGCGCGATCGGGGGGCGCGACTCGGTCTGAGGGACCGTGTCGAGGCGTGGCGGAACCACGGTCGGGCCGGCCTCACGCCTGGTCGGGTCGCTCACGGTCTTCTCCTTATTGACGGGTACTCAGCTTTCCTCGCGAATGTAGGCCCCGCGGGTAGCGGTGAGTTGGGTCTTTGGTGAACGAACGGTGAACGGCGGATTGACAGATGATGGTCACTCTTGGTGTGCGCGACCGTTCCGAGCCCTCGGCGACACCTGAAAGTTACCCGAATTCGGCGCATTAGCGGCCAATCAGGGCGATACTGGCGCCATGAGCTTCGTGGTGCGTCTGCTTCTGACGGCGCTGGCGCTGTGGGTCGCCACCGTCCTGGTCTCGGGAATCACCCTGCTGGGCGATTCGACCGGCGACAGGATTCTCTCGCTGGTTCTGGCCGCGGTGGTGTTCACGTTGGTGAACGCCTTCGTCAAGCCGCTGGTGATGCTGGTGGGCTGCGCGCTGTACGTACTGACGCTGGGACTGTTCGGCCTGATCGTGAACGCCTTGATGTTCTGGCTGACCGGATGGTTGTCCGAGGAGATCGGGATCGGGTTCACCGTCGACGGCTTCTGGTCGGCGTTCTGGGGGGCGATCATCGTCTGGATCACGATGTGGGTGCTGGACCTGCTGACGCCGAAGCCGAGTTAGGCCGGGCGGCGAGCGATCGCTCGGATCGCCCGTGCCCGGCCTCGGCTCAGTAGAAGTAGACCCCCGTGGAGGGTCCGGTCGGTGCGTCGTGCGTGTTCTCGTCGCGTCCGGCAGCACCGGAGTTCGCGGAGGTGCCGTTGAACGGCACCGGTCCTTGCGGTCCGGGAGCCTTGCCGAGTCGCCGGCGCATGATGTTGAGGTGGTGCAGACCTGCGAGGGCGTAGGTCCGGATTCGGTTGTACTGCTTGGTCTTCTTGGCGGTTTTGAGGGTTTCGCTGGCGTTGTGGTGGAGTTTTCGTGCTCGGTCGAGCGCGGCGGCCGCCTCCGGGTCGGTGAGCCGCGTGGGCGCGATGGCCAACTGGTTGGCCAGGAGTTCGGTCCAGGCTTCGGCGTCGGCCTTGGCGCGGGACTTGACGCGCCTGCGGTTCTCGATGTACGACCGCAGTCCGAGGACCGCGGCAAAAATGAGGACAATCGCGACGACTGCTCCGAACGAGGCGGTTGCTACTTCAATGGCGTCTTGCATCGTCACCCCCCGTGACCAGTGTTCTTAGATGTCTAACGACCATTATTCCATTGCCGGCACGCTTTTATGAAACTCCCCCTGGTTTGATCGAGGGCGGTCCTTTTCCAGCATTGCCGACATTGGAGACCATCCTCCTGTATCAGGCGGTTTTTTCATGCATAGATGCGCATGTTAGCATTTTTGCCGTCGCGCGCCACGAGCCCGCGATACTCGCACCGAGACCGAGGAGGACTCCCACATGGGCCACGACCACTCGCACCCGGGAGCCGCCTCGCTCGGCGCCCGCCATCGCGGCAGACTGTGGATCGCCCTGGTCCTGGCCGTGACGGTGATGCTCGTCGAGGCGGTCGCCTCCTGGTATACCCGCTCGCTCGCCCTGCTATCCGACGCCGCGCACCTCGCCGGCGATTCGCTGGGCATCGCCATGGCGCTGGCCGCGATCATGGCGGTCACCCGGGGCGCCGACAAGCCCCGCCGCACCTTCGGCCTCTACCGGCTCGAAGTCCTCGCGGCACTGGGCAACACGCTCCTGCTGTTCGGCGTCGCGGTCTTCGTGACCGTGCAGGCGGTCCGGCGCCTCGACCAGCCTCCCGAGGTCGACTCGCTGCCGATGCTGGCCGTCGCCTGTCTGGCGCTGGGCGCCAACATCGCCTCGCTGCTGCTGTTGCGCTCGGGCGCCTCGGAGTCGATCAACGTGCGCGGGGCCTACTTCGAGGTGCTCGGCGACGCGCTGAGCTCGATCGGCGTGATCATCGCCGCCGCCGTCATCTGGTTCACCGGCTGGTACTTCGTCGACTCCATCGTCGCGGTGGGCGTGGGCCTGTTCATCCTCCCGCGGGCCGCGAGACTGGGCCGCGACGCGCTCCGCATTCTGCTGCAGCATGCACCCAGACGGGTGATCATCGGCGACGTCGAGGACGCCCTCGGCGCGCTCGATGGAGTGAACGAAGTCCACGATCTGCACCTGTGGACCCTCACCTCGGGAATGGACGTGGCGACCGTCCACCTTGCTCTGGAGGCCGACGCGGACCCGAGCGTGGTCCTGGCCGACGCCCGCCGGACACTGCTCGAACGCTTCGGCATCGCGCACGCCACCGTGCAGATCGAGCCCGGCCATCCGGACCGCGACTGCGATCGCCCCGGCTGGTGAGCGGCGACGGGCCTATGTCCGGAAACTGATAGTGACAGATATGTGACGCTTGCCATTCACCCGCATGGCTATGGTAAACACCGACCTGGGGGACTCGAATTGCTCCTTGGAAGGAGGAGATCCATGTTGACCCGTACATGGAGGAAGAGCAGCAGATCAGGCCCGAACGGTGCTTGCGTGGAGGTCAGGCTCGCGAGCGGTGGCGTCGAAATCAGGGACACCAAGCTCGCCCAAAGCCCGATTCTGCGGACCAGCCAAGCTGACTGGCTGTCCCTGCTGCAATCGGAAGGTCGGTAGGCAGACTGTGACGGGGCGGCGCGAGCCGCCCCGTCTCGCTTGCTGCGGCACTGTCAGAACGACCGCAGCCGCGCGGCCTGCTGCTCGATGAACTCCAGGCTGCGACCGGGCCCGAGGGCGGCAGAGCGCAGGTTGCCGAAGACCTCGTGGAACGGGGCGACGTCGTCGCCCTCCTCGTAGACGTCACCGTTGTGGCCCTCGATGTAGACCACGTCGGGGTGCCGGTACCCGGGGTCGACCTCGCCGTCGACCTCGCCGAAACCCAGGACGGTGAACGAGGAGAGCATGCCGGGATAAGCGCCCCCGTCGAATGGCAGGACCTGAAGGTGCACGTTCGGCAGCGCTGCCAGCTCTAGCAGGTTCTGCAGTTGGTCGATCATGACCTTGGGCCCGCCGAGAACGCGCCGGATCGCCGCCTCGTCGATGACGTTCCAGATCTTCAGATCGTCGCGCAAGCGCTGCTGGCGCTCCATGCGCAAGTTGATGCGCTCGTCCATGAACTGCCGCGACTGCTCCAAGGCGAAGTCGAACGTCGCCCGGGCGTACTCGCGGGTCTGCAGGAGCCCGTTGATGATGAGCGCATCGTAGATGTACAGGCTCGAGGCGTCCTGCTCGAGGCCGACATAGGTGGCGTACGGCGGCGAGATCGTGTCCGAGTACCGGGCCCACCAACCGCGCTTGCGGCCGTCGCGGGCCAGCCGCACCAGCTCGTCGATCTGCGCGGAATCGGTCACGCCGTAGACCTCCGCCAGCGCCATGACGTCGCGGGGTTTGATGCCCACGCGGCCGAGCTCCATCCGGTAGATCGTGGAGGTGGTGACCTCCAGCGCGTCGGCCGCCGCCTGGGCGTCCCGCCCGGACTTCTCGCGCATCTCGCGCAGTATCTTGCCCGCCCGCCGCCTGCGGACGGTCGGGCTGCCGCCTGAAGGCATCGCTTTGCCCCCCAACCTTTTCGGCAGATCGTTGTCAGCGTCGTCGTTAGATGTTCCCATTTGACACCCCGGTCCCTCCGGTTCGGGTCGCGACGCACCGGCGGAGCGGGACTTCGGGTCGCTCACCGGTGCGTTGCCGGTTCTCGGCTCCGCAGGCGCAGCCGAGGCTGGTGGGGAGAAACTTCGCCACCCGATCCGGTTATACCTCTTGCATCGAAAAACTGCATGTGCAATTCTACTTGACGGAGGGGCCACCCGCCTCAACCGACTGTACCGATTCGACACCGCGACTCGAATACCGACTGGTAATCTCCCGGATCGGCGATCCAGTGCCGTTAGCCGCCAAGGGATCCGGACATATATACGACAATGAAAGGCAGCCCGCGTTGCGAAGTCCGTACACACTCGACAATCCTCCGCCGGACGAGCCGCCGAACGGGGTCCTGGTGCCGAGCCTGTGGCGCGTGCAGGCCCGGTGGTGGAAACGACACACTCCGGCGGCCGACCAGCGGACCGCGAGGCGACCGGTCTGCGGTCACTGCAGGCAGGCATGGCCCTGCCACTCCTGGGCCTGCTGGGACGGCCAGCTCGGCGAGGCGGTCGCGGCACCCGTCTTCGCCTCCGAATCGGTCACCGGCACAGCCGATTCGCGGCCCGAAGTGGTCACCCGAATGCCTGAACGGACGCCCGTCTCCGCACGGGCTCCACAACAGGTCACCGCATCTAGCGAGGAAAGAAGCGCCGCCTAGCGCGTAGCTTGGAACGCTCCCGGTCGTTAACCCTTTAGAGAAGATCGGACTCAAGGCGAATTTACCGCTCGCAAGCTTCGCCGTGAAGGCGAATTCAAGCTCGCAAGCTTCGCCGTGAAGGGGAAAGCCGCCGGATGCTGAGCACGCGCAACCTCAAGGCAGGCGACGTCCTGGACGGCCGATACCGTCTCGAACGCCGCGTCGGCGGCGGCGGCATGGGTGATGTCTGGGAAGCGACCGACACGACGCTGTGGCGCACCGTCGCCGTGAAGATCCTATTGGCCGACCTGGTCGACGACCGTGGGTTCCGCGAGCGGTTCCGCCGCGAAGCCCGCGCGATCGCCTTGATGAAGGGGCCGGGGATCGTCGAGGTCTACGACTACGGCGAGATCGACCACGGCGAGGCCCAGATCGCCTACCTCATCATGGAATTCATCGACGGCAAGCCGCTGTCGCGGCTGCTGGGGCTGTGGGGCAGGCTCCCGCCCGACGACGCGATGCGCATCGTCGGCGGCGTCGCCGAGGCCCTGCAGGCGGCCCACTCGGCCGGGATCGTGCACCGCGACATCAAGCCCGGCAACATCCTCGTCCGCGACGACGGCACGGTCGTGCTGGTGGACTTCGGCATCGCCCGCGCCGGCCACAACCTCACCCTCACCACCACCGGCGTGGTGCTGGGCACGGTCACGTACATGTCTCCGGAACAGGCCGCAGGGGAGAATCTCACCACCGCGTCGGACCTGTACTCGCTGGGCGTGGTGGCCCACCAGTGCCTGGCCGGGTCGCCGCCGTTCAAAGCCGACACCCCGCTCGGGGTGCTCTCTGCACACCTGCGCAACGCCCCGCCGCCGCTGCCGGCCGACGTGCCGCGCGACGTCGTCGCCATCGTGACGCGCGCCCTGCAGAAGGACCCGTCGGCGCGCTGGCCCGACGCGGCCGCGTTCGCCGGGGCCTGCAGGCAGGTCAGGGCGGCGCTCACCGAGGACGGGGCGACGCCGACCACGCTCGTCCAGCGGGAGCGGCCGGTCGAGACCGGACCGGACGCTCTGCCGTCGGCTTCGCCCGCACTCGTCGACCTCGGCACCGTGGCCCCTCCGGAGCGACCCGCGACGCCGCGGCGCCGCCGCATGTGGGCGGCCGTGGGAGGAACGCTCGCGGCCCTGGTCACGGCCGCGGCGGTGACCTGGGCCAGCCCTTGGAGCGACGGGCTCGGCGCCCGCCCGCTGCCCTCAGGTCAGCTCGAGGGCGGGAACACCCAGGTGCGCAGCCAGGACGGCGGGACCATCCCCGCCGAGGAGGCCGACATCGAACCCGGAAGCACCAGTGCGCCCTCCAGCCGGTCGGAGACGTCCGCGTCCGAACGGTCGGAGCGCGACCGCGCCGAGCCGACGGCGACGAGCCGAGGACTCGAACCGAGCGCCGGCGCCACGGGCACGGCGAGCCCGACCGCATCGCCGTCACCGACCGAAGAGCAGACGGTCGCCGTCCCCGACGTGACCGGCCAGTCGGAGCCGAACGCGCGCCAGCGTGTCGAGGAGGCCGGCCTCTCCCCCGAGGTCGCCTACACCGGCGACGGCGACCACCGCTGCGGCGTCGTGCGGCAGTCACCGCCCGGCGGCAGCAGCGTCCAGCCGGAGTCGACCGTGGAGCTGACCGTCGAGCGCGCGGCCGACGCCGAATCGTGCAAGAACGAGTCCGAACAGACGAAGGCGCCCGACGGCGAATGATCGCCGCCGGGCGCCTCCCGGTTCGTCCGCTCGTCTACTCGCCGGCGGCCGCTCGGGCCGCCTCCAACCGGTCGAGCGCCCGGAACAGCTCGTCCAGAGCCCGGCCGATCTCTTCGTTGGTGCCGTCGGCCTGAGCCTGCTCGTAGGCCTCCTGGGCGGCGAGGACCTCGTCGATCGCCTCGGCGACCTCGGGGGTATCGCCACCGGCCGGCGCCTCCGTGGTGGGCGCCTCGTCGGTCGGTTCCTCGGTCGGATCGGTGGTCGGCTCTTCGCCGGTCTCCTCGTCGATCTCCTCGGCCGCGGTCGGCGCGCCGGCGACGTACTGCTCGACGACGGAGTCGACCGCCTCCTCGAAGCTCGGCGCGTAGCCGACGTAACCGCCGTAGCTGACCGCGACGCGCCTGAGCAGCGGCAGCGTCGTGCCTTCGCCGCCGGACTGGCGGCGCAGGTACATCGGCTCCATGTAGAGGATGCCGTCGCCCACCGGCAGCGCCAGCAGGTTCCCCCAGTCCACAGTGGTTCCCTGCTGCTGGAAGAGCCTGAGCTCCTCGGCCACGTCCGTGGTCGAGGTGATGATCTGGTGCACCTGGCCCACCGACTGGTCGTCGCCTCCGGCCACGTCGTAGATCACCAGCTGCGGAGCGCCGTCCTCGTCGTAGTAGCCGGTCATGAGGCTCGCCAGGGCGTTCTCACGGTTCCGCGGCGTGTACGTGCTGGTGAGCTGGAAGTGCGAGGTCTCCTGGCTCGGATACTGCGCGAACACGTAATAGGCCGGCTGCGGCACGCTCTGCCCCTGCGAGGGGTCCTCGGGCTTCGCCCAGGCCTCGCCGCCCTCGATGAACGTCCGCGACTCGTCGACGTGGTAGCGCTGCAGGATCTCCCGCTGGACCTTGAACAGGTCCTGCGGGTAGCGGAAGTGCTCGGCCAGCTCGGCCGGCGTCTCCTCCTTGGGGACGACCAGGTCGCCGCCGTAGATCTCGTTCCACGTCTGGAGGATCGGGTCCTCCTGGTCGAACTCGTAGAGCGTCACCGAACCGTCGTAGGCGTCGACCACGGCCTTGACCGACGAGCGGATGTAGTTCACCTGGTCGGCCGACTGGCTGGCCACGCCCTGACCCGAGTAGGTGTCGTTGGTCGCCTCGGCCAGGTTGACCCGGTCGGAGTACGGGAAGTTGTTCGCCGTCGTGTAGCCGTCGACGATCCAGACGACATTGCCGTCGACCACCGCCGGATACGGGTCGGTCTCGATGGTGAGGAACGGGGCGACCGCTTGGACGCGGTCACGGACGTTCCGGTTGTACAGCAGCTGCGATTCCTCGTTGACCTGGTCGGACAGCAGGAAGCGCGGCTCCTGGAACTCCCAGGCGTAGAGCAGGCGCGTGGTCAGCGAGCCGATGTCGACGCCGCCGCCGCCCTGGTAGGTGGTGTAGCGGTCGGAGCCGCGCTCCTCCGCCTCGGGATCGTCGGAGTCCTCGGTGGTCACCGAGATGTCGGCCGGCCGGTCGTACTCGCGGGGCGTCTCCCCTTCGGGCGCGCCCACGATCGCGTAGTCGTTGTTCAGCAGGCCGTAGTAGATCTGCGGCTGCTCGACCTCGAGGAAGTCGTCGGTCGCCTCGCACTGTCCGGCCTCGGAGTCGTCGGAGCGCATGACGCCGTTCATGAAGAACGGGCCGCCGTTGCAGTTGCGGGTGCTGGAGGCCGCGACGAAGCCCCAGCCGTGCGTGTAGACGGTGTGCCGCACCGTCCAGTCCTGCTGTTCACCGGTCAGCTGCTCGGGGTTGAGTTCCCGCAGACCGACCACGAAGTCCTCGGTGACGGTCTCGCCCTCGTCGTTGGTGTAGGTGTACCGGTCGATGTCGAGCTTGTCGTTGAAGTCGTAGAAGCTTCGCGGCTGCTGGCGCTGCGTGAACGCGTCCGAGACGATGAACGGGTCGATCAGGCGGGTGTACGGCACCGTTCCGGTGTCGGTCTCCAACTGCTCGGCGTCCGGGCTCGAGGCGACCGAGTACGTCTCCTGCTCGAGGTCCTGCATGCCGTAGGCGTAGCGGGTGCCGTCGATCGTGTACTGCGCGTACGGGCCCTCCCGCTGCGGGCGGTTGGGCTCGACCTGGAAGTTGCGGACCACGGCCGGGTAGATGCCGCCGGCGGCGATGGCCGTGACCACCACCAGGCCGAGGGCGGCGCCGGGCAGAGCGAGCGACCTGGTGAAGCCCCACGAGAAGACCAGGATCACCACGGCGGCGATGACCGACACCCAGATCAGGGCGTTCTTCGCGTTCATCAGGGCGGTCATCTCGGTGTAGCCGCCGCCGACGATGTTGGTGACCTCGTTCTGCTGCGTGGTGAAGTCGAACCGGTCGAAGTAGTAGGCCACGGCCTTCATGCCGAGGAACAGGGCCACCAGGACCGACAGGTGGATCCGGGCGACGTTGGTCATGCGCTCGCCCTGGCCGGAGAAGCGCAGCGCCCCGTACAGGTAGTAGGCGCCCAGCGAAGCGAGGATGCCGACGACCACGGCCGCGAAGCCGAAGCCGATGAGGAACTCCCAGAACGGCAGGCGGAAGACGTAGAAGCCCGCGTCCATGTTCAGGACGGGGTCCTCCCAGTTGAACTCGCCGCCATTGCTGAACAGCAGCCAGCTCTCCCAGCGGCTCTGGGCCGACATGCCGGCGAAGACCCCGACGACGGCGGCGACCCCGGCGATCCACCAGCCGGCGCGCGGGGAGATGAGCTCCCGATAGCGCTCCAGGCCCTCCTGCTCGGCGGTCGCCGGCCAGGTGTCGGGGCGGAAACGCCAGGCGAGGAAGAGGTTGAGTCCCGTCCAGGCCGCCATGGCGAGTGTGAAGATCCCGAACAGGCCGATGCGGGTCCACATCATCGTCGAGAAGACGGTCGTGTAATCGACCGAGTCGTACCACAGATAGTTGGTGCGGAGACTGACCAGCCATCCCAGCACTGACAACAGCACAATGGCGCCCACGAGGAGAATCAGCACGTAGCGTCCTCGTCGGCTCATCCGTGGGGGCGTGGGCGTCCGGTTCGCCACTCTAAGCAACTCCTTTGTCGGTCTTCGAGCTCAATCGGCTCAGCAGGTCGGGGCTTCCTCGCCCGCGGATACTGACTGGAGCGCCGCGACTGCGTCGGCGAGGGTCTCCACTCTGACAATAGTCATGTCGTCGGGCGCTGCGGAAACGGCGTCCGGACAGTTCGATGCGGGAGTGAGGAAGATGTCGGCGCCCTCCTCGCTCGCGGCACGGATCTTCTGCTGGATCCCGCCGATGCCTCCGACGTTCCCCTGGGGGTCGATCTCACCGGTGCCGGCGACCTCCATGCCGTCGACCAGGTCCTCCTCGGTGACCCGGTCGACGATGCCGAGGGCGAAGATGAGGCCGGCCGAGGGCCCGCCGATGTCGAGCGCCTCGGTGTCGATCTCGACGCCGTAGGGGTCCTCGCGGACGAGCTCCAGATTCGCTCGGGAGAGGTCGACGCCCTCGACGGTGGTCTTCTCGCCGTCGCGTTCGACCACGACGGTGGTTTCGCTGTCGGCGAAACCCTGCAGCTGCTCGAGGTTCTCGACGGGGGTCCCGGCCACCTCGAGGATCACGTCGCCTTCGAAGAGACCACCGCCGTCGGAGACGACGTTGACGACGGCGGGCTGCTGGAGATAGGCCAGGGCGGCCTGCTCGGCGTTGGACTGGGACTCGACCCAGTCCGCTTCCTGCTCGGCGCTGATCTCCTCCTGAGTCTGGTCGGGCGGATAGACCAGGTCCCGGGGAATGATGGCGTGCTCGTCGGACATCCAGTAGCGCAGCGCCTGCGCCAAAGTGACGCTCTGCTTGACCCGGACGGTGGTCAACCGCAGCTCGCCGGAGGTCTCATAGCCCTCATCGGCGGTGATGATCTGGTGCTCGACCTCGTCCTCATCGACGGTGACGCCCAAGACGTCCTCGGTGGGGCCGGGCCCCATCGCCACATACGCGACGTCCATCGAGAGCGACTGCCAGGTCAGCAGGGCCACCAGCGCCGCGCCGAGCAAGACCGTGATTCCGCGCCTCTTCATGGCCGGAAGCCTACAGGGCGCAAGCCATGTGGGCTTCCGGCCATGAAGCCAGAAAGCGCAGCATGGCAACGGCAGCGTGTGCTCGGTTCAGCCGTCAGCGGACACGCGGCGGGGAGAGCGGCAGCCCGTGGTGTTCCTGGGAATCTCTGACGTACGGTTGGCCCATGGGCTCCGACATTCCATTCGGTTTCGGCAACCTGGGCGGCGACCTGCCCGACCCGAACGATCCACGGGTGCAGCAGATGATGCAGCAGCTCCAGCAGATGATGGCGCAGTCGCTGTCGTCAGGGCCGGTCAACTGGCAGCTGGCGAAGCAACTCGCCGAATCCGAGCTGGAGACCGAGAACACCGTCGGCCCGGCCGACCAGGCCGCGGTCTCCGAGGCCGTGCGCTTGGCGGACCTGTGGCTCGACGGCGCCACCGACTGGCCGTCGGGGGTCACGGCCACCGACGCCTGGACCCGCAAGCAGTGGATCGCGCAGACCGAGGAGTCGTGGAAGCAGCTGGCCGAACCGCTCGCCGCCCAGATGGGCGAGGCGATGCAGACGCTGGTCCCCGAGGAGATGTCCGGGATGCTCGGCCCGATGGCCGACCTGATGAAAGGCGTCGGCTCGGCGCTGTTCGGCGCTCAGATGGGCCAGGCGCTGGCGAAACTCGCCGGTGAGGTGCTCTCCTCGACCGAGGTCGGTCTGCCACTGGGCAAGACCGGTGTCGCGGCGCTCCTGCCGGGCAACCTCACGACCTACGCCGAGGGCCTGGAGCTGCCGATCGAGGAGGTGCGGCTGTTCGTCGCGCTCCGCGAGGCGGCGACCCACCGGCTGTACACGCACGCGCCCTGGCTGCGCTCGCACCTGCTGGGCGCGCTCGAGGCCTACGCCCGTGAGATCCGCATCGACGAGTCGGCCATCGAGGAGGCCATGTCGGACCTCGATCCGACCGACCCCGAGGCCGCGGCGACCCTCGACCTCAGCGAGGTCTTCAAGCCCGAGGACACCGACCAGCAGAAGGCCGCGCTGTCGCGTCTGGCCACGGCGCTGGCGCTGGTGACCGGCTGGATCAACGTCGTGGTGGCCGAGGCCGCCGGCGAGCGGCTGCCGACGATGGACCGGCTGCTGGAGTCGGCCCGGCGGCGGCGCGCAAGCGGCGGACCCGCCGAGCAGACGTTCGAGGCCCTGGTGGGCCTGCAGCTCGACCCGGCGAAGGTGCGGGCGGCTACCCGACTGTGGCGGGCGCTGGGAGAGGCCCGCGGCATCGAGGGGCGCGAGGCCGTCTGGGGGCACCCGGACCTGATGCCCGGTGCGGCCGACCTGGAGCACCCCGAGGGGTTCGCGACCGTCTCGGAGGCGCTCGGCGACCTCGACATGTCGATGTTCGACCAGCTCGCGGTCAACGACCCGACGCCGCCGGAGGGCGACGAGACCGAGGACGATGAGAACAACGAGAACGACGACAAGGACGACAAGTAGCGCCGGTCAGACCGCTTCGGCGTCGGCTACGCCCTCCAGGTAGCCGCGGGCCCGCTCGGCCTTGGAGTAGCGCCCGACAAGGTCCCAGAACGGCCGTGAATGGTCGGGGTGGACCAGGTGGGCCAGTTCGTGGAGCAGGACGTAGTCGATGACCCACGACGGCATCATGACGAGCCGGCGCGAGAGCCGGATCGTGCCGTCGTCGGGGGTGCACGATCCCCACCGGCGCTGCTGGTTGTCGACCCAGCGGACGCTGACCGGCGAGGCGCATTGGGGATGGTCGGGATAGTAGCGCTTGGCGAGCCGGACGGCCTTCGCCTTCAGCGCGGCGTCGCTCGCGCGGCCGTCGCGGGCCTGGCGGCGGCGGAGCCGTTCGAGCATGTGCTTGACCCACTCGCGCTCCTCGGACTCGGAGAAGGCGTCGGGGATCATGACGACGACCCGGCCTCGTTCTTCGTAGGCCGACACGGTGGCACGGCGGCGAGGTGAGCGCCGCACTTCAACGGGGGGATGGACTTTGCGCGCCATGAACGCACAGTAATCCCTCGGGGTGACAGTCGCATAGCACCAGAGTCGCGATTATGTGGGAAGCTTCGAGAACATCACGAAAATCCCCTCGCCAGATTCCCACGATGCGGAATTCGGCGAGGGGTCGACGCCTCCCGACCCCGCGTCACGAGTCCTTGCCGAGAATCCGGTTCATCTTGGTGCCGCAAGTCGGGCACGTCCCCTTGGCCATCCGGCGGCCGGAGTCCGACACGACCACATGGCCTTCGAAGTCGCGCTTCTGCCGGCACTTGACGCAATAGCCGTTGTAGGTCTCGGTAGCTTGAGCCACTGGTCTCCCCCTTGCTTGAGGCGGTCACGCTGTGCAACCGATCGGCCTCAGAATGCCACATATTTCACGTGTGTAAGCCCCGCCGCGCCGCTTCACCCACGCGGGGGACCCGTATGTCTCCAGGCTCCCCCGTGCGCGGGGAGCGAAACCTGCTCCCAGCGTGAGAGCATTGGCAACGTGAGCGACAGGCATGGAAACACCCATTCCAGCGATGACCTACCGCGCCGCGCCTTCTCGCGCGGTATGAAACTCGCGTCGCTGCCGCTGGGACTGGCGGGGCGCGCGACGGTCGGCTTCGGCAAGCGGGTCACCGGCCTGGCCGACGAGATCCTCGGCGAACAGGCGCAGCGCCGCACCGCCGAGCACCTGTTCAGCGTGCTGGGGCAGCTCAAGGGCGGGGCGATGAAGCTCGGGCAGGCACTGTCGATCTTCGAGGCCGCGCTCCCCGAGCACCTGGCCGCGCCGTACCGGCAGGCGCTGACCCGGCTGCAGAACGCCGCGCCGCCGCTGCCGGCCTCAAGCGTCCACCGCGTGATGGAACGGCAGCTCGGCGAGGCATGGCGCGAGCTGTTCGCGTCTTTCGACGACCATCCGGCCGCCGCGGCCAGCATCGGGCAGGTGCACCGCGCGGTGTGGCACGACGGCCGCGAAGTCGCCGTCAAGATCCAGTACCCCGGCGCGGGCGACGCGCTGCGGTCGGACCTGCGGCAGCTGGCGCGCATGGCGCCGCTGTTCAAGGTCCTCCAGCCGAACTTCGACGTCAAGAAGCTCACCGTGGAGCTGCGGGAGCGGCTGATGGAAGAGCTGGACTACGAGCTGGAAGCCGATACGCAGCGCCGCTTCGCCGACGCCTACCGGGGCGATGCGGGGATCCTCGTGCCCGAGGTCGTCCACGCCGGCCCCGAGGTGCTGGTCACCGAGTGGATCTCGGGCACTCCCATCGCAGAAGTGATCGCCGAGGGCACCCCCGAGATGCGCGACCGCGCCGGAGTGCTGCTGACCACGCTGCACTTCTCGGCGCCGAAACGAGCCGAGCTGCTGCACGCCGACCCGCACCCGGGCAATTTCGCGCTGAGCGACGACGGCAGGCTCATCGTCTACGACTTCGGGGCGGTGGCGCGGATGCCCGGGGGCATGCCGGTCCAGGTGGGGCGTTTGACGAAGCTGACGCTCGAGGGCAAGGCCGAGGAAGTGGTCGAGGGCCTGCGCGGCGAGGGCTTCGTCCCTCAGGACCTGGAGATCGACGCTCCGGCGATGCTCGACTTCCTGCTGCCGATGCTGGAGCCGCTGGGGAGCGAGGAGTTCCAGTTCTCGCGGGAATGGCTGCGCAAGGAGAGCACCCGACTGACCAACCAGCACTCCGAGGCCTACCAGCTCGGCAAGCAGCTGAGCTTTCCGCCGTCCTATCTGCTGATCCACCGGGTCACGATGGGTTCGATCGGGGTGCTGTGCCAGCTCGGCGCGAGGGGCCGCTGGCGCGACATCCTCGAGGAGTGGCTGCCGGGCTTCGCCGACCCGGGCGAGGACGACCGCACCGCGGTGACCGACGACTGATGAACGAAAAGGGGCCCGTCCCAGTGGGACGGGCCCCTTGCCAACGCATTCGAAGCGGGTTCAAAGCCTCGAATGCCCGGCTTCCTTCCACAGACTCCGCATCCGGATGCGCGCGACGCGACCGAACAGCAGGTTCGCCGAGCTCACGACTCGGCCCGCCTCGACCTCCCGCATCGGAAGTCCGAGGTCTTGCTCACCGACGTCACGCTTGAGGTGGCGGCTCAGGTAATCGACCGTCACGACACATTCACCCCCGCCAGCGCGAGTTCGGCGGTCCGCGCCTCGAGCTCGGCCTGCGCGGCCTGCTCGACGGCGGCGGCGTCCTTGCGGGGACGTCCGCGCGGCCGCTTGCGGGCGACGACGCCGCCCTTCTCGAAGATCTCTCCGCCCCAGACGCCCCACGGCTCGTGGCGCTCCAGCGCCCCGGCGAGGCACTCGACGCGCACCGGGCAGTCGGTGCACAGGGCCTTGGCGAACTCGAGCTCGGTCGGGGACTCCGAGAACCACAGGTCGGCGTCGTACTCACGGCAGGGCAGGTCGCTGCCCACCTCGAACGCCTGCTCACGGAGCTCCGGCCCGATGAGGGTGTCGGTCATGAGCTCGCTCTCCTCTCTCATTTCGATCGGCATCTCGACTGGTCGCATTCGTGTTTCTTGAGGACTCAATTGCTTCGCGATCTGTCTCGTCTTGTGCTGTCGCTGGTTTTCGGGTGTCGCGACCTGGCTGATGCCAACGAAAAAGGCCGCGATCCCGGTTCGGGAGTCGCGGCCTCGAGAGGTCCGATCGGGCTTGTATAAGCCCCTCAGATGTTCTCGAGGTGGTCTCCCGCGGGTGGCGCCGTGACGCTTCTTGAGGTCGTGGCGCGGCTGAGCCGTGTCATTGAGCAGACCGGTCTCGGATCCACGCCAAACACCCTCGATGAACGCGACGCCGCCCATATCGGCGATGTGGTTCGTGATGCCCTCGCCGGTTCCGGTTCCGGTTTCGACAGCGGGCACACTGGTCCCACGAACCGAGGCGGTAACGGGCAGGAGCTGGCAATAGACGGCAACGACCGGCAGCGCGTGTGCGCTCCGGTTGCCATCGAAGTTCTCAGTCAACATCCGTCCGTTCCTCCTTTCGCGATCCGTGGAATCCATGGGTTCATCTCCTCGTGTCGGTGTGAGGCGCAGACCTCACCCCGGCATCGGCAACGCTACGCCCGCCGTCCCACGAAACGCAACGCCTTTTTCTGCGACTCGCTGAAGAAAGTTTTTGGCACCGGTTTCCACTCTCAGTCGCCTCCGTGGGTGAGGGCGATCGCGTCGTCGACAGAGCCGCCGTTGACCAGGCACAATACTGCTGGACCGTACTTATCCAATTTGGATTTTCCGATGCCGTGGAGGGAGGCGAGCTCGCTGTCAGATGCCGGACAACGCTCTGAGATCGCGATCAAGGTCACATCCGTGAAGACGGTGAAGGCCGGCTTGCCGCCCTCCTTGGCGACCGCGACGCGCCACTCGCGGAGGCGTTCGAACAACTCTTCGTCCATTGTCGCCGGACAGTCGGGGCAGTGCCCGAGCTTGCGATCGCGGGCGTCGGTGAGGGGCTTGCCGCAGCCCGAGCAGTTGAGCGTCTTGGTCGCTTTACGCCCACGTTCGCGCTTGACCTGCGACTTCGGCTCGGGCGCCCGCGGGAAGCCGCCGAGGTTCAGCGGCGCCAGGAAACGGCTGAGCTTGCGTTCGCGTCCACCGGGGTTGCGCGCGAGTCCATAGGAGAGTTGCAACCACCGCCGGGCGCGGGTGATGCCCACATAGAGCAGTCGGCGTTCCTCCTCCTGGGCCGCGTCGGTCCGCGCGAAGGTGGTCGGAAGCGTGCCGTCGGCCAGGCCGACGAGGAAGACCGCGTCCCACTCCAGGCCCTTGGCCGAGTGCAGGCTCGCCAGGGTCACACCCTCGACCGCGGGCGCATGCTGGTCGGAGGCGCGGCGACCCAGCTCGGCGCAGAACTCCTCGAGCGTCGCGTCCTCATACTGCTCGGCCAGGCCGGCCAGGGCCGAGACCGCCTCGTACTGCTCGCGTTGCGCGCCACCCGAAGGCGCGGCGTCGGGCCGCCAGCCGATCGCCTCCAGCGCGGCCGGCACCGCCTCGGCCAACGGCATCGAGCCGATCTCGGTCTTCACCGCCGAGCGGAGCGCGACGACCGCCTGACGCACCTCGGGACGGTCGAAGAACCGCGCCGCGCCGGTGACGACGGTCGGAACCCCGTAGGAGGCCAGCGCCTCTTCATATGCCTGGGACTGCGCGTTGGTGCGGTACAGCACCGCGATCTCCGAGGGACCGGTGCCGTCGGCGATGAGCTGGGAGCAGCGGCGCGCGACCATGTCGGCCTCTTCGGCCTCGTCCTTGAACGTCTCGGCGAAGACCTCGGGGCCGTCGGGCCGCTGCCCGATCAGCTCCAGACGCATGGCCGCCTCGCGGCCGCGGGACTCGGCGATGATCTGGTTGGCCAGGCCCACCACCTGCGGGGTGGAGCGGTAGTCGCGCACCAGCCGCACCAGGGTCGCCTCCGGGTGGCGGCGGGAGAAGTCGAGCAGGAACCGCGAGGTGGCGCCGGTGAAGGAGTAGATGGTCTGGCTCGCGTCGCCGACGACGGTGAGGTCGTCGCGATCGCCCATCCAGGCGTCGAGCAGCCGCTGCTGCAGCGGCGTGACGTCCTGGTACTCGTCGACGACGAAGAAGCGGTACTGGCTGCGGATGCGGTCGGCGGCGGTCTCGTCCTCGGCGATCATGTCGGCGGTGTGGGCGAGCACGTCGGCGAAGTCCATGACCCCCGCCCGCCGTTTGGCGTCGATGTAGGCGGCGTAGACCTTCGCGACGTCGGCCGGGTCGGCGGGCGCCTCGCGCCCGAGTCGGGCGATCGAGCCGACGTAGTCGTCGGGGCCGATCAAGGACGAGGCGGCCCATTCGATCTCGGTGGCGAGGTCGAAGTTCTTGGCCCGGGAGGTCTGCAAGCCGGCGCGGGCGGCGGCGATGCCGATGAACTTGAGCGTCGAGTCGGCCAGTTCGGGGATCTGGCCGCCGAAGCGGCGGGCGCCGAAGTAGCGCAGCTGCCGCAGCGCCGCGGAGTGGAAGGTCCTGGCGTTGACGCCGGTGACGCCGAGCCCGCGGAGCCGGTCTCGCATCTCCCCCGCGGCCCGCGCGGTGAAGGTCACGGCGGTGACGTGCTGGCCGCGCATGTCGCCGCGCAGCACCCGCCAGGCGATCCGGTGCGTGACCGCGCGGGTCTTGCCGGTGCCGGCGCCGGCGAGGATGCACACCGGGCCCGGATCGGCGGTCACCGCCTCGCGCTGTTCAGGGTCGAGGCCGGCCAGCAGAGCGTCCAGTTCCTGATCGCGCGAAGTCACCCCGACAGTGTGGCAGAACGCTGCGACAGGGCGACCGCCTCGTCGCGGCGCCGGTGTGGCGGTCGCCACCATCGCCGCCTCCCGTACCGGGAATGCGCGGCCGTCGCGGAGCGTTGGGGTCGGTGACGAAGGAGGAACCGATGATCACCATGTACAGCACGACCTGGTGCGGATTCTGCAGGCGCCTCAAGATGGGCATGGACTCCGAGGGCATTCTCTTCAAAGAGGTCAACATCGAGGAGGACCCGGAGGCGGCCGAGTGGGTCATGGGGGTCAACGGCGGCAACCAGACGGTGCCAACGTTGCGGTTCGATGACGGTTCGGCGCTGACGAATCCTTCGCTCGCGCAGGTAAAAGCCAAGCTAGGGGCTTGACGTGTGCCACATGTCGAGACTATGGTCACGCTTAGGACACAGAGCCGCTAACATGCTCTATAGTTGAGTCGTCAAGCTTGCTTGGCTGCTTCGAGGGGTGGCAGCCAAGCATTCAGGCCCGGGATGGATCCGTCCCGGGCCTTTTTTCGACCCTCCGGGCGACGCCCTCGGACCGCTGGACCGTTCAGGTCCGCGCCGAGGCCGCCGTTCCCGTCCCCGCCCGGTTCGAGCATCCTGGGAGCCGCCCCATGTCCTCCACCCGCGCCACGCTCGGCGTCGCCCTCATCCTCCTCTCGTCGGTGTTCTTCGGCGTCTGCGGCTCCTTCGGGAAGGTCGTCATCCAGTCCGGGCTGACACCGATCCAAGTGACATGGCTGCGCATCGTCGGCGTCGGCGCGCTCGCCGTCATCGCGGCGATCCCGCCGCTCATGCGAACCCGGGGCCACGGCCCGCGCCCGCCCTTCGCAGCGCTGGCGCTGTTCGGACTCACAGCGATCGCCGGCGTCCAAGCCTTCTACTTCATCGCCGTCGAACGCCTCCCGGTCGGCATCGCGCTCCTGCTGGAGTTCATGGGCCCCATCGTCGTGGTCGCCTGGATCAAGTTCGTGCGCCGGGCCCCGCTCCCCCGGCCCGCCGTCATCGGCGCGCTGCTGAGCATCGTCGGGCTGTGCATCGTCGTCGAAATCTGGGCCGGGCTGCGGCTCGACGCGATCGGCCTGCTGGCCGGTTCGGCCGCGGCGGCCTGCCAGGCCACCTACTTCCTCAACGGCGAACGCCTGTCGGCCAAAGTGGACGTGAGGCTGCTGTTGGCGATCGGCTTCACCGTCGGCGCGATCAGCCTCGCGCCCCTGGCCGCGCCGTGGGCGCTGGACTGGTCCGCGCTGGCGAACCGGGTGACACTGCTGGGCCAGGACACCTCGAGCCTGGCCGGCCTCATCGCGCTCATCGCGTCCACGGCCGTGGCCTACGCCCTCGGGCTCACCGGACTGCGGTTCCTGGCGGCACCGGTGGCCGGCGCGATCGGCTACGCCGAGGTCGTGGTCGCGGCGCTGGCGGCCTGGGCGATGCTCGGTGAAGCGCTCACGGTGCCCCAGATCCTCGGCGGCCTGGTCGTCATCGCGGGCGTCTTCACCGCTCAGCGGGCGGTGGCCGGGCGGCGCGTCAACGCCGAAGAGCCGCCGGAACTGGCCGGGGCCTCGGCCTAAGACTCCTGGAGCCAGCGTTCGATCAAGAACCGCGCCACCGATATCCGCACCGCGCTCGGCGTGGTCGCGGCGGTGTCGATCCACATCTGACGCACCTGGTCGCGGTCGAACCAGCGCGCGTCGCTCAGCTCGTCGTCCTGCAGCCGTATCTGCTGGCCGGCGTCGGCGCTGGCACGGTAGGCGAGCATGAGCGAGCGCGGATACGGCCACGGCTGACTCGAGACATACGAGAGCGAATCGAGTTTGATGCCGGTCTCCTCGGCGACCTCCCGGTGGACCGCGGCCTCTGCCGACTCGCCCGGCTCGACGAATCCGGCGATGCACGCGTAGCGGCCTTTGGCGCCGTAGCGGCGGTGCCGGCCCAGCAGGACGCGGTCGGCGCCGTCGTCGATGAGGACGATGACCGCCGGGTCGGTGCGCGGGAAGATCGGCCTGCCGGTCGATCCGGCCAGCTCCCAGCCGGCCTGCTCGGGTTCGAGCGGTTCGCCGGTGGTCGGGTGGTGCCGGTAGGTGTCGTGCCAGTTGGCCATCGCGGTGGCCTGCACGGCCACGGCCAGGTCGCGTTCGTCCCATTCGCCGCTGATGTGACGCGTCGGCAGGCCTTCGACCGCGTCGGCGATGACGGCGAACACCGGCGGGTCCTCCCCGCCGAGGTAGATCCTGCGGCCCTGCGGGGCGGTGGCGGCGTCGAAGTACTGGAGGCCGTCCTCGTCGCCGCGGATGCGGTCGTTGACCGGGTCGCAGACGACGACCTGCGCCCGTTCCCAGGCCTCGGCGATCCAGTCGGGGTCCCAGCGGTGTTCGGCGCAGCGGTCGAGCGCGTCGACCGCCAAGGGCGGATGGATCATCGCACCTCGATCGGTGAGGTCGCGGAGAGGGTCTCGGAGACCTCGCCGCCGTCGGCGAGGATCACGGTGACCGCCCCTTCGGGGTTCATGCGTTCGGCGGCGACCCGTTTGATGTCGGCCGGGGTGACCTGGCGCAGCCGCTCGGAGTGCTCGGCGAGCCATGCCAGCGGCAGGCCGCAGGAGGCCAGCGCCGAGGTGTAGTTGGCGACGCCTGACTGGGTGGCGGTGGCGAGCTTGACCGAGCCGAGCGCGTAGCGGCGGGCCAGGTCGAGCTCTTCGTCCCCGGGCGGGTTCTCGGCCATGCCGCGCAGCTCGGCGACGATTTCGGCGAGCGCCGGGGCGGTGACCTCGGTGGCGACGTCGACGCTGGTGAGCTGGAAGGAACCGGCCGGCGAGTGGTCCACTCTGGATCTAGGCGAGTAGCCGTAGCCCTTCGTCTCGCGCAGGTTCATCACCAGTCGGGAGGTGAAGTAGCCGCCGTAGATGAGGTTGGCCAGGTGCTGGGCGGCGTTGTCGGGGTGCGTGCGTTCGACGGCCGGGTAGGCCAGGCGGATGGCCGACTGGACCGAGCCGGGCCGGTCGGTGAGCACGATCGGGCCCGGGTCGACCGGCGGCAGCGGCTCCATCCGGCTCGCCCCGCTCGCGCCGTTCCAGCCGCCCAGGGACTTCTCGACGTAGCCGATGACCTGGTCGGGTTCGATGTCGCCGACGATGATGAGCCGGGCTCCGGCCGGGTGGACGCGGTTGCGGTGCAGGTCGACCACGGCGTCTCGGTCGACTGCGGCGACTTCTGCGGCGGTCGGCTGCTGGTGCCCGTAGGGGTGGTCGCCCCACAGGCGGGCGTCGAGGGCGCGGCTGACCTGGAATTCGGGCTGCTGCTCGGCGACCGACAGTCCGTCGATGATCCGCGCCTGCTCGACCGACAGCGGCGCTTCGGGGTAGTCGGCGGCGGAGAGGACCTCGCCGAGGATGTCGAGCAGCTCGTCGAGACCGCTGGCCAGGCCGTTGCCGGACACGGCGATGCGGTCGGGGTCGGCCCCGGCGTGCAGGCTGCCGCCCACGCCTTGGAGCCGTTGGGCGATCCGCGTCATCGACGAGGACTCGGTGCCGGAGAACAGCGCCGCCGCGAGGACGTCGGCCACGGCCAGGTCCGCGTGGGCGGCCGGGATCGACAGGCGCACCTCCGCCAGCGGGACGCCGGGCCTGCGCACCAGTGTGACCTCGAGCCCGTTGGGCAGGACGCGCTCGACCGGCGTGGGCAGCGCGAGCGGGACTTCGGGTGCGAGGCCGGGTACGGCGGTGCTCACTGGTTTCCTCCCGGAACGACTTCGAGGACGGCGCGGCGCTGCGGCGTCATCGTGGCGGCTGCTTGCGATACGGATTCGGCGGTGACCTCGCCGAGCATGGCGGCGAAGCGGGTGGCCACGGTGGCGTCTCCGTGGAAGACCTCGGCGGTGGCCAGGCGCCTCGAGCGGCCCATCACCGAGTCGTCGCTGCGGAGCATCTGGGCGGCGACGCGGGCCTTGACGCGGCCGAGCTCGGCCTCGTCGACGCCTTCGGCGATGCGGGCCAGTTCCTCCTGGACGGTGGCCAGGACGGTGTCGACGTCGGTGGACGGCGGCAGGAACGCCTGGACCAGCAGCGCCGTGGGGCCGCGCGAGGCGAACGGCTCGGCCATGAAGGTGGCGTGGGCGGCCACGGCGGTGGCGCTGCGGTCCTGGTGGACCAGGCGCTCGACCAGTCGGGAGGCGTCGCCGTCGGTGAGCAGTTCGCCGAGGACGACGTACGGAAGGAAGCCGGTCAGCTCGCTGACGGGGTCGGGCACGCGCCAGGCGAGCGCCACGGCCGGCAGCGTCGCGCGCGGGTCGACATAGGACTCGCGTCGTTCCGCGGTCGGATCCGGCTCGTCGAACGGCGGGTGAATCGGAGCCGGGCGCGCCTCGATGCCGGCGAAGTGCTTGTCGACCAGGTCGCGGGCCGTGGCGACGTCGAAGTCGCCGGCGACGGAGAGCACGGCGTTCGAGGCCGGGTAATAGGCGTCGAAGAAGCCCTGCGCGTCCTCGACGGTGGCCGCCTCCAGGTCCCCGAAGGAGCCGTAGCCGTCGTGGGCGTTGGGGAAGGTGTCGAACATGACCGGCGGGAGCCTGAGCCAGGGGAAACCGCCGTAGGGGCGGTTGAGGACGTTGACCCGGATCTCCTCTTTGACGACGCTGACCTGGTTCTCGAGGTTCTCGACGGTGATGGCCGGGCCGCGCATCCGGTCGGCCTCCAAGAACAGGGCCAGTTCCAGGCCGTTGGCCGGGAGCAGGTTGAAGTAGTCGGTGTAGTCGATGTGGGTCGAGCCGTTGAACGTCCCGCCGGCCGACTGCACGTGGCGCATGTGCTCGGCCTTGCCGACGTTGTGGGATCCCTGGAACATCATGTGCTCGAACAGGTGGGCGAATCCGGTGCGACCCTCGGGCTCGCTTCGCATGCCGACGTCGTAGACCACGGTCACCCCGACCACCGGCGCGCCCGGGTCCGGAGCGAGGACCACTCGCAGCCCGTTGTCGAGGCGGAACGTCTCGATCGCGAACGCCGGGGCGGGAATCGTCGCAACAGTCATGGCCAGACCCTATCTCAGAGTCCGCCGCCCGAGGGTGCTTGGCGTTGGTCACAGAAGCTTGGACCGGCGCCGTTCACCTGTTTCACTTGGCGACTGTGAACAGGCAGCCCACGAACCCCAGCCGCGACGCCCAGCGCGCCGCCGCTTCGTGCTGCCGAATGTGCGCTCGCTGAGGGCCCCCGATCCGCCGCGCCCCGAAGCGGCAGACCACCCACAGCGAAAGCGACTGATCCTCCCATGCCCGATCCCGCCATACGCCTGTCCGGCGTTACCAAGCGCTTCGGCGACCTCACCGCCCTCGACCGGGTCGACCTCGACATCCAGCCCGGTGAGATCTTCGGCGTCCTCGGCCGCTCAGGCGCCGGCAAGTCCACGCTCCTGCGCACCGTCAACCTCCTCACCAAGCCCGACGCGGGCACCGTGACCGTCGACGGCGCCGAGCTCACCACGCTGTCAGGACGGGCGCTGCGCCGCGCCCGCGCGAACACGGCCATGATCTTCCAGCACTTCAACCTGCTGTCCAACCGCAACGCGACCTCCAATGTGGCCCTGCCGCTGCGATTCGCCGGACGGCCGCGCGCCGAGCGGCGGACCCGCGCGGTCGAACTGCTCGACCTCGTCGGCCTCGCCGACAAGGCCCGCGCCTACCCCGGCCAACTCTCCGGCGGGCAGCGCCAGCGCCTGGCCATCGCGCGGGCGCTCGCCGCCGGACCAGCGGTGCTGCTCTCCGACGAGGCCACCAGCGCGCTCGACACCGACACCACCGACGAGATCCTCGAACTGCTCGCGAAACTCAATCGAGAGCTCGGTCTGACCATCCTGCTCATCACCCACGAACTCGAGGTCATCACCCGCATCTGCCACCGCGCCGCCGTCATGGAACACGGCAGGTTCATCGAGACCGGCCCGGTCCCCGAACTGCTGGCCGACCCCGAATCCCGTCTCGGCGGATCGGCCCGACGCCTGGCCGCCCGGTTGCTGGGCGAGGAGGCGGTCCGATGAACGACCGCCTCAGCGACCACCTGTACGAGGCCGGCCTCGAAACGCTGCACATCGTCGGCGTCTCCGGCGCCTGGACGCTCGCAGGCGGCCTCATCGTCGGCGTGCTGCTCTACGTCACCTCGCGACCCGGCCCCAGAACACTCCCGGCGGTCAACATCCCGCTCGGCCTGGCCGTCAACATCGGCCGCAGCGCCCCGTTCGTGATCCTCATGGTCGCGATCGTGCCACTGACCAGGGCGATCACCGGGACCACGATCGGCACCGAAGCGGCGATCGTGCCGCTGGCGGTGGCCGCGATCCCGTTCTACGCCCGCCTGGTCGAGGCCTCACTGCTCGAGGTCCAGCCCGGCCTGGTGGAGGCGGCCCGCTCGATGGGCGCCGCCACGCCGGCACTGGTGTGGCGCGTGGTGCTCCCCGAGGCGACACCAGGGCTCATCCGCGGCTTCACCGTGACGCTCGTGGCGGTCGTCTCGTACTCGGCCATGGCCGGGATCGTCGGCGGCGGAGGCCTCGGCGACCTGGCCTACCGGTACGGCTACCAGCGCTTCGAGACCGAGTACATGATCTGGCCGCTGGTCATCCTGGTCGTACTCGTCCAGCTCTTCCAAATCCTCGGCGACCGGTGCGCCCGCACCCTCGACCGCCGCTAGGCAACACCGCAATTTCCACCTTGTAAGGAGACGACCATGTTCAATCGACGTGCCCTCGTGGGCGCCGCCACCGCTTCGGTCCTGGCCCTCGCCGCCTGCGGCGACGACGCCGCAGCACCGGCCGAGACCGACGGCACCGTGACCGTCGCCGCCACTTCGGTGCCACACGCGCAGATCCTGCAGTTCGTCAGCGACGAACTGGCGACCGACGCCGGCCTCACCATCGAGATCGAGGAGTTCAGCGACTACCAGCAGATCAACCCGGCCACCGAGGACGGCTCAGTCGTCGCCAACTACTTCCAGCACCTGCCGTTCCTCGAAGAGTTCAACCGGCAGAGCGGCACCGAGCTGACCGAGGTCGCCGCAGTCCACATCGAGCCGCTGTCGCTGTACTCGCACTCGCTGTCCTCGATCGAGGAACTCTCCGAGGGCGACCAGGTCGCCATCCCCGGCGACCCCTCGAACGGCGGACGCGCGCTGGCGCTCCTCGCCGACGCGGGCCTCATCGCGCTCGACGAGAACGTGGACGTCACCGTCGCCACCGAGGACGACGTGGTCGACAATCCGCTGAACCTGGAGTTCGTGCCGGTCGAGGCGGCCCAGCTGCCGCGCACCCTCGAGGACGTGGCCGCCGCCGTCATCAACGGCAACTACGCCCTCGAAGCCGACCTCAGCCCGGCCGAGGACGCCCTCTACAGCGAGTCCGCCGAGGACAACCCGTACGCGAACTACCTGGTCACCACGGCCGCGAACGCCGACAACGAGGACGTCCTGAAGCTCGCCGAACTGCTCCAGTCGGATGAGGTCCGCGAGTTCATCGAGCAGACCTGGACCGACGGCTCGGTGATTCCGGCGTCCTGACCAGGGCCGACACCGAAACCTACCCGGTTGCACCGGCCTGAGCCCGACACGTAAGATGGTTGCGGCCAGGCCGGGCAACGGGCCTGGCTTAGGGGTGTGGCGCAATTGGCAGCGCAACGGTCTCCAAAACCGTAGGTTGCAGGTTCAAGTCCTGTCACCCCTGCAATGTGATGTATCAGGACATAGGAAATGGTCCGAATCCGCGACGGGTCGGGCCGTTCGTCTTTTTCAGCGGGCAGATCCATTGGGTCAGCCGGTGGGCTGGTAGTCGCAGGTGAGGTCGAGGACGAATTCCCTGATCAACTCGCTGGTGACGGCATGGACGACGCGGATGTCGAGGCCCGAAACGATCAAGACGACGCGGGTTCACTCGTAGGTTCACCCGATGCCGACGTGGTGGAGCCAGCCCTCGATGATGACAGCGGTGATGGCCAGACGAGCTTTCGACATGCCCAGGCAATGACCCAGATGTTGCCTATGACCCGAGACATGCGTTTCCTATGTCCTGAACCAGCACACTGTCACCCCTGCAGATTGGTATTGAGCGGCCTGGGCCATCTGGTCCGGTCCGCTCTTCCGCACCGAATTCTCTTCACGGATCCGGCGGCATGATTTGAAAGACGGAATCCTACTTTCGGTCAGCATGAGTGAACGAACGTCTGAGATTCGATACGTCGTCAGCGCGTCGGCTCCGCTATGAGAGCAGGTTCGGTTTCAATCGGGCCATGAGCAGCAGGACTTCCATACCTTCGCTGGACCAGTACGCCACCGTCGCCGCCCAGGTTCTCGGACGGACCGAAGATGAGATCCGTCAGATCATGCTCGATGCGGTCACCAAGGCTTCAATTCCGCGCCAACATCCCCAGGCCACGATGCCGACACCGACAAGGTTGCCGAGCTCGTCGAAGTCCAAGCAGCCGAAGGCCACCAAAATCATCAACGACCACAACGCGATCGCGGTCGGTGAAACGCTCGAACTACGTCTACAGAAGCGTTCGGAGCACGCGGCGCTCGATACATGGCTGAAGGCAGACTCGCTTCGGAACCTCGCCACTTGGGCCGGAGGGAAGGGAAGAGTCCTCAAGTGGGCTTATGACGGCCGGCTCTACACGCCCACTGGACTTTTCAAGAAGATCTGGAGAGAAGCCACCGGTTCTGAGAGCCAACAGGTCCGGGGCACCCTTTACTGGCATATCCGCGGGCGCGGGTCGTTGGCGGAGATTGCAGCGGCACTGCTGAGCGCCAGCGCAGCCACACCATGACGTGCGACAACGATCGGCGTACCAACCAGACCAGGTTCGTTACTTTCTGGTGACATGGTTCGTAGGAAATCACCGTTCTACAAGCACTGGAGCTACCTTCTGCCGATCGGAGCGATGATGCTGTTTTTCGCCCGAGATGTCGGTCCCATCGCGGTGTCAGGCGCGTTCGCGTTGAGTGCGCTGTGGATGCTCTTGGCAGCGCCAACCTGGTGCGGGGCGAAGAACCGCGGTAAGGGGTACTGCCGGAACAACACCTCCGGACTGTTGGGAGGGTGCAAGGTCCGCCAGCACAAGTGGCAGCGTTTCAAGGCGCTGGTCGGTCTTGAGCGGTTCCAGAGTGCGTTCCGGGGCTGGTTCACCGGCGCTCCACAACAGGTGGCGACCTGCGGCCTGGTCATCTCAGCGGTCGGTGTCGTAGCCGGGCTATTCAAATAGTGCCGGTGAGCTCCGAGCCTTCATTTCAGCTGGCGACCACCCGCTGAAGCGAAGCTCGGCCGGTCACGCTTGAGTTCCCGGTGGAGTCGTTTCGGTCGAGGTAGGGGCCGTCAGGTGGGTATGCAGGACCGCTACCTGGGGAAATAGGTTTGCATAGGTCGCCATGAGGCCTGCAACTACCAGGCAACATGCAAAGGCGTCGATCTTCGGAGCGGCGCCTTTCCTCGTCTCAAAATCCGGACGAAGAACCCCAACAAGCAGCAGAAACACCCACCACGACGAGGCCGTGCCAAAATCCTGATGCCGACCAAAATAGACTGGCATTGGTTGTCGCTTCCAATACTGCCAGGACATGCCGACATCTCCCCCGCTAGCCGGGCTGACACCCCCCATCAAGAGCAACCGGCGTACCGGCAACTATCCGATTCGAGTCACGAACCCAACGGTTCCAAGGACCGTAGGTGCCGTCCGGCTCGGTCCGGTTCGACCCCACCACCTCACCGGATTCGACACATGTCCGTTGGTTTCAGCGGCCGATGACGATGGCCTTCACGCCCGAATGGCGGACCCAGGGGTTGCGGCGTTCGAGGAGCACGGCGAGGCGGGTGTGCTCGAAGTCCGGTGCGGGCCAGGAGCCCAGGACCGAGCAGCCGAGCATATATGGACATTTATCGATAACCAGGATACGGTAATTTTCGGAGCCTCTCACGAAAGTTTCCGCCGCAGGGACGCAAGTTGAACCGTTCTTGACGACACGAAAGGCGTCTCATCATGACCTCTTCGAGAACCGGCGCGAGGATCGCGCTGGTCGCGGCGGCCCTGGCGGCAGTCTTCGCCGCGGGCACGCTGGCGGCCACCGCCGATCCTTCGCCGTCCCCGGCACAGGCGCAAGCGACAGCCGGATGTGGTCAGGCCCCCGGCCTGACCAGCGGCACCCACACCATCCAGAGTGGCGGCACGAGTCGCAGCTTCATCCTCGACATCCCCTCCGACTACGACGACGACCGTCCCTACCGCCTCGTCTTCGCCTTCCATTGGTGGGGCGGCACCGCTCAGGATGTGGCGACCGGTCAGACGGTGGAGGCGGGCACTTACGCCTACTACGGGCTCAAGCGGCTCGCCGGCGACTCCACCATCTTCGTCGCTCCTCAGGGCCTGGACAACGCCTGGGCCAACAACGGCGGCGAGGACATCGCCTTCGTCGACGACATGCTCGCGCTCATCGAGGGCGATCTGTGCGTCGACACGGACCAGCGCTTCTCCCTGGGATTCAGCTACGGCGGAGCCATGAGCTACTCGCTCGCGTGCTCGCGACCCGACGTGTTCCGCGCCATCGCGCCCTACGGCTCGCCTGGGTTCGTCAGCGGATGCGACGGCGGCACCGAGCCGGTCGCGGTCTACGCGGCGCACGGCACCACCGACAACTTCACCGACGGCATCTCCCAGCGCGACAGGTTCGTCGGCAACAACGGCTGCACCCCGCAGACCACGCCATCGCCTCCGCAAGGGAGCCGGACGCACATCACGACCGAGTTCTCGGGATGCTCGCCGGACCACCCGGTCGTGTGGGCCTCGTTCGACGAGGGCCACATCCAAGCACCGCGCGATGGCGCCGCCGGCCAAGGCGCCGACTCGTGGCTGCCTGGAGAGACCTGGGAGTTCTTCAACCGGTTCGAGTCCGACCCGCCCGAGGAGACCACGCCTCCGGACGAGACGACTCCCCCGGATGAGACCACACCTCCGGAAGAGACCACCAGTCCGCCGACCGGGTCCGGCTGCTCGGCCGAGATCGAGGTCGTCAACGACTGGGGCTCCGGCTGGCAGGGCAATCTCCTCGTCACCGCCGGAAGCGACACCATCAGCGGCTGGACGCTCACCTGGACCTGGCCGGGCGGTCAGAGCATCAGCAGCCACTGGAACGCCGACGTCACCACGTCCGGATCGACCGTGACCGCGGTCGACGTCGGTTGGAACGGCACCGTCCAAGCCGGACAGACCGCGGGCGCCTGGGGGTTCATCGGCACCGGCTCGGCGGCGACGCCGGCGGTGACCTGCACTGCCGACTGAGGTGCGCCTTGGGCCGGGGACGCCTCGCGTCCTCGGCCCTCGGCCTTCGGGGGTCAGTCGAGCTCGGCTTCCCAGACGATGCCGTCGCCGGAGGCGTCGGCCGGAAGCCGGTCGCGTGCGGCGGTGTCGCCGTACAGGTTCCACCGCATCCAGTCGAGGCTGGTGGCGACGGTCTGGTCGTAGGTGGGGCCGTTCCAGATGTACTCGTCGTGGCCCTGGCCGGTGTGCGTCATGAAGGCCTTCGGGCCCGGCAGCGCGGCATAAGCCCGGCGAGCGAGGTCGTATTCGCAGATCTCGTCCTGGTCGCCGTGGACGAACAGGACTTTGGCGGTGACCCGTTCGGCCGGGTCGCCCATGTCCACGGTGGCGTGCGCTATCGCGGCGGTGATCCGCTCGTCCGGCCAGGCGGTGAGGAGTCCGTGGGTGGTCATGCCGCCCAGGGAATGCCCGGCCGCGCCGACGCCGTTCGCGGTGTCCATGCGGCCGGCGAACATGTCCCCGCCCTCGTTCAGTTCGAGGGTGCGGCTGATGACTTCGGTGACGTCGAGCGACTGGCTGCCGTTGTAGACGTCGTCGACCTTGCCCTCGGTGCCGGTGGAGGTGGTCGGGAACAACGGCGCCGGGACGATGAAGCCGGCGCCGGCCAAGGGGAGGATGTGGGTGCCGTAGCTCTCCGGGTTGCCGCCGAGGCCGTGGCTCCATTCGATCACCGGGAAGCGGCCGTCCGCGATCGGAGCGTCGCGCACCGGCTCGCCGCCCGGCGAGCCGGTCGCCGGGTAGAAGATGCGGGTGAGGAGGCTGCGATCGCCTCTGCTCCAGGCGAACTCCCGCACCCCGACCGCGAAGGGCCCGGTCGGGGCGGTCGCCGCCGCGAGCGCCTCGGCTCCTTGGACTCCGGGTCTTGAGACTGCCATCGATCACTCCTTCACGTGGGACGTCGCCGGCGGGCTCGACGGCGACGTCCGTCATTCCTGATATTGAACGAGGATGCCGCCCGGGCGCTGTCCGTGCCCGGGCGGCCTTCCTGATGCGGGAGCCTGGCGCTAATCCAGGTTCCATTGTTGGTTGGTGCCTCCGTGGCAGGACCACAGGTGGACCGGTGAGCCGTTCTCGGTGCCGTAGCCTTCCACGTCGAGGCACAGCCCCGAATGGACGCTGGTGATCGAACCGTCGGCGTTGACGTTCCAGCGCTGGTTGGTCCCGCCGTGGCAGTCCCAGATGATCGCCGCCGTCCCGTCCGAGGTGCCGGCGCCCTCGGCGTCCAGGCACTTGCGCGAACCGCCGGAGTAGACCGACAGCTCACCGGCGTCGGTGTAGGTCCACTGCTGATTCGCACCGTCCCAGCAGTCGTAGATCTGCAGCTGCGTCCCGTTCTCGGTCGACTGGTTCGGCACGTCCAGGCACCGGTCCGACCCCACACCGCGCACATGCACACCGTCACCACCGGACGGAGGCGGCTCAGTGCCGCCGTTGTTCAGCGCTTCGAGCACGGCGTAGTAGGCCTCCTTCTTCTGGTAGTTGGAGTCGAACAGGAGGGGGGAGTCGTCGGGGCGCCAGGTGTGCGCGTCGGTGATGCCCCAGGTGGTGATGCCGGTGCAGCGGGAGACGGCCATGCACGCCTCGGTGACCTGCCGGTACACGTCCGCCTGCGCGGCCCCGGAGCCGCCGACGTCGAGCTCGGTGATCTCGACATCGACGCCGAGGTCGGCGAAGCGCTGCAGATTCTCCTGATAGGTGCTCAGGTCGGAGTCCCAGCTGAGATGGCTCTGGAACCCGACGCAGTCGATCGGCACGCCGCGGGCCTTGAAGTCCCGGACCATGTTGTAGATCCCGGTGCTCTTGGGGTTGATCCCGTCGGTGCTGTAGTCGTTGTAGCAGAGTTTGGCGTTGGGGTCGGCGGCCCTGGCGGTGCGGAACGCCTCCTCGATCCAGCCGTCGCCGAGCTGCTGTTGGAGGTTCGACTGGCGGCGGCTGCCGTCCCACTCGAACGCCTCGTTGACCACGTCCCATGATTCGATGTCGCCGGCCCAGTGTCCGGCGACGCCGTTGATGTGGTCGATCATCGCTTGCCGAAGGTCGTCGCCGGTCAAGCCTTGGACCCAGCCGGGCTGTTGGGCGTGCCAAACGAGGGTGTGGCCGCGGACCTTCATGCCGCGGGCTTGGGCGTAGGCGACGATCTGGTCGCCGCCGCTGAAGTTGAACTGGCCCCGGTTGGGTTCCGTGGCGTCCCACTTCATCGCGTTCTCGGCCACGACGCTGTTGAAGTCGCCTTCGAGTGCGGAGGAGTAACTCGAGTCGCCCAGCAGGCTCGGGACGACCGCGGCGCCGAAGTACCTACCGCTCTCGGACGCCGAGGCGCCGAGCGTGTCGGCGGCCTGCGCGGACCCCGCCGACATCACCAGCGCCGTGGTCGCGGCCAGGCCCGCGGTCGCGACCGCGGCGACGGCCGACCAGAGGCGACGCCGCCTGGGTGCGTTGTTGGTCATTGCGAATCCTTTGTCTCTCGGGGGTTGGATCATCGAATCGTTCCAGCGGCACGGCCGCGTGATGTTATCGTTCTCACTCTTGCGCATCTCCCTATGAGCTCGCGTTCTCAGCAGACTGCGCGGCCAGCGGTGCCGGGGAGGCGAGCCGCACACGCCTGCGGGGTGACGAAAATTTCTGGTTCATCTCAGAAATTTATGTTCCCCAGACTATAGATATCGTTCGATATCTCGTCAAGCGGGCCGCCGCTCGTGCCAACGCTCCGACGAATGTTCACGCGAAGAGGCGCTAAGATCTGCCAATGACTTCGGCTGGAGAAAGCGCTTCCCCCGACACCGGGTCGGGCGGCGCGCCGCTGACCATTGCGCAGATCGCCGACCACGCGGGCGTCTCGATCGCGACGGTCTCCAAGGTCGTGAACGGACGCGACAACGTCGCCCCCGAGACCCGCGAGCTGGTCGAGGGCGTCATCCGCCGCTACGGCTACCGGCGCCAGAAGCGAGCGGTCAAGGCGGCCCCCCTGCTGGAGGTCGTCTTCCACGAGCTGCGGGGCCTGTACGGCATCGAGATCATCAACGGCGTCGAGGAAGTGGCCCGCCAGCACCGGCTCGGGGTGGTCGTCTCCGAACTCGAAGGGCGCCACACCCCGGGACGCGGCTGGGTCGAGGACGTCCTGGCCCGCCGCCCCACCGGCGTCATCGCGGTGTTCACCGAGCTCACCGCCGAGCAGTGCGAGCAGCTCCGCAGCCGCGACATCCCCCTCGTGCTCCTCGATCCGGCCGGCGACCCCGACCCCGAGTCGGCGGCGGTCGGCGCCAACAACTGGAACGGCGGCCTCTCGGCGACCCGTCACCTGCTCGGGCTCGGGCACCGCCGCATCGCGGCGATCACCGGACCCGAGCACATCCTGTCGGCGCGAGCCCGGCTCGACGGCTACCGGGCCGCCATGGACCTGGCGGGAGTCGAGGTGGACCCGACGCTGGTGCGCATCGGGGACTACCAGATCGCCGACGGCAGGCACCACACCCGCGAGCTGCTGCGACTGAGCGATCCGCCTACCGCGATCGTCGCCGGCAACGATGGCGAGGCCCTGGGCGTGTACCAGGCCGCGGCCGAGGCCGGGGTCCGCATCCCCGAGGATCTGAGCGTGGTCGGCTACGACGACCTGCCGATGGCCCAGTGGAACATCCCCCCGCTCACCACCGTCCGCCAGCCGCTGCGGGAGATGGCGGCCGCCGCCTCCGACATGCTCCTCGCCCTCGCTCAAGGCGAGTCCCTCCCACGGCCGCGGGTCGAACTCGCCACCGAGCTCATCGTGCGAGCCAGCACCGCCCCTCCTTCCGCCACCCGCGGCCGGTAGGGCCCACGAGACAACAGCCCGGAGCGACAGCGGTACGCACCTCGGCGAATAGTTGCCACACATAGATCTATTTACATATCCAAAGGCGTCTGGTTATCCTGTCCCCACGGCTCTGTATTTTCGGCAGAGTCGCGGAAAATTTCCGAGACCCGCGAGGCTGTTAGCGATAACAGACTCGGGGCCCTCCCAGAAAGGCCCATGATGAAACCGACCAGAGCTCGAAAACGGATCGTCTGGCTGGCGACTGCGTTGACAGCCGCCCTCGTAGCGGCCACGCTCGCAGCCGCGACCTCCCCGGCACAGGCCGACCCGCTTCCCACGACCTTCCAGTGGGAATCCAGCGGCCAGTTGGTCGCGCCGCAGCAGACCGCGCCGGGACGGACGCTCGTGTCGATCAAGGACCCGACGGCGGTGCAGGTCGACGGGCAGTACCACGTGTACGCCACCACCGCCGACACCGACGGGAGCTGGTCGCTGACCTACTTCGGCGGATTCACCGACTGGTCCCAGGCCGGGCAGGCCCAGCAGTACCACCTGTCGCAGACCGCCATCGGCGGCGGCTACCGCGCCGCGCCGCAGGTGTTCTACTTCGCACCCGACGACCAGTGGTACCTGGTCTACCAGACCGGGCTGCCGTCCTTCTCCACCATCGACCACCCCTCGCAGCCGCAGACCGCCTCGCCGGCGCAGAACTTCATGTCCTCGCACGGCATCGCCGACGGCAATTCCTCCTACATCGTCGACTACTGGGTCACCTGCGACGACGTGAACTGCTACATGTTCTTCAACAACGACAACCAGCAGTTCTACCGCGCCCAGACGACCGTGGCCGAGTTCCCGAACGGCTTCGGCGACGTCGAGCTGTTCATGGAAGCCCCGGACAACAGCCTGTTCGAGGCCACCAACGTCTACAAGATCGGCGACACCGGCCAGTACCTGCTGCTCATCGAGGCGATCGGCTCCGACGGGGCCCGGTACTTCCGGTCCTGGACCTCCGACCGGCTGGACGCGAACTTCGGCGAATGGACGCCGCTGGCCGACACCGAGTCCAATCCGTTCGCCCGTTCGAGCAACGTCTCCTTCCCCGGCGGCCAGTGGACCAACGACATCAGCCACGGCGACATGGTCCGCACCGGCGGCGACCAGACCATGGAGATCGACCCGTGCAACATGCAGTACCTCTACCAGGGCAGAGACCCGAACTCCGGCGGCGACTACTCGCAGCTGCCCTACCGCCTCGGGCTTCTGACCCACACCAACCCCACCTCCGACTGTGGCAACTCGGAGCCGCCTCCGTCCGGTGGGGGCGCTCATGTGCGTGGTGTGGGGTCGGACCGGTGCCTGGACGTGCCGAACCAGTCGACCGAGAACGGGACGCAGGTGCAGATCTACGACTGCTGGGACGGTGTGAATCAGCAGTGGACCTACACCGATTCGGGTGAGTTGTCGGTCTACTCCGGCGGTTCGCGCAAGTGCCTGGACGCCGAGGGCGCGGGCACCTCGGACGGGACGGCGGCGATCATCTGGGACTGCCACGGCGGGACCAACCAGCGCTGGAACCTGAGCGGCGACGGCTCCATCACCAACGCCCAGTCCGGGCTGTGCCTCGATGTCTCGGGCGCCTCGACCGCCAACGGCGCCCTGGTCCAACTCTGGACCTGCCACGGCGGCGACAACCAACGCTGGAACCTCGACTAAACCGCTGAAAGGGCAGTGATCTCCAATGTCATGGCTTGACCGCACCGGCTCCCGCCGCGCGGTCCTGGCCACTGGAGCGGGGGTGTTCGCGGCTTCGGTCGTGAACATCCCCGCCGCCGGGGCCCAGGCCCAGCAGACGTTCACCAACCCGGTGATCTGGCAGGACTTCGCCGACGTCGACATCATCCGCGTCGGCGACACCTTCTACCTGTCGGCCTCCACGATGCACTACTCCCCCGGCGCCCCGGTCCTGCGCTCGTGGGACCTGGTCAACTGGGAGTTCGCCGGCCACTCGGTGCCGAGGCTCGACTTCGGCTCAAAATACGATCTCAACGGCGCCCGGGGCTACGTCCGCGGAATCTGGGCGTCCTCGCTGAACCACCGTCCGAGCGACGGGCGGTTCTACTGGATCGGCCAGATCGACTTCGCGAACACCTACGTCTACACCGCTCCGGCCGCCGAAGGGCCTTGGACCAGGCACGCGACGATCGGACGGTCCTACTTCGACGCGGGGCTGCTGTTCGACGACGATGACTCGGTCTACGTCGCCTACGGCAACACCGAGATCCGCGTCGCCCAACTCTCGACCGACGCGACCCGCGAGATCCGGGACCAGGCGGTGTTCCAGACCCCGGACCCGCCGGGCGTGCTCGAAGGCGCCCGCTTCTACAAGATCGGCGGGAACCACTACATCTTCGTGACCCGGCCGGCCAACGGTCAATATGTCCTCAAGTCGACTTCAGGGCCTTGGGGTCCGTACGAGATGCGGGAGCTGCTGCTGGACCTGCCGGGCCCGATCGACGGCGGCGGCGTGCCCCACCAAGGCGGCCTCGTCGACACTCCGAACGGCGACTGGTACTACATGGCGTTCACCGACGCCTACCCCGGCGGACGAGTCCCCACCCTGGCCCCGATCAGTTGGACCGGTGACGGCTGGCCGCAGCTCCGGACCGTGGACGGGGCCTGGGGACGGCAATACCCGCTCCCGAACCTGCCGCCGCGCCGGACCGAGCCGCTGACCGGCGTCGACACCTTCGACGGGGCGACCTTGCATCCCAAGTGGGAGTGGAACCACAACCCCGACGACGGCCGCTGGTCGACCGGCGACGGCCTGCGACTGCAGACCGCGACGGTCACCGACGACCTGTACTGGGCGCGGAACACCCTCACCCACCGGATCCAGGGCCCGACCTCGACGGCCACGATCGAGCTCGACTGCTCGGCCATGCGCGACGGGGACCGGGCCGGCCTGGCGTTGCTGCGCGACTCCTCGGCCTGGATCGGCGTCGAACGCGACAACGGCGCCCATCGAGTCGTCATGGTGAACGGCATCGAGATGGACGGCGACTGGAACACCGTCGCCACCGGTTCGGAGGCGGCCGGGACGGTGCTGTCGGGCGGCACGGTGTGGCTTCGCGCCGAGGCCGACATCCGCCCCGGTTCGGGCCGCCGAGCGCTGTTCTCGTACAGCACCGACGGCACCGACTTCACCCGCCTGGGACCGGGCTTCACCTTGAAGAACGCTTGGCAGTTCTTCATGGGCTACCGTTTCGCCGTCTTCAATTACGCCACGCGGTCGCTCGGCGGCGCGGTCACGGTGCGTCGATTCGAGATCTCCACGCCCGACGGAGCGGGCTCGTCCTATCCCGAGCCTGGGGTGCGTTACCGGCTGGTGGCACAGCACAGCGGGAAGGCCGCCGACATCGAAGGCGCTTCCACCGCCGCGGGGGCGACATTGATCCAGTGGTCGGTCCACGGTGGGGCGAACCAGCAGTTCGACTTCCTCGACTCCGGGGGCGGCGCCTGGCGGATCCGGGCCCGCCACTCCGGACTGGTCCTCGAGGTCTCCGGCACCAGCGCCGGTGCCGACATCACCCAACAGCCCGACACCGGAGCGGCGAGTCAGCTCTGGGAAGTCGTCGACCACGGCGGCGGCACCGTCAGCCTGGTCAACCGACACAGCGGCCTGGCCATGGACGTCTGGAACGTCGCCACCGACGACGGCGCCCGCGTCTCCCAATGGAACTACACCGCCGGCGTCAACCAGCGCTTCGCGCTGCAACGCGTCTGAGACCACCCGGAAGGGGTGAGCCCGGCCGGGGCCCGTGGCCCGGCTCCGACCGGGCCGGTCGGCGGTGCGCGTGCCGGAGCGCACCGCCGATCCGCCCTTCACCGGGCGCAGGACCCGATTGTCATGACGACTGCCACAAGGACATCACGGCCCAAGGTTCGAGTTCAATGTCGAGTTCGAGCACGCCGGACTCGGGCACGGTCAGCGGGTATCGCAGGAGCGCGTCGGCGACGGCGCTCAGGTATCGGCTCTCTTCACGTGACGGATTGAGCGGGCTTCCGAGCCCGTGCCAGGCATCGGCGGGGTTCCCGTGCTCCCAGTCCATGATCTCGACGAGGAAGACGGTGCCCGGCTCGAGTCCGCCGATCGAATGCCGGATCCTCCGGCTCGGGCCCGTGTTCGCCAGCGCGCGGGTCGCCTGGTACGAGTCCGCCGAGCCGATCGCCTTCGTGCCCATGTCGTCGGGGTAATTGAAGAACACGGCCGCCACTGCCGAGGTCCGGCTGTCGCGGGTCACGACCCCGTGCGGGGTGGTGAGGAGCAGCCGGTCGCCGAGGCGCTGGAGCATCTGGAACGCGTGGAAGGTGGGTTTGTGGATGCCGGCCTCGTTCACCAAGCCGAATCCGCCGTGGAACGGTCCGATGCCCGCGCCTCCCTCCTCGAATACGTCGGTGAAGGCCCAGTAGGAGATCGAGTCGGCGAGTGCGGCGCACTGGAGGTATGAGCGGGTGATCGAGGTGGCGGCGAAAACGGTGTCGTGCATGCGGTCGCGGGAGGACGGAGAGGTCGACCATTCGGTGATGTGGAGCTCTGCTTCTGGGTAGGCGCTGTCGACGATGAGTTTCCGCAGGAAGGTGAGGTCGTCGTAGGTCGCGTCGGCGTAGCGTGAGAGGTGGACGCCGGTTCCGTCGGCGTGGAACGCGAAGTCGGTCGGGTAGAGGTGGGTCGAGACGAAGTCGACGGGGACCGCTCGCTCGTCGCACCAGGCCAAGAACTCTTCGATCCATACCGGGCGCCAGTCGAGCGCGTCCACGTCGTCGGCGGTGGCCGTCTCGTGCGTCTTGGAGCGGTCTTCGGTTTCGCCCTTGTAGCGGTCGTCGGGGACGAAGACGCTCGTGGAGGGGCCGCCGACGAGGAGTTCGGGGTCGATGCGCTTGATCGCGGCCGCGGTGTGCGCATAGAGTTCGAAGTATTCGGTCCTGGTCCCGGTCCAGAAGTGGGGCACGAGGTTCGGCTCGTTCCACACTTCGAACCGCCATTTGCGGACTTCGGCGAGTCCGTATCGGTCGATCCAGTGTTCCACGGTGCGTGTCACGAGTTCGGTCCAGCGTGCCATGTCCTTGGGCGGGCTGCCGTGCGCGCGCCACCAGAAGAGGGTCTCGGTCTCGGTGGCGAGCTCGCGGGGCATGAAGCCGAGTTCGACGAACGGGCGGGCTCCGGTGTCCAGGATGAAGTCGAAGACCTTGTCGACGTAGCTGAAGGTGTGGACCGGTGCTTCCAGGGGCGTGTTTGGGCCGAAGCCGCCGCCGTCGCTCTCGCGGTAGACGAACATGTCGTCGTGGAAGAGGCCGTGGAAGCGGATGTAGCGGAATCCGAGCGTGTCGACCGCTTCGGTGAACTGTCGCTGCCAGTCCGCGCGGAGTGCTTCGTTCGCGCGTCCGGCGCCGACGCATTCGCTCCAGACGTGCGGCAGTGCCTTCTCTTCGCGGGTCTCGCCGTCGATGCGAATCGGGGTTTCCGGCGTGCCGGTGGCGTTCATGGCCTCACTTCGTTTCCTTGATCATTCGAAAATATTTCGAAAACTATTCGACTGAAGCTCAGATTACTTGCGACGCCAATTACTGTCAATTGCCACTGACCCGTGCGCATCCTCTGGAAGCGGCGGGACGCAGGCCTCATGATAAGCTCGAAAAACTTTCGAAAGCATTGAAGGGAACCTAATGAGCCGGCGCCCCCAGTCCAAGAGAGTCACCTTGGCGGATGTCGCGCGCGCGGCCGGCGTCTCGCAGGCCACCGCCTCGAAAGTCCTGAATGGACGCGGCGACGTGGCGGCCGGCACCAGGGACCACGTCCTTCGCGTCATCAACGAGATCGGTTACCGGCCGACGACGGTACGCCAGGAACGGATACGGGAGCGGACTCTGGTCACGGTCCTCGATTTCGTGGAGTCGCGCTACGCCGGGACGGTCCTGCAAGGGATCCTCGACGCCGCTACGTCCGCCGAGACCGAGCTGCTCCTCCGGCTCCCTCCCGATCGGCCGATCGGCACCGGCCCCGAAACGGCCCATGCCTGGCTCGCTGAGCTGCGGGCAGCGGGCGCGGTCGGCATCGTCGAACTCGCCGTCGCCGTACCCGATCCAGTGCTCGATGCCGCGAACGACCTGGAGCTGCCGGTGGTGACGATCGACCCGATCGACACCACGGACGCCCGCGTGGTCAGCATCGGCTCCACCAACTGGGAGGGGGGCCGCTCGGCGACCGAGCACGTGATCGGCTTCGGGCACCGCAGGATCGCCTGGATCGGCGGCCCGCTCAGCTCGGCGCCGTCGTCCGACCGCTTCCACGGGTACCAGGCCGCGCTCGACGCCGCCGGCCTCACGCTGGACCGGGCGCTGATCCGCCACGACGCGTTCTCCGTCGAGGCGGGAACCAGGCACGGCCGCGACCTCCTCGCACTCACCGATCGGCCGACCGCCATCGTCGCGGGCAACGACGAGATCGCCATCGGCGTCCTCGCCGCCGCCAAGGAGCTGCGCATCGACGTCCCGGACCGACTGTCGGTGACGGGATTCGACGACACGCCGCAGACGGAGTGGACCACGCCCAGTCTCACCTCCGTGCGCCAGCCGCTCGCGGGCATGGGACGGATGGCCGTCGAGACCGTCCTCGGTATGGCCGACGGCGTCCAACCGGCCTTCCAGCACCTCCAATTGGCGACGACGCTCCGCGTCCGAGGCTCGACGGGGCCCGTCCCCGCGCCCTGACGGTTCGGCGAAGCGGCAGCGAGCCTCGATCGCGCCGTCGCTTCAGCTCGAACCGGTGAACCGCTCGGTGATGTCCGCGGCGACCGGCCGGACGATCAGCCACAGCGAGGCGGCGAACGCCCATCCCAGGAGCAGCAGCACCGCCTCGGAGGTCGCGGCCACGACGGCCGTCGCGACGACGAGGAGCGAGAGGATGCCGAGGGTCGACTTCCAGGAGTGGAAGAACTCCACCGCCGCCACGCGGAGCACATCGCGGAAGCGGAACGAGAAGAACGAGGTCACCACCAGCAGATGCCCCGACCACACGGCGAGCACCACCAGGAGCACGGCGCACACCGGCCGCAGGATCGCGCCTCCGGCGACGTCTCCCGCGAACAGGACGTTCACCGCGAGCACCGCCGTGAGCGCGAGCACGGGAACCCACCAGGAAAGCGTGTCCCGCAGGTTCAGCCGGAGCCCGCGGAACAGCGGTCGCGCCGGACTGAGGTCGGGCTCGGCCGACCATGCCCGCTGCGCGTACAGCGCCGTCGAGAGCGCGGGCGCGACCGGGAGGAGCGCGGCGACGAAGAACCCGACGTTCGCCGGCTCGGGAGCCAGCACGGTCCACAGCAGCAGGGTCGGCACACCGGAGCCGGCGAGGAACAGTCCGAGGACGATGTACCGGTAGATCGCGGCGGTCAGCCGCGAGAGCGTCCCCGGGCCGATCTCGCCGACGTGCTCTGAACTCACCTTCGGCTCCTTTCCGTCTCCCGACAGGGGTGTACCGGGCCGGGCGCGACGTCCCTGGTGGGGACCGTCGCACCCGGCCCGGCTCTCTCTATCCCTTCACCGAACCGAGCATGATGCCCGACACGAAGTAGCGCTGCACGAACGGATAGACGAACAGGATGGGGATGAGGGTGAGCACCATCGTCACCGCCTGGATGTTCGTGGAGACCAGCGCTGTGGTCGATCCCGCGGCCGCCGCTCCTTCGGAGGCCGAGGTGGAGGCTCCCGCGATGAGGTTCCTCAAGAACAAGGTGACCGGGAACAACTCGGTCTTGTCGAGGTAGAGGAATGCCAGGAACCAGTCGTTCCAGTACTGGACCGAGTAGAACAGCACCATCGTGGCGATGACCGCCTTCGACAGCGGCAGCACGATCCGCCCGAAGATGCCGTACCAGCCGAGTCCGTCGATCTGGGCGGCCTCCTCGATGTCCTTCGGCAGGTTCTCGAAGAACGACTTCATCACCAGGAGGTTGAACACCGAGACCGCGTTGGGCAGCACGATCGCCCATATGGTGTTCTTCATGCCGAGCGAGGAGATGAGGACGTAGTTCGGCACCAGCCCGCCGTTGAAGAACATCGTGAACACCGCGATGCCGATGAGGACGTTGCGGCCCTTGAGGTGCTTCTTCGACAGGACGTACGCGTAGGTCGTGGTGAGCACCATGGCGATCGTCGTGCCGACCACGGTGTAGAGCACGGTGTTGCCGTAGTTGCGCCAGAACGTGCCGTTGGTCATCACCGCGGTGTAGGTGTCGACGTTGAAGCCGACGGGCCAGAAGCTCACCTTGCCGGCGTTGATCGCGCCCGCCGAGCTGAACGACTGGGCCAGGACGGTGACGAACGGGTACAGCATGACCAGGCACAGGAGGACGAGCAGGAACGCGTTGACGACGCCGAACACACGCGTGCCGGTCGTCTCCTTCGTGGATCCCGGCCGACGGTTCGCCGGCTTGGTCGTACGTGTCTCGGTCACCACAGGCTCGTCCCCACCATCCGCCGCGATATCAGGTTCGCGGATAGCACCATCACCAGGCCGATCAGCGCCTGGAACAAGCCGATCGCCGCCGCATAACTGAGATTGTTCGACACGAGACCGACCCGGTAGAGGTACGTCGAGATGACGTCGGCCGTCTCGTAGGTCAGCGGGTTGTACAGCAGGAGCACCTTCTCGAAGCCCACCTGGAGGAACATCCCGATGTTGAGGATCAGGAGCGTGATCATCATCGGTCGGATGCCCGGGATCGTGACGTGCCAGGTCTGGCGCCACCGGCCGGCCCCGTCGATCCTCGCCGCCTCGTACAGGGCGTCGTCGACCGTGGTGAGCGCCGCCAGGTAGAGGATCGTCCCCCATCCGACGGTCTGCCACACCTCGGAGCCGACGTAGATCGCGCGGAACCACTCCGGTCGCTGCAGGAACGGAATGCCCTCGCCGCCGAACGCCTCGATGATCTGGTTGACCGTCCCCTGCAACGACAAGAGCTGCATGAGCATGCCGACGATGATGACCACCGAGAGGAAGTGCGGCAGATAGGAGATCGACTGCACGATCTTCTTGAAGTACTTCTTGCGGACCTCGTTGAGCATGAGCGCGAGCACGATCGGGAGCGGGAAGCCGACCACGAGGGTCAGCCCTCCCAGGATTGCCGTGTTGGCGAACACATGCCAGAACGTCGGGTCGTTGATGAACAACTCGATGTAGCGCAGGCCGACCCATTCGTCGCCGAAGATGCTCCCGCCGGGCCGGAACCTCCGGAACGCGATGATGTTGCCGACCATGGGGCCGTACTTGAAGATCGCGAGGAAGATCAGCGGCAGCAGCGCGAGGCTGTACAGCTGCCAGTCCTTCCGGAAAGCCTCCCGCCAGCTCTGCCGCTTGCGCTTGGACAACCTCCGCGGCGCGGTCGGCGTTGAGGCGAGGACGCCTTCAAGCCGGCCGGACACGGCGCTGGTCGACGCTCCGGTCACCGGCTCCGAGGTTTGCTCGTCTTGTGTGAGGGGCATGTCCACTCCCTCCCGTCCGCGTCGTCGGGGCGCTCCGACCCCGACGGGCGGATCAGGAGTTCTCCTCCTCGAAGCGCTCGCGTGCGCCGTTGATGAGGTCGAGGTAGTCGCCGAGCCCCTGGGCTTCGAGCTCGGACACGTAGTCGTCCCACTCGGCGATGTCGCGCTCGCCCAGGATGAACTTCAGCGTGTTCGTGTCCACCGTGTCCTGCAGCGGCGTCGCCAGGAGCGACGCCCGTTCGAGTTCCAGTTCGTCGAGCGGCGCCGGCGGATACGGATCGCGCGGCGTGCGCGTGGAGAGCACGGTGTCCATGTAGGCCACGAAGGACTCGGTGTTGTACGACTCCTTGAGCGCTCGCGACTCGGTGGAGTCGGCGAACACGTTGTTCGACCAGCCGAGGTCCTCCTGGATGTCGGTCTCGCCGTCCAGATTGATGTTGAAGGCCTTGAGGGAGAACTCCGGCTTGAGCGTGATCGTGCCGTCGGCGTCCTTGGTGTAGGTCTCGTCCAGCACGCCCCATCGGAGCAGTTCGCGGGCTTCGGGGTTGTAGTAGAGCCAGTCGAGGAACTGCAAGGTGGCGAGGAAGTGCTCTGAATCCTTGACCTCGGAGTTCAACATGAACCCGTTCCAGAAGTTGCGCGGTTCCACCACCTGGCCCGCCGGGCCTCCGGGCGGGGCGATCTGGAGGACCTCGAAGTTGCCCTCGCCGACCGTCTCGTTCAAGGCCTGCTCGAACTCGATCGCGGTCCCGGCCGCTCCCGATGCGGCGAACACGGTCTCGTTCGCGAACTTCTCGGCCACGCTGCCGCCGCCGCTCCCGTCGTTGTCCGCCGTGAACGACTCCGTGTCGACCAGGCCGTCTTCGACCAGGCCGCGGAAGAACTCGACCATCTCCTTGTATTCGGCGGTCACAGCGGTGTATTCGAGCTTGCCGGTGCCGTCGTCGACCATGCCGTTGCCGAAGCCCCAGCCGGCCCGGGCCCCGAAGGCGTGCGAGGCGTAGTTGAGCAACGAAGCGGACTCGAACCCGTCGGCGAGCGGCCTTGAGTCCGGGTACTCCTCCTTGATCTTCACCAGGGCTTCACGCATCTCGTCCCAGGTCTCGGGCACCCCCGCGCCGACGGCGTCGAAGACGTCCTTGCGGATGATGACCGTGAAGACCGGCACCGACACCTCTTGCAGGCCCGGCAGCATGTAGTACTTGCCGTCGGCCTGCTTCAGGCTCTCGAGCATGTCGGTCAGATCCCACTCCTCGACGTACTTCCGGAAGTTCGGCATGTGCTCGACGTAGTCGCTGATCGGCAGGATCGCGCCCGAAGAGACGAACGAAGCCTCGTCGCCGGTGTAGATCAACGGGATGACCGTAGGGGCGTCGCCCGCGCTGATCAGGAGGCTTCGCTTCTCCTCCACGTCGCTGAACGGGACGTTGGTCAGTTCGAACTTCACGTTGGTGCGCTGCTCAAGCTCATCGAAGAACTGCCACGAGTCCTTGATCGGGAGCTCGGGCCAGTCCGTCCAAAGGAGCGATAGCGTGAACGGCTCGGCCGCGGTGAACTGCATGTCCGCGGCGAAGTCGTCCATCGCGCCCTTCGACTGCGCGTCGACGTCCACCTCGCCGCCGTCGTCGCCGCTGCAGGACGCGAGGGCGAGCGCGCCGGATGCGGCGACCGAGAAGCCTATGAACTTGCGACGAGTCGCTGTGACGGGCGTGCGCCCGAAGACGTTCGACATGTCTCTCCTTCTAGAGATCGTCATCATGCGCCCGAAATCCGCCGTCATGTGCGCGTTCACATGGCCACATCGAGCGAAACTTTCCGAGCAATTTCCGATAATTTCCAGAGCTTAGTGACCGGAAGCATTGATGTCAATGAGTCTCTTAGCGCAACCCATGCGTCACTCCGAGTGGCCGGGAGGCAGCGCCCTTCACTGCTGAGGAACGCTCCGCGAGGCCGTCGACCAGGGATGCAGTGCCTCTTCTCCCAGGCAACGGCGGGTGAACTTGAGTGCGATGCCGGCGATCCGAAGGGGAAGGCGTGGTGCCTATCGGCAGGTTCCAGTCCTGATCCCGCTCGCCGAACGCGCCGGATTTGCACCTTAAGTGGCCCGGTAATTTCGGGCTGTGCTAAGAAATTTTCGGCCTCTCGGGTGACTGAGTGGCCGCGCGCGGTGTTGGCGTCATCCCCGCCCACGCGGGGTAGCCACCCAGTCGGACCAGGTCCCCCACCCGTGAGCGTGACTGGTTGGCGTCTTCCAAACGCGTGCCAAAATCCTGATTCCGACCACAGTAGACTGGCATTGGTTGTCGCTTCCGACACCGCCGGTGGGGACCGTTGACAGTTCGACCGTCGTCACTGACGACACCGTCATCATGCAGGTCGATTTGCATCTCCACGATGCGGCGCAACGCTACGCACGAATGTCCGACACGGATTCGCCCAACTACTGGCGGAGCGACGGTTCACGTTCACGACGCCCCGAGCGACAGGGTCGCGAGCGCGACGGTCTCGGCGATGACGCCGCCGGCACCGATCGTGTCGCCGCTCACGCCCAGGCGGCGCCGCCACCGGAGGAACGCGGTACGCGCCGCGGCCGCGCCCGCCGCGAACGCCGCCAGCGTGATGAGCCATCCGAAGCCCGACAAGGCGCCCGTGGTTCCGGTAACGGCGACGGCGAGGACCGCGGCCGCTATCGTCACCGGTCCGGTCGCCGCCGCGGCGGGTCCGTTCGCGAGCGATCGCTCGCCGGGGTCGCTCGCGTGCAGCTGCCACACCAGCGCGAAGCGTCCGACGACCGGTGCCACGGCGATCATCCACCAGCCCTGGTCGGCCGCCGCGACGGTGCCGATCAGGGCGAAGCGGAGCAGCAGCGCCGTCCCCAGGGCGGCGGCTCCCACCGCACCGATGCGCGGGTCCTTCATGACCTCGCGGACCTGTTCGGGCGGCCGGTGGCTGGCGAGCCCGTCAGCGGTGTCGGCGAGCCCGTCCAGGTGCAGCGCTCCGGTCAGGCCGAAGTCGAGCAGCAGGACCAGGCCGGCGGCGACCAGTGGGCCTCCGATGCCGAGGCCGAGCCAGGCCGCGGCCGCCCAGCCGAGGCCGATCACCAGACCGGCGATCGGGAACAGCGCGACCGAGCTTCGGGTGAGCGGGCCGGCGTTGACCGGCAGTGCCGTCAGGAAGCCGAGTGCGTCGCGCAGCGACCGCATCAGGCGTCGAGTTCGTCGAGCCCGGCGACATCCCGCAACACGGCCGCCGCACTGCGGACAATGGGCACCGCGAGCAGGGCGCCGGTGCCCTCGCCGAGCCGAAGTTCCAGGTCGAGCAGCGGTTCGAGGCCCAGATGGGCGAGGCCGATCGAGGCGCCAGGTTCGACCGACCGGTGTCCGGCGATGAAGTAGCCGGTCGCGGCCGGTCGCAGGGCCGCGGCCGCGAGCGCGGCGGCGACGGTGTTGACGCCGTCGAGCAGGACCGGTACGCGCCGCGCGGCCGAAGCGAGGGCCGCCCCGGCCAGGGCGGCGTGTTCGAGGCCGCCCAGGGAGGCGAGGGTGCCGAGCGGGTCGCGGTCGGGTCCGTGTCGGTCGAGGGCGTCGTCGACGACGGTGATCTTCAGCGCGAGGGTCGTGTCGTCGATGCCGGTGCCGCGCCCGGTCACCCGCTCGGCGGTCTCCCCGGTGAACGCGGCGATGAGGGCGGCGGACGGTGTGGTGTTGGCGATGCCCATGTCGCCCAGGGCGAGCAGGTCGGCGCCTGAGTCGATCATCCGGTAGGCGAGGGCGGCGCCGGCGCGGATCGCCTCGGTGCATTCGGCTGGAGTCATGGCCGGTTCGGTGCGCAGGTCGGCGGTGCCGCCGCTGATCCGGGCGCTGGTGAGCGCCGGGTGCGGCGCGGGCGGCTTGGCGACTCCGGCGTCGAGGACGGCGACGCTGGTGCCGCAGGCCGAGGCGATGGCGTTGGCGCTGGCGCGGCCGGAGCAGAAGTTCTTGACCATGAGGGTGGTGATCTCCTGCGGCCACGGGCTGACGCCGTGTGTGTGGACGCCGTGGTCTCCGGCGGCGATGACCAGTCCGGGGTTCCGGACGGCGGGCGGCGGGCATGACCGGGCGATCGCGGACAGCTGTGCGCCGAGGTCTTCGAGGCGGCCGAGGCTGCCCGGCGGTTTGGCGAGTCCTTTGTGGCGTTCGTCGGCCAGTGCCGCGTAGCGTCCGTCGACCGGTTCGATCGAGTCGAGGAGGGAGGGAAGGTCGTTCATCGCTGCTACTCCAGGGTGCGGGTGATCGCGGATCGGAGTCGGTCGGTGATGGTGTTCTCGCGCACGGCGATGCGGAGGTAGTGGGCGTCGAGTCCGGGGAAGGTGTCACCGCGCCGCAGTGCGAGGCCCTCGGCCAGGAGGCGTTCGCGCAGGTCGGTCCGCTCGGTGCGGATGAGGACGAAGTTGGCCGCGGCGGGCCAGACGCGAAGCCCGGGAATGGCGCTGAGCGCGCCGATGAGGTCGGCTCGCCGCTCGGCGACGAGTCGGGCGCGTTCGCCCCGCTCGGTCTCGGCGGCGACGCAGGCTTCGATCGCCTCGAGGGCGAGCGAGCTCACCGGCCAGGGCTGGCGGGCCGCGTCGAGCCGGGCGACGGTGGCGCGGTCGGCGAGCAGGTAACCGACGCGGAGGCCCGCCAGGCCCCACAGCTTGGTGAGACTGCGGATGACCAACAGGCCGGGGAGGTCGCCGCGTCCGGCCAGATCGGCGCCGTCGGGCAGGAAGTCCGCGAAGGCCTCGTCGACGACGACGGTCCTGCCGGGGCGGCACAGCCGCTCGACGGTCGCGACCGGGTCGAGTGCGCCGGTGGGGTTGTCCGGTCGGGTCAGGAGGACGAAGTCGGCCTCGTCGGGCACGTCGTCGGGGTCGAACGTCCAGTTCTCGGTCTCGCGGTAGACCCGGCGGACCGGTATGCCGGCGGAGCGGAGCGCCGCCTCGCCTTCGGTGAACGTGGGGTGGACGCACACGGCGAGCCGGGGCCGGAGCACCTGGGCGAACGCCCAGAACCCCTCGGCGGCCCCGCTGAGGACCATGCACTCGGCCTCGGTTCGGCCGTGCCGGGCCGCGGCGGCGGCCTTGGCGGCGCGCTGGTCGGGGTAGGCGGCGAGGTTCCGCGCGGCCGTTTCGAGTCGTTCGGCCAGCCACGGCGGCGGTCCTTCGAGGACGTTGACGGCGAGGTCGATCGCGCCTTCGGTCACCTGGGTGTCGCCGTGGTCGCGGAGCCGGTCCTCGGCATCGGCGTGGGCTTCGGTTGGGGGCGGCAGCGGCAGGGCGCGTCCGGCCACGACCAGTTCGCAGTTGTCGGCGGCTTCGCTGATCAGCTGCGCCACGTCGCCGTGCAGGTCGAGCCAGCGCCGGGAGGAGGCCGCGGCGGGGACGAGTCCGCCGCCCGGCTGTCCGGCGGCGACGACGACCGGGGCGCGGCGGGCGCGGGCGAGTTCGCTCCAGTCGGCGGCCTCGGCGAGGATGCGCTTCCGAGCGGCGCGCTCGTGCTCGTCGAGCCCGGCCACCGGGGCGTCGGTCCACAGCCGGCCCTCGGTCATCCGGTCGGTGACCCAGCCGTCGAGGTCGTCGATGAGGACGCAGACGTCGGAGGGCAGTTCGTCGAGCGAGGCGGCGATGTCGGTCGTCTCGACCGTCCGCCAGGAGTCGGGGCGCCGCTCGCGGTGGGCCGCGACCCGCTCGGCCATCTCGTCGTCCGCCGCCGTGCCGGTGGCGATGTAGACGACGGGCAGGCCGCTGCGGGCGGCCAGGAGCTCGGCGCGGGCGCTCTTGCCCGATCGGGTGCCGCCGAGGACGAGGTGGAGGGTCACTTCGAGGCCTCCCCATGTTGGTGGCCGTGGTGGTGGCCGTGGGTGGCGGGGTCGTCGGGGTGGAAGTGGAGCGTCTGCGGCGCTCCCACCCGGTTTTCGAAGCCGGGCAGGGCGACCCGGTACTGGCAGGCGTCGCAGTTGACGGCCGTCAGTCCGGCCTCGGCCTCGTCGGCGCGGGCCAGCAGCGCCTCGGCCACGGCCCGGTCCGGTCCGAGGTAGGGAGCGTCGACGACCTCGCACTCAGGGTATTGGGCGACCCAATCGCGGGTCTGGGCGCGGATTCGCCGCTCCAGCACCCCGGTGAACAGGAAGTACGGCAGCAGCGCGATCCGCTTGGCGCCCAGAGCCCGGCAGCGGTCCAGCGCTTCGGGCACCGAGGGCCGCGCGAGGCTGACGAAACCGGTCTCCACCAGCGGCCAGGGCCGGCCCTCCCACAGCATGCGCGCGATCTTGAACAGGTCGGCGTTCGCGTCGGGGTCCGAGGTGCCGCGTCCGATGAGGACCACGGCGGTCTCCTCGCGCTGGTCGGCGGCGACCGCTTCGCACAGCCGCCGGTCGACCAGGTCGAGCAGTTCGGGACGGACCCCGAGCGGCGCACCGTAGGTGAACTTCACGCCCGGACGGCGCTCCCGCTCGGCGGCGATCGAGGCCGGGACGTCGCCCTTGGCGTGCCCGGCCCCCAGGAGGACCAGGGGAACCACCGTCATGTGGTCGACGCCGTCCGCGACGGCGGCGGACACGCTCTCGCTGATGGGCGGCGGGCACAGCTCCAGGAAGGACAGATCGGCGCGCAGGCCGGGCCGCAGGGCCCGTACTTGTTCGAGCAGGCGGAACGATTCGGCCTGCCCGTCCGGGTCGACCGTGCCGTGGGCGACGATCATCAGTTGGTGGCTCATGTGCGGTTCTCCTCGAAAACGGTAGGTGCGGAGTACAAGAGGGCGTTGACGGCGGCGGCGGCGACAGCCGAGCCACCGAGCTCTGAGCGGTTCGAGACCGACGGCAGCCCTGAGGCGCGGAGGGCGGCCTTGGACTCGACCGCGCCGACGAACCCGACCGGAAGGCCGACCACCAGGGCCGGTTCGGGCGCGTGGGCGAGGATCGCCTCGAGCGCGGTGGGCGCGTTGCCGACCGCCCACACCGCACCGGGTCCGAACCGCTCACATGCCAGCTCGATCGCGGCGGCGCTGCGAGTGGTGCCGCGCTCGCGGGCGCGCTCGGCCACATCCGGCCAGGCCAGCGGGACTTCGACGTCGGTGCTGGTGATCCCGGCGGCCACCATGCGGCTGTCGGCGATGATCGGCATGCCCTCGCGGAGCGCCTGCCAGCCGCGCCGCAGGGCCTCCTCCCCCACTACCAGGTCGTCGGCGTAGCGGACGTCGGCGGAGGAGTGGACGACCCGTTCGATCACCGCCCGGCTCAGCGGGCCGAACCGCGACAGGTCCACGCGGGAGGCGAGGATGCGCATGCTCTCGACTTCGATGGGGTGCACCCGGCTCCGGCCCATGTGCCTCATCGGGCCGTCTCCGTGAGCGGGTGTATCGCCTCGGCCGGGCAGACTTCGGCGCATTCGCCGCAGCCGGTGCAGCGGTCTGCCAGGACGATCAGGGGCGTCGCGCCTCCAGGGGTCGGCCGCAGACATCGTTCGGGGCAGGTCCGCAGGCACGCGCCGCATGCGGTGCAGTCGGTCGTGACGGTGAACGGCGCGCTCGTCATACGGCCTCCGCCCTGTAGCCGCGAGGGGTGACCATGCGGCCGGCCCTCATGCGGGTCCGGCTGGTGCCCACCAGGACCAGCGTCGTCATCTGCACGGTGGACACGTCGAGCTCGCCGAGGGAGGTCGCGGTGACCTGTTGGGCCGGGCGTTCGGCGTCGCGCACGATCCCCACCGGCGTGCGCGGGTCGCGGTGCCGCAGCAGGATCTCCCTCGCCCGGGCGAGCTGCCACTCGCGCCCGGCGCTGCGCGGGTTGTAGAAGGCGATGGCCAGGTCGCCGCGGGCGGCCGCCTCGACGCGGGCTTCGATCACCGCCCAGGGGGTCATCAGGTCCGACAGGGAGATCGAGCAGTGGTCATGGCCGAACGGCGCGCCCAGCAGGGCGCTCGCGGCCAGCGCGGCGGTCACTCCGGGCACGACGACGACGTCGATGTCGTCCCCGGCCAGTTCCAGGGTCGGGGAGGCCATCGCGTAGACGCCGACGTCGCCGGAGCCGACCAGGGCCACCGCCTTGCCTTCGCGCGCCAGCTCGATCGCGCGTTCGGCCCGTTCGATTTCGTGGCCGAGTCCGAACCGCTCGAATGCGGCGCCGCGCGAGGTCCAGCGGGCGGCCTGGTCCACATAGGGTCCGTAGCCGACGACGGTCTCGGCGGCGGCCAGTTCGGCGGCGGCGCGCGGTGCGGTGAGGTCGTCGGCGCCGGGTCCGAGGGAGACGAGCGCGAGGCGGCCGCGGGCGGGCCTGCGGGCGACGGCGACGGTGGCCATGGCGCTGCGCTGTTTGGGGACGAGCAGTTCGCCGCCGAGGTGGAGGGCGGCCGCTTCGGCGACCGAGGCGGTGCCGACCGCGGCGCGCACGACCGCTGAGGGGTTGGGGACCTCGACGGCGGCCAGCGAGTCGGCGGGGAGGTGGACGATCGGCCAGCCGCGGGCGGCGCAGGCGTCGTTGATGCCGGGCTCGTCGGCTTTGAGGTCCACGGTGGCGGCGGTGTGGACGGCCGATGGGGACAGGCCGGCTTCGGCGAGCGCGTTGTCGATCAGGCGGCCGACTTCGGCGGCGCTGACGCCGCGGGAGGAGCCGATGCCGATGACCAGCGACGGGGGCCGGTAGAGGACGGTCGGGCCGTCTGGGCGGACGACGCGGTCGGTGATTCGCAGCAGGGGGGCGGCCGGATCGGCGGTGACGGCGGCGGGCACGGGGCCGAACGGCCAGGGGTGGTCGCGCTCGACGCGGACCGGTCCGCCGGAGAGGACGTGGCCGCCGACGGCGGCCAGGTCGCCTTCGGCGCGGATGCCGAACCGGGCGCCGAGCGAGCCGAGTCCGGGCGTCCCCGCCGACTCGGAGGCGGTGGTGACGACGGGAATCGCGTCGAGGTGGGCGGCGAGGCGTTCGGCCAGCGCGTTCGCTCCGCCTTCGTGGCCGGAGCTGAGGCTGACGGCGAACCGGGAGGCGTCGTCGACGCAGACGACCGCGGGGTCGGTGCGCTTGTCGCTCAAATGGGGGGCGATGAGGCGTACCGCGGCTCCGGCGGCCATGACCATGACGATGGCGTCGGCCGTGGGCCACGCGGCGGCGACGGCGTCGCGGGGCCGGGCGTCGGGGATTTCGCCGCCGAGGTGGGCGGCGATGTCGGCGGCGAGGCGCCTGCCGCTCGCGGTGGCCGGTACGACGACGATGCGGGTCATGGGCGTTCTCCTTGGACGAGCAGGACGGGGTTGCGCGGGGCGAGGCGGTGGCCGTCGCCGAGCGGGACCAGGTCGGCGACCTCGAGGAGCTGCGCCGTGGCGTTCCAGCCGTGCGATTCGAGTCGCCGCGCGGCCTCGGGGCAGCGTTCGAGGGTGGCGAGCGCGATCACGATGCGGTCGCGACAGCGGGCCGCGGCGGTGTCGATGATGGACGGCAGGTCGGCGCCTCCCCCGCCGATGAACACCGCGTCGGGGTCGGGCAGGGCGGCGAGGGCGGCCGGGGCGCGGCCGTGGACGAGTCCGATGCGGACGCCGTGTGCGGCGGCGTTGGCGCGGGCGCGGCCGACCTGGTCGTCGTCGGCGTCGACGGCGATGGCGCCCGCGCCGAGGCGGGCGGCTTCGACCGCGACGCTGCCCGAACCGCAGCCGACGTCCCACAGCAGCCGTCCGGGGCCGGGCCCGAGCGCGGCGAGGGCGGCGGCGCGCACGGCGGGTTTGGTGATCTGGCCGTCGCGGTGCTCGAAGTCGTCGACCGGGCGGCCCCAGACGGTGGCGGTCCGGGTGTGGGCGATGAGGGTCGCGCGCTGCGGTGCGGCCTCGGCCGGATCGAGGACGAGCATCACGTTGGGGTCGGGGAAGTCGCGCCCGGCTGCCTCGGCGAGGTCGCATTGGCTGAGCGTCTCGTCGGGGTGTCCGAGGCGGGCGGCGACGACGACGGTCCGCGGCCCGCTGCCGGCGTCGATGAGCGCCTGCGCGATCACGGAGGGGGCCGTGGCGGTGTCGGTGAGGACGGCGACCTTGGCGCCGGCCAGCGCCGTGGCGACGGCCGGACGCGGGTCGCGCCCGTGGGCGGAGACGACCTGGGCGTTCTCCCAGGAGAGTCCGAGGCGGGCGAAGGCGCCGGAGACGGAGGAGGCGGCGGGGTGGATCGCGAGCGGCCGGTCGACGGCGGCGAGTCGGCGGAGGATGCCGAACCAGCCGGGGTCGCCGGAGGCGAGAACGGCGACGGGCCCGGGAGCGGAGGCGATCGCTGCGACGGCCGCGTCGAGGTCGCCGCCGATGGCGATGGTCCGGGCGTGTTCGGGGGCGTGCGCTTCGAGGTGTCGGCGCCCTCCGGCGATCGTGGTCGCTTCGGCCGGTATCGGTCGGGCGAGGCGGCCGTCGGGGCCGACGCCGATGAGGGTCACCCGGTCGTTCACGGCCGCCTCCACAGTTCGGGTTCGGCGCCGGTGCGGGCGAGGCGGTCGGGGGCCCGGGAGCTCCAGGCGACGGGTTCGAGGTCGTCGAAGTCGACCAGGACGGCGTCGACGTCCAGTTCACCGCCGCAGTGGCGCGCCCAGGCGGTCAGGTTGGCGGCGACGTCGTCGCAGAGCGCGTCTCCGGCGGCGGCCAGCAGGCCCTCGCGGGACCACAGTTCGTAGGCGTGGCGGCCGGTGTTGGCCTCGGCCACCTCGGCGACGAGCGACTGCGTGCCTCCGGCGCGAGCGGTCAACTCCGCCAGATATCCTATGTCTACTTTAGACTTGGTGTAGTGGGTCATCATCACGCCGGCGCCGAGCTTGGCGAGCTTCCCGGCCATGCCGACGAACACCAGCCGCGTCAGGCCCGTCTTGACGCAGCGCTCCACGGCCGCGCCGGTGAAGTCGCCGACCTCGGTGAAGCACACCTGGTCGAGGCCGGGCATGAGCCGGATCGCGGCCCGCTCGGTGCGCCCGCCGGTGGTGAGCACGCAGGTGTCGAGACCGGCGGCCGCCATGACGTCGACCGCCTGCAGGACCGAGGCCCGCCAGGCCGCGGTCGAGAAGGGCCGAACGATCCCGGTGGTGCCGAGGATCGAGATGCCGCCGAGGATGCCCAAGCGGGCGTTGGTGGTCCGCTTCGCCATCCGCTCGCCTTCGGGGACCGACACGACGACGTCGACGCCGCGTCCGGTGTAGGGGTCGCAGACCTCCTCGACGGTGATGCGGATCATCTGCCGCGGGGTGCCGTTGATGGCGGGCCCGCCGACCTCCAGGCCGAGGCCGGGCCGGGTCACCACCCCGACGCCTTCGCCGCCGTAGAGGTGCACGCCGGGATCGGCGCTCCAGGCGACCGTGGCGGTCAGGTGGGCGCCGTCGGTGACGTCCGGGTCGTCCCCGGCGTCCTTGACGACCACCGCCTCGGCGGCCTCGCCGACGCGCTCGCAGCGGTCCACCTCGAACTCGACACGTCGGCCGACCGGCAGCCACACGTCGACCTTCCGGCTGTGCTTCCCGGTGGCCAGCAGCAGGATCGCGGCCTTGGCGGCGGCGGTGGCGCAGGCGCCGGTGGTGAAGCCGGTGCGCAAGGCCTTGCCGTCGCGCGCCTTCGCGGTGCGCGGCAGATCGGGTTCGACCAGGTCGCGCGCGGCGGTCGGCGGTGGCGAGGCGCGCTCGACGTGCACCGGCCCGGCCTTGGCCCGCCGGGGCGGCCGGATCGGGAAGGAGCGCTCGGGCCTCGCGTTCATTTCGCCCTTGCCGGACGGTGGGTGTGGGCGAACGACGGCGAGTACAGGTGGCTGCGAGTGCCGCTGGCCCCCAACGCGGGGCCGACGAGCACGAGGGTGTGCATGGTGACCTTCATGGATCGGACCGTGGCGGCCAGCTCGTCGAGGCGGCAGGTCTCGATGCGCTCCTCGGGCCAGGAGACGCGGTAGCCGACCACGCACGGCGTCTCGGGCGCGTAGCCGCCGTCGAGGAGTTCGGCCTGCAGGCGTTTGGGCCGGGAGGCCGAGAGGAACAGCGCCAGGGTGGTGCCGTGGCGGGCGAAGGAGGCCAGATCCTCCCCTTCGGGCATGGGGGTGCGCGTGGCCATGCGGGTCATGACGACCGACTGGGCGACTTCGGGAACGGTCAGCTCGCGGCCGACCGCGGCGGCGGTCGCGGCCACCGAGGTCACGCCCGGGACCACTTCGACTTCGACGTCGAATCGGGCGACGGCCTCCAGCTGCTCCTGCATCGCGCCGTAGACGGACGGGTCGCCTGAGTGCAGGCGGGCCACGGTCAGGCCCTCGGCGGCCGCCTTGCGGTAGGCGTCGAGCACGTCTTCGAGGGTCATCGTCTTCGAGTCCAGGACCTCCGCGCCGGGGCGGGCGTGTTCGAGGACGTCCTCGTGGACCAGGCTCGAGGCCCACACCAGGATGTCGGCCTCGCCGATGACCTTGACGGCCCGCACGGTCAGCAGGTCGGCCGCACCGGGCCCGGCCCCCACGAACCAGATCTTCGCGCCGCTCACCTTCGCTCCTGCCGTTCGGGGGTGACGATGACGGTCGAGAGGTAAGGGGCGGGCGTGTGCGGCACCTCGGAGCGGACGTCTTCGTCGGCGTGGCCCAGGTGGGCGCCGAACACGGCACGGTCCAGCGCCCCGGCTTCCTCCAGCAAGGCCCTGATCTCCGGGAGCTTCCTGCCGCCCTTGTAGAGGACGACGGTCCCGCCGCCTTCGACGGCGTCGCGAATGCGGTCGGTACCGGCGGTGATCGGCATGAGCTGGAGCGGCTCGTCGTGCTCGACGAGCACGGTGCCGGTGCGGGAGGCCAGGTCCTGCATGGCCGTGACGCCCGGGACCGTCCGTACGGCGGCGTCGGGGACGAGGCGGCGGACCTCGCGGGACAGATGGGCGAAGGTGGAGTAGACGTTCGGGTCGCCGATGGTCGCGAACGCGGCGGTGCCGCCGGCGGCGACGACGTCGGCCACCTTGTCGGCCGCCCTGGCCCAGGCGATGTCTCGATGGTCCTTGTCGAGTTCGAACACCAGGCGGTGGATCGGCTTGTCATGCGGCACATGGTGGGCCACCACGCGCTCGGCGTAGCCGGGTTCGTCCGCGGACGAGGAGGCCGCGACCGGCACGAAGACGCGGTCGGCCCGCAGCAGGCTGTCGCGGCCCTTGACGGTGAGGAGGTCGGGGTCGCCGGGTCCGGTGCCGATCCCGATGAGAGTGCCGCTCATGCCGTTACCTCCTGTGAAAGGGCCGATGTCACCAGACACCGTGCCATTTCGGGGCGGGCGATCCAGGCGGTATGGACATAACTGGCGTGGACCTTCCCGACCACGAAGCCTTCGGGGTCGCGGTCACCGAACTTCCAGGCGGGAGCGGTCCCGGCTCGGGGGCGCACGGTGGTGCGGTGGAACTCGTGCCCGCGCGCGACCGTCCCCTTCGGGCCGAGCGGTCCCGCGCTCGCGGCGCGGACGGTCCGGTAGCCGAGGGTGAGCCTGTCAGTGAACTCGGCGTCGGCTTCGATCAGGCCGACCATGGGCTCCCCGTCCAGACTGCGGCACAGGTACAGCAGGCCGCCGCATTCGGCGACGATCGCGCCGCCCGCGGCGGCGAGCGATCGCAGGCTCCCGGCCAGGGCGGTGTTGGCGGCCAGTTCGGCGGCGTAGACCTCGGGAAAGCCGCCGCCGAGATGGACCGCGCCGGTTCGGTCGGGAAGCCGCTCGTCGCGCAGCGGGTCGAACTCGGCGACCTCGGCCCCGGCGGCGGCCAGCAGCTCCCGGTGCTCGGTGTAGACGAACGTGAAGGCCGGCCCGGCGGCGACGGCCACGACCGGGCGTCCGGGCGCGTCACTCGGTTCGGGCCTCCACGCCTCGGCGTCGAGGCCGGGCGCGGAGCGGGCGACGCGCAGCACCGCGTCGAGATCGACGCCCTCGCCCACGGTGCGGCCCAAGGATGCGACCAGGGCCAGCGCCTCCGGTCGACGCTCGGCCGCGGGGATCAGGCCGAGGTGCCGCGAGGGCGCCTCGACGCCTTCGCCGCGCCGCAGCACCCCGACGACGGGGATGCCCGAGGGTGCCAGCGCTTCTCGCAGGATCTGCTCGTGCCGGTCCGAGGCGACCCGGTTGAGCACCACGCCGGCGACGCGGATCGACGGGTCGAAGCTCGCGAAGCCTTGGACTTCGGCGGCGACCGAGCGCGACTGCGACGCGGCGTCGACCACCAGGAGCACCGGCGCGTCGAGGAGCCTGGCGATCTGGGCGGTGGAGGCCTCGTCGGTGCCGGCCCGGCCGTCGAACAGGCCCATGACGCCTTCGACCACGGCGACGTCGGCCCCGGCGGCGCCGTGCAGGAACAGCGGCGCGATCAGGTCGGGGCCGTGCATGAAGGCGTCGAGGTTGCGCGGCTCGCGACCGCAGGCCAGCGCGTGGTAGCCGGGGTCGATGAAGTCCGGGCCGACCTTGTGTCCGGAGACGTGCAGCCCGCGCGCGCTCAGCGCCGCCATCAGCCCGGTGGCCACAGTGGTCTTGCCGACGCCGGATCGGGTCCCGGCGACCACGATGCGCGGCGCGGACGTCACCATTCGATGCCCTTCTGGCCCCGCCATCCCTGGTCGAGCGGGTGCTTGACCTTGGTCATCTCGGTGACGAGGTCGGCCGCCTCGATCAGTTCGGCGGGGGCGTCGCGGCCGGTGATCATGACGTACTGCCGGCCGGTGAGGTTCTCGAGGGTCGCGACGACTTCGGCCGTGTCGACCCAACCCCATTTCATCGGGTACGTGAACTCGTCGAGCAGGTAGAAGCGGTAGCGTTCCTCGGCCAGGCAGCGTTTGACCTCTTCCCAGCCCTCGCGGGCGAGGTCGGCGGATTCGGCGAGGTCGCGGGAGGTCCAGCTCCAGCCGTCGCCCATCTTGAACCAGTCGATGCCGCCGAGCTTCTCGGCGGCGGCCTGCTCGCCGACGCGCCACTTGCCGGACTTGACGAACTGGAACACCGCGATCGGCCAGTCCTGGTTCCAGGCGCGCATCATCATGCCGAAGGCGGCGGTGGACTTGCCCTTCCCGGTGCCGGTGTGGACCATCAGCAGCGGCGTCTCGCGTTTGCGGCGGCGCGGCTGGGTGTCGGCGGTGGCCTTGTCGGTGGCGCCGTCGTATTGGCTGCGCGGTTCGTTCACGTTGCCCCCTTATCGTGTGGCGAGTCGGATGGTGCGGGCCAGGGAGCCGGAGGCGAACTCGTCGAGCTGGACGCATGGCGCGGCCATGCGTTCGGCGAGCGCGGCGGCCATGCCGGTGCGCACGAATCCGGACTCGGTGTCGACGACCAGGGCGGCGATGTCCCTCGCGGCCAGCAGGTCGGCCGCCCGGTGGGCCTCGGCGGTCGCGTCGGCGCCGGCGTTGGCGCGGCCGTCGGTGACGGCGACCAGGAGCGGGCGGCGGTCGGGGCCGCGGCGGGCGTGCCGTTCGATGAGCCGGGCTGCGTTGAGCAGACCCGCGGCCAGGGGGGTGCGGCCGCCGGTGGGCAGGACGGCCAGGCGGTGGTCGGCCAGTTCGACTCCGGCCGTGGGCGGCAGGACGGTCTGGGCTTCTCTGCCGCGGAAGGTGACGAGGGAGACCAGGTCGCGGCGCTGGTAGGCGTCGAACAGGAGGGAGCGGATCGCGCCTTTGACCGCGCCCATGCGGCGGCGCGCGCCCATCGAACCGGAGGCGTCGACGCACAGGACGATCAGGTGGCCCTGCTTGCCGGAGCGCTCGTAGTGGCGCAGGTCGTCGCGGCCGATCGAGTCGGCTCCGGGCCGGGTTGCGGCGGCGATGAGGGTGGCGGCGGTCGCGAGGTCGGCCGCGCGCGGCGGTTCGCCGGGGCGAAGCGGCCGGGTCCTGACGGCGGCGCCACGGCGACTGCGGCCCCGGCTGCGGCGGC
>NZ_BAAGXZ010000023.1:0-56416 GCF_054779575.1 Glycomyces halotolerans
GCAGTTTCGTTGTCGTTCAGGGTGATCCTCTCTTGCCGAAGCAGACTACTTCAGCTCGCTTGGATCACCCCGACCCCACAAAGTTCCGGACACACCCCCAAGACCCCGTCGGCGAGCATGCTGTCGTCGTATGCGGCCCGTGGGAAATGGTTCGAGGCCGCCTCGCTCGGGTCGTCTTTCACGGTGGCGCCGTAGAACATGTAGCTTCCCGGGACCGCCTCCAGGACCCGCGAGAAGCCCTCCGAGCCCATGACCGGCTCGGGCATCTCGGTATAGCGGTCCTCGCCGAACAAGTCCTTCACCGTCTCGGTGACGAACGCCGCCTCGTTCGCGTCGTTGACCGTCGGCGGGTCTCGCCTGAGGCCGGTGCGGGCAGCTGCAAGGTCGAACGTGTCATCGGCCTCAAGACCGACCGGCAATTGGATGCGGCGGTGTTGTGGGTCCCGGACTTGCCCGGGCTCCCGATACGGGCTACTGGTGCACGTCTGGTCGGTGCCGACCCATTGGAGGCCTGCAGGATTGTGGAGTTTGCGGCCGCGGCGACCGACGACGGTCGGGTGCGGCCGGAGAATGTGACCGCGCGGGCGATCCCGGTCTCCGGTGAGGCCGACCGGACCTGTTGGCCGCCTACCTGCTCTCGAGGTCAGAGACCGCACCGGCCTGATCGACCACCCGGTCCTGGCCGAACACCGGACCTATCACGCTCGGGTGTTGGAGGTGTGGAGCAGCGCCGCCGAGTCCTACCCGGACATCGCCGCCGACCTGCGGGCACACCTGGCCCGGTCGCTGGGGCCCTGGTCGATGCTCCCGAACCCATCGGGCCCGAACTGGCCGCACTGCTGACCGATCGGCTTACGCCCCCTGGTGCGAGCCGCGGTCGAGCGCGCGGCCGAGCAGGACCTGACCGCCGCCCAACAACTGGCCCTGGCCCTATCCCTCGACGACCACCGCGACCAGGCAGGCATCGGCCAAGCCGCCGCCGAAGCAATCCATGCCGGCCTTCTGCCATATCCGCACCCCGGACTGACCGGCCTGGGTACCGCACTGGCCTCCCGAGCCCTGACCCACCACGAACACCACGCAGCATCCTGCGACCTCGCCGCCGCCCACAACACACTGGCTATCTGGATGAGCGACCACGGCCAACGCGCCGAGGCCTTGACCCACGCCGAACACGCCACCACCCTCTACGAGCAACTCGCAGCAGCCGACCGCCAGAGGAACCTGCCGGGCCTCGCGATGTCGGTGAACAACCTCGCGAACCACCTGGCTGGGGCCGGGCGGCGGACCGAAGCGCAGGCAGCAGCCGAACGGGCAGTGGCATTGCGTGAAGAGCTGGCCGAAACGCCTACTTGCCCGACCTGGCTCGAACTTTGTGGACAGCGGCGAATGTGTGCAGTGTGCTGGACACCGAACTTTCCGACGCGGTGGCGTTCTGCGACCGATCGATTCGGTACTTCCGGGAGCTGGCCGCCTCCGAAGCGGCAGCCTTCGAGGGCGACCTCGCCTCCGTTGAAGCGCTCCGCCGCGAGGTGGCCGACCGTACCGACACGGATTGATAGGAACCGCGCCCGCGGCTCATCGGGCCCGTTCGCGGGCAGCGCGGACCAGGCGCTTGACGCTGCGCACGCTAATGCCGTACCGGTCGGCCAGGACCTGCTGAGGCACACCGTCATGGAAGGCCTCGACGATGGCTTGCCGTTGCTGGTCGGTCAGGCGCCGTCGCAGCGCACGCGGCGGCACGGCAAGTGCATCCGAGAATGCGACAACGCTGCCATCGTGGGACTGCCGGGAAAGGCTCGAGCGTCCATCTGGCTGCTTGAAGTCCGTTCCTATGGGGCGTAGAGCGGCGTCTACCTGCGACGATGGGTTCGAATAGGCATGTAGAACCTCCACCAACCCAGTAATCCGGACATTCAGACACTTACACCCCATACCAAATGTCTCGCTCTTAGTTATCACTGGTTATCACCAAAGTTCCTTGGTTGGTGGCCTCACCGCCCTTGGTAGCAACTCCCGGTCGTGATCGATCCATTCGGCGCCCATGCAGTGCCTGGCTTCGGCCGGGCGCCACGCTCCGGCAATCCGGACTACGACCGGCACGTAGTAGCTTGGAATGATGGGAAACGGTGATCGCGCTGGCAAGTTCGGGCCGTTGGAGTCGGCCGTCCTCAAAGTGCTCTGGGACGCTTCGGAGTCGGTGCCGGTGCGGTATGTGCTGGAGCGGTTGAATCGCGACCGCGAGCCGGAGCTGGCGTATACGACGGTGATGACGGTGCTCTCACGGCTGGCCGAGCGGGGGGTGGTCGCCCGGTCGAAGGCCGGGCGCGGCTATGTGTACCGCCCGGTGGCCCGCGATGAGGCCGGGATCGCCGTGCGGCGGCTCCTCGACGACTACGGGGAGGCGGCACTGGTCTCGTTCGTCGATCAGGTCGGTGATGACGAGGCGCTGGCCGCGCGCCTGCGAAAGCTGGTGGATGAGTCGTGACCGGCGACCGGCCGCTGTGGACGCTGGTCGTCGGCACCGTCGCGACCTATCCGGGACTGTGGATTGTGTGGTGCGTATCGGGGTTGCTGGGCCTGCACGGCTCCTCGCGATCGGTCGCGTCCGATCATCTGCCCGAGGTCGGGGCCTATCTGGTGCTGGCGGTGGTCAGCGTCATCTCGATCGTGCTCGCGGTGCGGACGGCGGCGCGGGCGCTGTCGGCGACCGGTGGCCTGGTCCAGGAGCTCGAGTCGCGCCGGGTTCGGGCGCCGGGCCGGTTGGCCGCGGCGGCGGCAGGGTTGGACATCGCTCGGCTGATGGTGGTCGACGACACCGAGGAGTTCGCGTTCACGGTCGGGGTCCTGCGGCCTCGTGTCGTGGTGAGTTCCAGAATGGCCGCGGCGTTGTCGGATGCCGAGCTGCGAGCGGTGCTCGCTCATGAGGCATCGCATACGCGGCGATTGGACCCGCTGCGGGCCTTGGCGGCGAAGGTCGCCGCCGCTCATCTGTGGTTCGCGCCGGTGGCGAAGGGTCTGCGGTCTCGGGCCGAGTCCGAGCACGAGCTGGCCGCCGACCGTTACGCGGTGGACCGCTGCGGGCGGGCGGCGTTGGCCTCGGCGCTGCTGCGCGCTGCCCCCGGCCCGGGGACGGCCGAGGTCGCGGTCAGCGGCTTCGCCGCGACGAGCCTGCTGGAGGCGCGGGTGCGGCAGTTGGAGTCGGGCGGGGTGCGTCTGCCGGGTTTCGCTTCGGTGCCGCGTTCGGCTCTCAGCGGCATCGCGGTGCTGGGCTTCGTCTCGGCGGTCGCCGCCTCCTGGAGCCTGATGATCGCCGCCTGCCCCTGCCCGATGTGACCGTCGTTCAGTGGCACATCATGGCGCCGGAAGGCATCGCGCCAGCCGCCTGGGCGAGTCCGCCGACGAGGCCGACACCCGCGGCGGCGGCCAGGGCGATGGTCGTCCCTCGCCGCCACGCCGGACAGGCGAGCCCACCGGACCGGCCGTCGTTCTCGCCGGTCGCGGGCAGGTCGGAGGTGAGTCGGGCCAGGTCGGCACCGGTCCGGGCGGCCCAGGCTCGTTCGCTGCGCTCGTCGAACTCGGTGAGGGTCAGCCGTCCATCGCAGGTGTGCTGCTCCAGTGCTTGAACGGTCGCCCGGCGTTCGGCGTCGGAGGCGCGAAACTGCGGGTTCATCGTCACTCCTGTTCAGATGCGGCGGGTTTGCGGGCGGCAAGGCGCTCGATCAGGCCCGTTTTGAACCGGTCATGGGCCTCGATCGCGAGCCCGGCCGCCCGCACATGCCGGATGGGGCGGCGCCGGAAGTGCTCCCCTGCAGTGGGCACGGAGCAGATCTCGATGACGCGCTGGAGTCCGCGGATCCACGCCGAGGTCGCCACCACGTGGTCGGCCAGCAGGAGCAGTCCGCCGGGACGTAGCACCCGCACCATCTCCTCGACGGCTTTCGCATCGTCGGGGATGGCGCACAGCGAGAAGGTGCACACGACCGTGTCGAAGGAGGCGTCGGGAAACTCGAGTCGCTGGGCGTCGCCGAGGCGGAGGTCGGCCTCGATGCCCAGGTCGGCGGCGCGCCGCCTGGCGCCCTCGAGCATAGCCGGGCTCAACTCGAGGCCGGCCAGCTTGATGTCGTCGGGGTAGTGCTTCAGGTTGAGACCCGTGCCGATCGCGACTTCCAGGCTGCGACCCTGAGCGCGGGAGGCGATCCAGGCTCGGGTGTCGCCGAAGAACCAGCGTTCGGACCGGGCCATGGCCCGGTCGTAGCCGACCGAGTACTTGTCCCAGCGGCGTCGCAGGTCATCGAGATTCTTGATCCGTGCCATGGGCGGGATCCCTTCTGGTGGCGTTCTCGACCACCTTATTACTACAATATGGTAGTAGCAATCACGCCCCACTGGTCAGCCGGTGTCGCGTTGCGTTTGGCGCAGTACGGCCAGGCGCTGGCGGTACTCGTCCTCGTCGATCTCCCCGGCGGCGTAGCGGGAGGCCAGCACGTGTTCGGCCTCACGCGCGCCCTTCTGGCTCCAAGTCCGCATGCCACCTCTGGCGAGGGCGATGATCAGCCAGATCACCGCACCCCAGAACGCGAGCATGAGCAACATCATCAGCAGTCCCCAGCCCCAGCCGGCGCCGTTCCACCCCCACATCATCACTTCCCCCTTTCTTCAAGACGTGCTCGATCTGCCGGCGAAGTTCGCGACCCTTTCTACTACCTGATTGTAGTAAAAATGTGGAGAAGTGTCGGGTCGCGGTGGGAGTTTCCGAGGCGGTGATCCTTGCGCGGTCTCGGTCGTCGCTGACTCGGCTGGTCTGCGGATCGCGGCAAGCCACGAACCGCAGACCTAAGTCCGGACTACTCCTGTCCGCATGGGCAGCAGCACTCCTCTTTCAGGGAGCCGCAGTTCGCGCAGCATTCGTCCATTGCCGGTCACCTCCTCTGTATTCCTCGCCGGGGTGGTCGCCAGCGAAGGGTGGGAAGGGTTGAGGGGCGGGGTCAGTCGCGGGTCTGGGGCTGGGCGCGGAGTTCTTCGAGTTCCGCCCGCATCTGGTCGGCCTGGGCGGTGAGGCGGGCGATCTCGGTCTGCCATTGCTCGTCGGCCCCTTGGTGGCCTTCGTGCTCGGCGTGGCCGCCGCCCATCATCTTCATCATCATGACCATCATGGCCACGCAGCCGACCACGGGCAGCAGGTAGAGCAGGTTCTCCATGTCAGTCCTTTCCGGCCCCCGCCTGGGCGAGGGTCTTGCGGAGTTTGCGCTCGCTCGGCCGGCCGTAACTGAACAGCTCGCCATCGATGAGCAGGCCGGGGGCGAGCAGGACGGTGTGCTTGATCGCGAGCTCGCGGCCCTCGTCGCCGGCGAGGTCGATCTCGGTGACGGTGAAGTCGAATTCGGCCGACAGGTAGTGCAGGATCTCCTTGGCCCGGTCGCAGAACCCGCAGTCGTTCTGGGTCAGCAGCGTTATGCGGATCATTGGTCGCTCCTGTCGGCCTCGAGGTCGGCCAGGATCGCGTCGACCGGCAGGTACATGGTGTAATCCGGTTCGCCGCCGTAGTCGGCACGCCAGACGATGGTGCCCTCGCCGTCGACCAGGATGAAGCTGTGGCCGTTGGTGGTCCCGCGCATCATCCCGTAGGCATTGGTGTCGTACTGCTCCGAGACGGCCAGGTCGGGGTCGGAGACGGCGACGGTGTCAAGGCCGTCGGCGGCCATCTTCCGGGTGTGGATGTCGACCGGATCGGTGGTGATCGGCAGGAAGGCATCGACGCCGGCGGCTTCGAATTCGGCCCACTCGTCTTCGACGTCGGCGATCTGGTCCCAGCAGGGCTGGCAGCCGCCGCCTTCATGGAAGTACAGGAGCACGTTCTGGCCGCCAAAGTCGGCCAGGCTGACCTGTTCGCCGCTGGTGGCCGGGAGTGTGAAGTCGGGAGCGGCCTCGCCGTGCCCGGGCTCGCCGACGGCGAAGTTGTAGCCGGAGCTGCCCTCGGCGCTCGCCGCGTTCTGCCTCTCGTTCTGAGTGATGGTGTAGACGGCGAAAAGGAGGCCGATGCCGATCGCCGCGGCGACGGCGATCTGGGCTGCCGAGGGCCGCCAGCCCTTGAGCGGCGCCGCCTGGCGCTTCTTCAACTTGCTCTGAGTGGCCATCAGGGTTGCTCCGTCTTCTCGGGCTTTTGCGTTGCGGGAGTGTCCTCGCAGCACGCGTGCAGGTCGGTCGGGCTCGGTTCGGTTTCGGGGGTGTCGGTCTTGGATCGAGTGCCGCGGATCGCTTTGAACAGCAGCCAGGCCAGGGAACCGAGGATGGCGATGCTGATGACGATGCCCGGCACGGTGGAGCCCAGTGCGTGTTGCACGTGGGCGGCGGCGAACCGCAGCTGGGCGGCGACGCGGGCCTGCCAGCCGTCGGGGGTCATGCCGCGCTCGGTCAGGGCCAGGATGACGGTCAGGATGCCCATAGCGACCATGAGGCCGCCCGAGAGCAGTGACCACAGGGGGATCTTGCGCCCGCGAAGGCGCAGTCCGCGTTCGTTCAGCCATGTGGCCGAGCCCCAGTCGCGGCGGTCCCAGACCAGGGCGAGGATGGTCAGCGGGGCGACCATGCCGAAGACGTAGGCGGCCCCGACGCTGAGCGCGGCAGGGAAGGAGGCGACCGCGCCGGAGACGGCCACGACGCCGGCCAGGACCGGGGCGCAGCAGGCCGAGGCGATCCCGGAGAACGCCCCGAGCAGGTAGGTCGCGCCGATCCCGCCCCCGGAAGTCGCCCGCAGACCGGGCATCGGCATCTTCATCTTCCAGCCCAGGAGCATCGCCGCGCCGAAGGCGATCATGGCCGCCCCGCCGATGGAGTAGACCCACACGTGCTGCGAGATGAACAGCCGCGACAGGGCAGTCGCACCGAGCGCGATGGGCAGGATGACCGTGGCCAGACCGGCGGCGAAGACCATGGTCATGCCGAGAATGGACCGCCGGTGGCGGAATGTGGAGGCGAAATAGGCCGGCAGCATCACCGAGACGCAGCACGGCGCGGCCAACGCCAACACGCCGCCGAGGAAGGCGGCGAGCAGCGTGGTGGAGAACAGCAACTCAGTCACGACCACCAACTCTCTACTAGAGTACTAAGTACAATAGTAGATTGGTGCTCGCGATGCCACCGGTCCGGACTCGGTCGTGTCGCTCAGACGGGGTAGCAGGCCATCTGGATCAGGGCAAGAACTGGCAGCACCGACACGACGATCGGCACCACCACCACCAGCGCCGAGCCGCCGACGATGCCCCCGGCGCAGAGCCGCCCGACTCTCGGCGGTGCGTTCAGCAGCCGCTCCATGCGCTGGACCGTGTCGCCCCCGGAGACGGCTAGCGCGGCCTGCGGGGCCGCACCGGCCTCGGCAAAGGCCAGCAGGCCGGCGGCGACGGCGCGCCGGGTCTGGACTCGGCCGGCGGCCTCGTCGGCACATCGTTCGACGAGGTGCGCGATACGTCCGGGCGCGTCGGCGAACAGTGGAAGCCACGGGGCGACCCGATGCAGCGCCAGTGCCGTGGCGATCAGGAGATGGTGGCGCCCGGCGAGGTGGGCGCGCTCGTGTGCCAGTACGGCGGCAAGCTGGGTCTCGTCGGTGGCCGCGATGGCTCCTGCGGTGATCACGACGGTGCCGCCGCGCCCCGCCAGACAGTAGGCCGCGGCTTCAGGGCGGTCCAGGATCCAGGCGCCGAGTCCCTCGTCCCAGCCGCCCCGGCGCGCCAAGAGGCCGCGGTGCTCGCGCCGCTCGCGTCGGGTCCGGATCGCGACCGCGGCAGCGCCGTGCGCTAGCCGGACCGGCACCACGGCCACCAGCGCCGCCGATGCGACAGCGGCGGCCAGGCCGCCGCTGGGGCCGTACTGGGACTGGAGCGCGGTCACGCAGGTGTGGAGGAAGCCGGCGACCGTGGTGCCGAACGAGCCCATGGGCATCAGCATCGCCAGGCCAGCGACCGGGACCGCCAGGAGCGCGCTCGTCATCAGCGCGAACCAGGCGACCAGACCCAGGCGGGGCGATCGTTCGAACAGGGGCGTGCCGCGCAGCAGCCTTGGGCCGAGGACGGCGAGGACGGCGGCGTAAGCGAGGAGGATCGCGGCGACGGTCATGACTGCTCGCCCCCGGCATCCTCGGCCATGAGTTCGCGCAGTCGGGCCAGCTCGTCGGCGTCGATCGCGTCGACGAACTTCATCAGGGCGGCGGTGCGGTCGGTGGAGGCGTCGAGGACGCCGGTCATGAGTGCGGCGTCGTGCTCGGCACGGGAGTGGACCGGTCGGTAGGCCCAGGCGCGGCCCTCGCGGTGGCGGTCGAGGACGCCCTTGCGGTGGAGGTTGTCCATGACGGTCATGACGGTGGTGTAGGCCGGAACCGGGTCGCGGTCGAGCCCGGTGAGGACCTCGCGGACCGTGGCCGGGCGGTCCAGCGCCCACAGGCGGTCCATCACCACCGCTTCCAGCTCTCCGAACTGCCGCATGTCGACCTCCTCGAATCGCGCCGATCACTGGCGGCGCTCCCGTCACGATACCCGGGTTATGGGCCTCTATAGTACTAAACAACTTAGTAGTGAAGGAGTGGTCCGCCATGCCGCACCGCCGCACCCTCCTCGCGGCCGTCCCGCTGCTCGCGCTCACCGCCTGCTCGGGCAGCGGCGAGGATTCCAACCGGACTAACGAGCTCAACCGCTCGCGCTACACCTCCGGCGACGGCACCAACCTGCGCTGGAACGACCCCGCCGAGCGTCCCGAGGCCCCGGCCCTGGCCGGCGAGAGCCTCGACGGCGAGGCCATCGACACCGCGAAGTGGGCCGGGAACGTCATCGTGGTCAACTTCTGGGGCTCGTGGTGCCCGCCGTGCGTCTCCGAGGCCCCCGAACTGCGGGCCGCCGCCGAGCACTACGACGAGCAGAACGCGCAGTCGGACGACGACATCGACGTCCACCTGCTCGGCATCAACTCCCGCGACGAGCGGGATGCCGCGAGGGCCTTCGAGGAGCGCCACCGGATCCCCTACCCGTCGATCTTCGATCCCGCCGGGGAGATCACCATGAAGTTCATCGAATACGACGTCTCGCCCAACACCTTCCCGATCACCCTCGTCATCGACCCCGAGGGCCGGGTGTGCAGCATCTGGCGTGGCGAGATCGACGCCGAGACCATCTACGCTGACGTCAACCAGCTCCTGGAGTCCTGACGTGAACCTGGCCGACATCGTCACCTCCGGGCCGCTGCTGCTGGGTGTCGCCATCGCCGTCCTGGCCGGCATCGTCTCGTTCGCCTCCCCGTGCTGCCTGCCGCTGATGCCCGGCTACGTCTCCTACGTGACCGGCCTGTCCGGCTCCGAGATCGCCGCCGGAGGCCGCAGAGGCCGCGTCCTGACCGGGGCGCTGCTGTTCGTCGCCGGCTTCACCGCCGTGTACACCCTCACCGTGTTCGCCCTCCAGACCATCGGGCGGTCGCTGCTGACCAACGGCACGGTGATCGAGACCGTCGTCGGAGTCCTCATGATCGTCATGGGCATCATGTTCACCGGCGCGATTCCCATGGGGCGCGGCTTCCAGCTGCGCTGGCGACCCGCGGTCGGTCTCGCCGGGGCACCGGTTTTCGGCGCGGTCTTCGCGATCTCCTGGATCCCGTGCGTCTCACCGGTCCTGGCCGCCGTGACCGGTTTCGCCTACATCCAGGACGGCGCCATCCGCGGCATCGCGCTCATCATCGCCTACTGCCTCGGCTTGGGGATACCGTTCATCGCCATCGCTTTGGGCATGCACAAGCTCAACCGGGCGGTCGGGTTCCTGCGCCGCCACGGCCGCGCCATCTCGATCGCCGGCGGGATCATGCTCATGATTGTTGGTCTCATGCTCGTCACCGGCGCGTGGGGCGAGTTCGTCAACTGGCTGCGCGCCACCGTCGGTGTCGGCGTCAGCCCCATCTGAAACACATCGAAGGAGAACGACGCATCGTGAAAACGACAGCGATCCTGGCCGCTGCCGGCCTCGTCCTGACCGCGGCCGCCGCCTGCTCGAGCGGCGAGAATGACGAGGCGATCGACGAGATGATCGGGTCGGCCGAGACCGCGGTCCCGACGCAGACCGCGGAGGCCGCTCTCGGCTCCACCGCCACCGCTGCGGAGACCTATCCCGACGCCGCCGGGCAGGCGATCGTCACCGTCGCCGACACCACCAGCGTCGGACTGACCGTGACCGGCCTGGATCCCGAGACCGCCTACACCTCGCACCTGCACGACGCCTCCTGCGAGACCGACCCGCCCGGCGGCGAGCACTGGCTGGGCGACCCCGAAGCGGGCATGTCCGAGGACAACGAGATCCACCTGCACCTGACCACCGACGCCGACGGGGCCGGCACCGTGTCCGCCCAAAGCGACCTGATAGCCGACGAGCGCGTCAAGGCCATCGTTGTCCACCTCGACGCCGAAGGCGAGCACAGCGACCACATGGCTTCCGACCGGATCCTCTGCGGCGACCTTGAATTGGAGTGACCACGGCGGTCACGGCAGCTCCATGCCGAACGCCGCAGCGGCGGTCTCGGTCAGGCTCTCGGCGGTGAGGCCGGGCTCGGCGACGAGCTCGGCCACCGTCCCGTCCGGCGCGACGAACGCGACCGCCGGCACGCCGGGGACGCCAAGGGCGATGCGAACCTGCTCGTCGGCGTCCGAAGACCGACGGGTAAGTCAGAGAGAAGTCCTTAGCCCATCGACTGAGCGCCGCCGGAAGTTACTTCGCGGGCGTTCCTGCGGTTGCCTTTGCCTCCCAGGTGGCGCCGCCGTCGGTGGACCGGTAGAGGTCGGCGTTGTAGGTGCCCGCCCACATGACGTCGGGGTCGGACGGGTCGACGGCCAGATGCCCCACGGCGTCCTCGCTGTCGTCCAAGACCCAGCCGGTCTCTTCCCAGTTCTGACCACCGTCGTCACTGACGATCAATCCGACACCATCGGCGCCGTAGGCGATCACGCGATCTCCGGACGGCACGACGGTCACGGCCGTCACCGGGCTCCCCTCATTCACAGGCTCCCACGAGGCGCCGCCGTCGTCGCTCCGGAACAGACCGGTCGCCGTTCCGGCCCAGGCCGACTGGGGATCGACCGGGTCGGCCGCCAGCGAGTAGACCCCGCCGGACTCCATGATGACCGCGGGCTCGTGGCGCTCCCAGCTCTGGCCGCCGTCGAAGCTGGTGTAGATCCCCGCCTCGCCGTGACCGTTGAACCCGTAGACGCTGCCTTCGGCGCCGACGCTCATGGCGTGGAAGTCGACCTCCCCGGACAGGGCGACCACTTCCCAAGAGGCGCCCGAGTCGGTGGAGGTCATGAACCCCAGGGGGTTGGTCAGGTCGGAGCCGGGGGCCGGGTGGCCGGAGCTGAACATGACACCGTCTTCGGTCGGGTGAACGGAGAATCCCATGAAGTCGTGGAGCTCCTCGCTGGCGTAGCTCCACTCGTCGCCGCCGATCGCGATCAGTCCCTCGTGGGTGGCCATGTAGACCGTCCCGTCGCCCCATGCCGGGACCGCCAGGCCGTGGAGGTGGTGGAATTCGTCGACCTCGCTGCCGGGGTCGGCGGTCTGCGGTTCGGCCGTGCATCCGGCTACGGAGAGGGCGGCCGCGCCGGTCAGGGCCGCGAGTCTGCGGGCGGGGCGGGCGAGTCTGGCGGTCATGGACTACTCCGTCGCAATGTCGTCCGGGAAGATCAGGCGGCTGTCATGACTGCACGACCGCCCAGATCGAATACTATCGGCAATAGTAATTTATGTGTGCATCTTCCTTCCGGGCCGGTCCCCGGGGTCGCGGCGCAGTAACGCTCGTATAGACGGGCCGAACGAGGCGTGTGCGTAGGCGGAACCTAACTACTATGTCTATTAGTATTATGGGGTTCGGCTGAATTCTTCGAGGGGGACCATGACGCACTCGCCAGCCCCGACAGAGCTCCCGGCGATCCGACCGCCGAGCCCATGGCGCGGGCGGCTCGGCCCGGCCGCGGTCTGGGCCGGGCTGGCCGCCGCCACCGCCTACGTCCTCGCCTTCGACCCCACCGATACCCAATCTGACCTCTCGGGCCCGTGCGCGTTCCACCTCGTCTTCGGCATCAACGGGCCCTTCTGCGGTGGCACCCGGATGTGGTGGTACCTCGCCCACGGCGACCTGGTCCACGCTTTTCAACATCACCCGATCGCCCTCATCGGCGTCCCCTTCGCGCTCTACGCCCTGGTCTGGTGGACCGCCCGAACCTGGTTCGGCCGCAACCTCCCCACCCTGCGCCTGCCGCGGTCCGTCTACATCGGCTACGCCGCGGCCTGGATTCTCTTCGCCCTCGCGCTGCGCAACCTCCCTACCGGACCGTTCACCTGGTTCAACATCCCCTACCTCGGATAACGCTCTTCCCATCCCCGCGATGAGCTCCACCCCGGGGACGCCGTAGGAGGTGAAAGGCGTTGGAGGAGCGCTGCGATGCAGGTACGTCCAGCAAGGTGCCATCGATCGCGCAGACCAGCAGATCCTGCCACCGGGCTACGGCGCTCGTCGGACTCGCCAGCAGCGCGAACAACGTGCGCACCGGTCCGGCACCCAATTGCTTCCCTGCGTAGTGCAACGCCGAGGCGACCGGCTCGGCCATCGGGCCGAGGCCGCCGGTGAGCCTGCGCCATACCAGATGATGCCAGCCGGTCCCACGGCCAAGAAACCGACTTCCAGGACAACGCTTAGGCGGCGACGACGCCCGGTGCCTTCACGACGTGCGCTGGGAGCGACCGTTCGGTGCACAGAAGAATCAACGCACCGCCGATTGCCGCGAGTCCGAGCGCGGCCCACGCCTGCCAGGAACCGGCATCGAGGAGCAGTCCGATGAGGACGGGCGCGAGGCTGCGCGCGACCGACCAGGACAGCTGATAGACCGAGAGGTAGCGGCCGCGGAGATGCTCGGGCGCGGCCTGGACCGACAGACTCTGTGACGGCGCGGAGTGCATGAGCTCGGCGGCGGTGTAGAGCACGGCGACGGCCAGGACGGTGGCTATGGCGGCGATGCCGGTAACCAGGTGGGGCAGGATCGCGAAGGCGGCAAAGGCGACGGCGAACACGACCGCGCCGAGGGCGGCACTGCGGTTGCGCCTGCCGCGCGCCATCAGGCGGGCGGTGGGAACGCCGAGGGCGGCGATGAGGGCGGTGTTGACGGCGAAGACGATGCCGGCCATCGCATCGGGGACGCCGACGTCGCGGGTGAGGTAGACCGGCAGGGCGATGGACTGGGCGATGTAACCGAAGGCGATGAGGAAGTTCGCGCCGGTCACGCAGAGGTAGGGGCGGTCGGCGATGACTTGCCGGTATCCGGCTCGGGCGCGCTCGCCTTCGTGTTTCGGCGCGAGTCGCGTCCTGGCTCGGATGCCGCCGACGACGATCGCGGCGGTGGCGAAGGCGGCGCTCATGGCGACGGCAGCGGCGGCGAAGCCGGCGTCGCCGTCGAGCATCAGCATCGCTCCGGCGGCGAGGCTGCCGAAGCCCATGCCGCCGTTGCGCAGGCTCCGGTTCCAGGCGAGCAGCCGGTCGCGTTCGACGCCTTCGGCGAGATCGGCGATGAGGGCGTGCTGGCTGGGCTGGGAGCTCTGCGCGCCGATCGCGACGACGAGGGCGACTGCGAGGAAGGCCGGGTAGTTGTCGGCGAAGGGGTAGAGCGCGAAGGCGATCGCGCGCAGCGACAGTGCCCCGATGAAGACCCGCCGACCGCCGAACCGGTCGATGAGGATGCCGGCCGCGGGGGTCACGGCGAGGGCGCACAGTCCGGCGATGGTGAGGCCGGCGCCGATGGCGACCATGGACAGGCCGGTGAGCGCGTGGACGAACAGCATCGTCAAAGGCACGTACAGACCGTTGCCGACCGAGTCGACGAGACTCGCGGCGATGAAGCGGCGCCTCGGCGAGGTCTCAGATGCCGAGGTCACTGGACCGGCCCCGTTTCAACTCGGCGAAGGCGGGAAGAGCGGCCAGGGTGCGGACGGCCGTGAAGACGCGGACGGCTTCGGTGCCCTTGGGGGTCGCGGTGAGGACCGGGCCGAAGCAGGCGGCGCCGTCGATGGCGATGATGGGCGTGCCGGCCTCCTCCCTCACGGCGTCCTGACCGCTCTGGTGGCTGGCGCGCAGGGCCGCATCGAATTCGTCGGTGTGTGCGGCGTCCGCGAGGTCGGCGGGGAGTCCGGTCTCGGCGAGGGCTTCGGGGATGACGGTGTCGTAGTCCTTGTTGCGGCGCAGATGGATGCGGGTGCCGAGGGCGGTGTAGAGATCGCGGAGGACGGCGTTGCCGTGACGCTGTTCGGCTGCGGCGCAGACGCGGGCCGGCCCCCAGGCGCGGTCGTTGAACGTGCGGTACCAGGCGTCGAGCTCGCGGTGCTCATTGAGGACCGACAGGCTCATGATGCGGAAGCGCAGGGTGACCGGAGTGAGGCGCTCGACCTCGAGGATCCAGCGGGAGGTGATCCAGGCGAAGGGGCACGCGGGGTCGAAGTAGCAGTCGACGGCCGGGACCGCTCGCGAGGTGAAATTATCTTCCATGGAAGATATCATAGCTTCCATGGAAGCTATGATGCAAGGCATGGATGCAGACGCCGTCTCCGAGATGGTCGCCCAGTGGCAACGCGAACGGCCCGACCTCGACCCTTCGCCGATGCTCGTCGTCGGGAGGCTTTACAGGGTCACCGAGGCACTCGACCGACACCTGCGCCCGCCCTTCGCCGAGGCCGGGCTGGGCAACGGCGACTTCAACGTGCTGACGGCGCTGCGCCGCTCCGGCGAGCCGTACTCGCTCACGCCCGGCGAGCTCAGTCGCACGATCCTCGTGACGACTGGGGCGATCACCAAGCGCGTCGACCGCCTCGAAGCGAAAGGCCTGGTGACCAGGTCGGTAGTCGAGGAAGACGCGCGCGGACGCCGCATCGCCTTGACCGACACGGGCAGGGCCTTGGTCGACGATCTGATCGGCAAGCACCTGGAGAACCAGCGCCGTCTCATCGCCGGACTCGGTGACGAGGAACAGGCCCAGCTGGCCAAGCTGCTCGGTACCTTGTCCGCCACCCTGGGAGACGCCTAAGCGCATGAGGGTCGGACGTTGGCGACGTGGTCGCGGAGCCGAGATGCGGGCGGTAGACCGTGGGCTGCACTCCACATTGCGGTCATCCTTGACCGTCTCATTCCGAGTGCCGAACACATAGACGATGCCCTCCCACTTGTGCCCTTTCCACTTGCGCGATGCAATCTGCGTACGGAAGCTCGTGCATGCGCTCAACCGTCACGGCATGGCCGGGTCGAAAAAGAGGACGAGAACGAACGCCGCATGGCTTGCCATCGCACTTATACCCGTCGCGATCGAGAGCAGCGATCCGATGCTCAAGCGGGAAAACCATTCATTGACCGTGACATCGAACGGCAACGCCGGATCGACGGCGACCAAGGCGGCGAGTCCGACCGTTCAACGATGCCGAACGGCAACGCCGAGGCAGCGTTAGGCAAGGTCACCCAAGAGTGCCCGGGCATCGCCTTGGGGGCCCACGGCGTCCAACACCGATAGCAACTGGCGCTCTTCGTACCCGAAGTGCGACTCCATGATCGCGCCGATGCCGTCCAAGTGCCGGTGCAAAGACTCGGCATCCGCCTCGGACGCCATCGCGGCGGCGAACTCGCCGATCAGATGCTCCAGCATGTTGTGATCGGTCGTCAACTTGTTGACGACCGGCGCCAAGTCGGGACGTTCGGCGAGGATCTGCGGGAACAGGCTGGAGTCCTCGCTGCGATGGTGGCCGCTCAAGGCGGAGCAGAACCCGTGGCAGAACACCAAGAGATCCTGCCCGACAGGCACGTCGACCTCGCCGTCGATCGAGCGGCGGGCAAGGTCCAGCGCCCGTCGAAGATGCTCATGAACGGCACGCAGCTGGTGGCTCAACGCGACCATGCGACCGGTCTCAGAGCTGATAGCGCGACCCCCCCCTCTCGGATGCCCCGCTGGTCGGCCCTACCGTGCATCGCCCTACTGAGAATTGCTCCAAGCGCCGCTTTCAAAGGTGCTGCCCTATTTCTCTCCGTCCGTATGTCGACGCCCGTGCAGAATAGAGAACCACATACTTCCGGATCCTCTTCGCATGGACCGAAGACTCTGACTTGCCAGAGGAACGCAGACTCATCGATCCGTGGCCGGCTCCGTCCGGTGGCGCGTGAGGGCCGTTCGACCCCACGAGCCACCGGACGTCACTCGGTGAGGCTTACTTGTTCAGACCCGGCGGTGTCCGCGGGGACCTGCCGGGGGTGGCGTCCGCGAGACTGTCGCGCAGTGCGAAATACGCCGGCTTCTTCTCGAACTCCTCGGTCATGATCGTCGCGTAGCCTTCGTCGAAGACGCCCGGCACCCAGGAGCGTGCGTCATCGAAGCCCCAGACCGTGAAGCTCGTGCAGGCCGGGACGTTGAGGCACGCCTGGAGCATGCCGTCATACCGCTCCGCTTGCAGCGCGATCTGCTCTTCGGTCGGGTTGCCGTCCTCGTCTAGCGGCATGCGGACGTCGGCCTCGGTGACGGCCACCTTCAGGCCGAGGTCCGCGAACCGCTCGAAGTTCGCCTGCATGGAATCGTCGAAGCCGTACATCAGGCTCAGGTGACCCTGAGCGCCGAAGCCTTGCAGCGGCGCTCCGTCGGCGAGCAGCTCCTGCGCCAAGGCATAGTAGGCGTCGGTCTTCTCATTGATGCCCTCGGCGTTGTAGTCGTTGAGGAAGAGCACCGCCTCGGGGTCCGCTTCGTGCGCCCACCGGAACGCATCACCGATGAGGCCGACCGGGTCCTCCGAGCAGGCCTTGAGGAAGGGGTTGACCTCGGTACGCAGCTTCACACCGCCCTCGTCCCAGTCGTCCTGGATCAGCTCGTTCGCCACATCCCACTCGTAGATGTCGCCGGCGTAGCGGCCGACGACGGTACGGATGTGGTCTTCGAGGACGACGCGCGCCTCCGCACAAGTCCAGTCGTCACTGGCCTCGGTCACCCAGTCCGGGTTCTGGCTGTGCCAGAGCAGCGTGTGGCCGCGCACGTCCTGGCCGTTGGCTTTGGCGAATTCGACGATGGCGTCCGCACCGGAGAAGTCGTAGACGTCGGGCTCCGGGTGGATCTCGGCCCATTTCATGTCGTTCTCGGCGGTCAGTGAGTTGAACTCGGAGCCGAGAATGCTCTGGAATTCATTGGGGTTCTCGGGGTCGTAGTCCAGAAGCTCGTTCTGGCCCCAGACGGCGCTGCCCACCTGCAGATCGACCGGCGCTTCGCCGCGCAGGGTCGGTTCCTTCGGGTCGGCCTCGGCTGTGACCCCCGCGAGTGCAACTGCTGCAACGGCCGCCGCCGAAATGGCGGCAATCCGCATTTTGTTCCTGGAATGGGACATGGTTGTTCCTCTCGTATCGGGCTCCGACGATCGAGGTGAGGGACACGCCGTGGAACTCGTCCGAGCCTAACGACGTAGACGAGGTGACGCAAGATGCGATGCGGCCGCGAGGCGACTCCCTCCTCGTCGCCAGGCTGATCGGGTCAGCGACATGCGAACGGACCGGTTGCTTCAGTGCGGCGGAACGTCATTCCTACGGGGCCGCACTCAGGCGACGCGCCTCTGCTCCCTGGACGGCGGATGGCGTCGTACCCGGCCAGTATCCTCGGTGACATGGCGATTCAACGCATGGACAACGTCGGCATCGTCGTTGACGACCTCGACGCCGCCGTCGCGTTCTTCACTGAGCTGGGCATGGAGCTGGAAGGCAGGATGCCGATCGAAGAGCGATGGGCGGGAAAGGTCGTCGGGCTCGACGACATGCGAAGCGAGATCGCGATGATGCGGATCCCAGACGCCCCGGGCCGACTCGAACTGGCGAAGTACCACTCCCCGAAGGCGATCACCTCCAAGCCGGAGAACGCCCCGGCGAACACTCTGGGACTGCACCGCGTCATGTTCGCCGTCGACGACCTCGAGGACACCCTCGCCCGCCTCCGTCCGCATGGCGCCGAACTCGTCGGCGAAGTGACGCGCTTCGAGGACAGCTTCCTGCTCTGCTACCTCCGCGGACCGAGCGGCATCATCCTTGCGTTGGCCGAACAGCTGAGCTGAGAAGTACGGCCTCCGCTCACCAAGGCTCCGACCTCACGTCCTCTGCTACGGAAGGTCCACCAGCATGAGCGGGCCCCGGTGTTCCGGGCAGGCAGTCAGCCCAGGACCGCGCGGATGACCGCGGTGTCCTCGGTCAGTTCCAGCAAGTGCACCACGATGCCTCCAGCTTCGGGTTCGGGCAGCTCTTCCCCGTCTTCGGCGCACGAGAGACTCATGCCGTCGTTGCCGTCAGCGGCGAGGGTGCAGTCCGGGGAGTGCAGCACAGCGCCGGTGCCGTAGCCGTTCGGCCTGGTCACGTCCACCTTGATGCCGTCGTCGTCCTCAATTGCGGCTCCCACCGTGAACTGGCCCTGGGGTCCGTCCATGGTGAACTCGACCGGTTCGGAGAAGAACACCTCGCATTCGCCGTCGCCGCAGGACTCGTAGTCGGCGCCGTCCGCGGCCGTCGGCTCCGCAGCGGCGGAGGGGGAGACGGAGGTAGTGGCGTCGGGGTTCGATGAGACGCCGGAGTCCGAGTCCGTGCCGCAGCCGGCCGCGGCCAGGACAGCGAGCAACGCGCCGATCACCGTGTGCCGCTTGAGGAACGCTCGCGCAGTGGTCATGCGCAGATTCTAGGCGGCATCGCCGTAGTCGCCCCAGGTGGGCGGAACGGCGGCCACGCCGGTGTCGCGGACGGTTGTGCCGTCGCCTGCGGCGATGAGCTGTCAGCCCGCGGGCGTACGTGCCAGGCGCCTGCTTCGCAGCGCCTTGAACATCGGCTTCCTGGACGGTGATTCGGCCAGGCCGCTGTTGAGGACCGCATTGATGGCGACTGATGCCGCGGCGTCATCGGCCGCAGTGACGCCGGCGGTGACCATGTCGAGGATCTCGTCGGCCGCCGCCGCCACGAGATCGGGGTCGGCCGACTTGGCAGCGCGGGAGAACCCGAAAGCGAGGTCTTTGTCGCCGGTGACGTTCCGGGCGATGCAGGTGTGCATGCGTCGCCGGTAACCGGCGTTCTCGACCCAGGAATCGACCAGGAACACGAGTGTCCGGTTCGCCTGGTCCCACAGCATCTCGCCCTCCAGCAGCGCCGACAACGCTGGGAGCGGCCGCGCTTGGGAGTACTTGGATTCGAGAACGGCCGTAGCGTCGTCGCGGGTGAGATAGCTGTAGGTCATACTCAAGCCTAGCCCGCTGACGCATCGCGGCGTCAGCGTCCAGACCATGCCACGCCCCACAGACTGCAGAGCCGCACCGGGCGGCCGCTCTGCGCCCGCGACCCCGGACGCCCCGGATCACGACGGGCCTCCACCGATACGTTTCCAGGTTCTGGGCGGCGGCCTGAGCCGCTCGACGGCCTGTCTGGTTCAGTCGTGCCGCGCCATGGCCTTGGCGGTCAGCTCGATCGAGCGCACGCGGTCGGCGACGTCCACGGCGTGGTGTGCGGTGATGAGCTCGTCGGCTCTGGCAGAGGCGGCGAACTCCTCCAGGAACGCGCGGACCTCGTCAGGAGTGCCGACGGCGGTGTACTTGGCCATCGCCGACAACTGCTGTCCATTCGGTGAGGCCAGGAACGCATCGATCTCGGCGTCGGTGTAGTTCCGGCCGCCCTGGCCTCGGGAGACGAATGCGCGCGCCCGCTGCCTGTAGGCGACCTTCCGCTGGTCTTCGGCCTCGTCTCGGTCTTCGGCCGCGATCACGTTGACTCCCGCGATCACGTACGGCTCGGCCAGCTGCGCGGACGGCTCGAAAGACTCTCGGTAGGCGGCCACCGCTTGGTGCAGGGCGTCGGGCGCGAAGTGCGACGCGAACGCGTACGGCAGTCCGAGCCGCGCCGCCAGCTGAGCACCGAACAGCGAAGAACCGAGGAGGTACAGCGGCACCTCGCTTTCCGGGCGCGGCACGGCGCGCACACCCGCCACCGGGGACTCCCCGCGCAGGTATCCCTGCAGTTCCAGCACATCCTCGGGAAACGAGTCCGCCGAGGTCGCATCCCGCCGGATGGCGCGCATCGTGGCGCGGTCGGTGCCGGGCGCCCGTCCCAGCCCGAGGTCGATGCGGCCGGGGAACAGGTTCTCCAGCGTCCCGAAGTGCTCGGCGATCACCAGCGGCGAGTGGTTGGGCAGCATGATCCCTCCCGCGCCGAGCCTGATGGTGTCGGTGTGCTCGGCGACATGGCAGATGACCACGCTGGTGGCGCTCGAGGCGATGGTCGGCATGTTGTGGTGCTCGGCGTACCAGACCCGCCGGTAGCCGCTGCGTTCGGCGGCGCGGGCGAGCTCGACGCTCGCGGCGAAGCTCTCGCGCGCCGAGCGTCCCGGTGCGATCGGCGCCAGGTCGAGGATCGACAGGGCAACGGGCATGTTCGGCCGCCTTTCTCAGAGACTGCGGTGGAGTCGCTCGGTGAACGCGCGGATGCGCGCTTCGTCGCGCCGGTAGTAGATCCACTGGCCGCGCCGTGTGGCCTCGAGGAATCCGGCACGCTGGAGGATCGCGAGGTGCGCGGACATGGTCGAGGCGGACGTGCCCGCCTTGTGCTGGAGCAGGCCGGCGCACACACCGAGCTCGGCGGTGTCCCCGCAGGCGAAGTGCGCCCGCGGATCCTTGAGCCACTCAAGGATCCGCAGCCGTGTCTCATTGGACAGGGCCTTGCATTCTTCGAGCACGTCGACCAGCCTTCGGTATTTCGCTAATTCACGAAACTATCCCGCCGGGGCCGTTGCGGCACCATGACGCTCATAACAGCGCAGCGATGTCCGCTCACGCGCCGTCGTGGCCGGTTCCGGCGGTTCGCGGGTGGGTCTCGTGCATGCGCACGGCGACGGCGATGCCGGAGGCGAGGCTCAGCGCGGCGGCGGCCCAGACCGCGGCGCGCAGGTCCCACAGGTCGGCGACGACGCCGCCGACGATCGCGCCGAAGGCGTAGCCGCTGTCGCGCCACAGCCGGTAGACGCCGACGGCGCGGGCGCGCCAGGACGGGTGGGCGACGTCGCCGATCGATGCCAGCAGGGTCGGATAGACCATCGCGGTGCCCGCTCCGAGGAGCGCGGTCGCCACCGCCCACGCGTCGAAGTCGTCGGCGAGGGCGATGCCGGCGAGCGCGGCGGCTTGGACGAGCATGCCGGTCGTGATCAGGCCCTTGCGGCCCCAGCGGTCCGAAAGGGCCCCGGTGAGCAGTTGCCCGGCTCCCCACACCGCCGGGTAGAGCGCCACCAGGACGCCGACCTGCGCCACGGTCAGGTCGGCGGCGCTGAAGAGCAGCGGGAACAGGCCCCAGGCGAGACCGAAGTTGAGGTTGTTGACCAGTCCCGCCTGGCTGGCCGACGACAGCGCCGGGTCGGTGAGGGTGGTGCGGGCGAAGACCTGGCGGTCGCTCAGCGCCTGGTGGGCGCCGGTGCGCGACCGTGCCTCCAGGTGGGCGTGGTCGCGCGTCTCGCGGACCAGGAACACCGTCAGCCCCAGCCCGATGACGGCGTATGACAGTCCGAGCAGGAACGGGGCCGGGCGGAGCCCGTACTGCTCGGCCAGGTATCCGGCGAGCACGGAGGTGACCGCGACGGCACCGTAGCCGGCGGCCTCGTTGAATCCCATGGCGAGGCCGCGCCGTCGGGGACCGACGAGGTCGACCTTCATGATCACGGTGGTCGACCAGGTCAGGCCCTGGTTGACGCCGAGCAGCACGTTCGCGGCCACGACCCAGCCCCAGGCCGGGGCCCAGATGAGCATGAGCGGCACCGGAAGCGCGATCAGCCACCCGGCGACCAAGACCGGTTTGCGTCCGAATCGGTCGGACCAGGTCCCGGCGAAGTAGTTGGTGGCGGCCTTGCTGAGCCCGAAGGCGAGCACGTAGGTGAACAGGAACGTATAGCCGGTGAGGCCGAATTCGTCGACCGCCAGGAGTGGCAGGACGGTCTGCTCCTGGCCGATCATCCCGCCGACCAGGGCGTTCACGACGACGAGGAGGGCGAACTGTCCGAGGTTGGCGCCCAGTCCCAGCTTCGGTGGCGCGACGGCGGGTCTCATCGGCCCTCTTCCAGCGCCGTGCCCGCGGCCTCCGCCAGGTCGGCGGGGCCGCCGGCGAGCACTGAGACGGCCGCGCCGCGCCGGGCGGCCAGGCTCGCGGCGGTCATCGCCCGTTCGCCGTGCCCGCACATGGACAGCAGCGGGCCTTCGGGCAGATCGGCGGTGGTGACCGAGCCCAGTTCGATCCCGATCGCGCCGGGCAGGTGTCCGGCGGCGTATTCGGAGTCCTGGCGGATGTCGAGCACGGTCGTCTCGCCGATCGACTCGGCGGCCTCTGCCGGTGCGAGGACCGGGATGGAGGCGGTCGGGCCGTCCCATGCCTCCATGCCTCCGGCGAGCTCGCCGGCGAGCTCGATGTCGATCTTGGCGGCCTGCCAGGCGATGTCGGCGGCGTCTTGGCCGCGGTCGCGGACGACGACGACCGGGGCTCCGGGTTCGACGACCCAGCCGAGCCAGGTGGCGAACTGGTCGCGCAGCGCGATCGAGACCGCCCCGGGCAGGTGCGAGGCGCCGTAGTCGGCGACGGGGCGCACGTCGACGACGACCGCACCCTGGTCGTGGAGGCCGCGGACCTGCCCGGCGGTCAATGACGCGAGGGCCGGTGGTTCGGCGACGATCGCCGGTCCGGAGCGGTTGACCTCTTGGAGACGGTCGAAATAGGTCGGATAGGTGCCGAGGCCGGCGAGGAGCCGCTCTGCGAATTCGTCCTCTCCCCCGGCGGCGAGCAGCGGATTCCCGGCCCTCTCGGAGCCGATGGTCGAGGTGCGCTCGGCCCCGGGTGGAGCCGAGCAGAAGGAGCCGGCTCCGTGCGTCGGCCACACCGCGACCTCGTCGGGCAGTTCGAGCAGCCGTTGGATCGACCGGTACTGGGCGCGGGCCAGCTCCTCGGTGCGGGCGGGGTCGACCAGGTCCGTGCGCGCGGCCGCGCCGACGATGAGGGAGCCGCCGGTGAAGACTCCCAGCGGCTTCGAGCCGTCGAGGAGCAGATAGGACAGATGCTCGTCGGTGTGCCCGGGCGTTCCCAGGGCCCGCAGCGTCAGCCCGCCCAGGTCGACTTCGTCGCCGTCGGCCAGGCTCCGGTGGGCGAACTCGCGGCCGCCGTCCGCCGACGCCAGCACCTCTACCGGCCGGCGGGAGCGCAGTTGCAGCGCCCCGGAGACGAAGTCCGCGTGCAGATGGGTCTCGGCCACGAAGCGGGGACTGAGTCCCGCGCGTTCGGTCGCGGCTCGGATCCGGCGCATGTCTCTGGACGGGTCGACGACCAGGGCGCCGCCGTCGCCGAGGTCGAGCAGGTAGGCGGCATTGCCCAGCCCGGTGTCGACCAGCGTGGTCAATCGGATCTCGCTCATGACGGTGCTCCTTCGTCGGCGGGCTCGTCTCCGCCCAGTGATACACTATTCCAAGGAATTATGGAATACAAGGCGGAAGGCTACCCCATGGCGGACCTCGAGAAGAAGGCGGCACTGTTCGACCAGGTGGCCCGCATCGGCAAGGCGCTCGGCAACGGCAAACGCCTGGAACTGCTCGACCTGCTCGCCCAGTCCGAGCGTTCGGTGGAGGCCCTCGCCTCCGCCTGCGGAATCGGACTGACCACCGTCTCGGCCCACCTCCAGACCCTCAAGGCCGCAGGACTCGTCGCCACCAGGCGCGAGGGCCAGAAGATCCACTACTCCCTCGCGGGCGAGGACGTCGCCGCGCTCTACCGGCTCGCTCGCGACACCGCCGCCACCAGGCTGGCCGACGTCGAACGCGCCGCGGCCGACTACCTCGGCGAGTCCCCGGTGCAGGTCAGCCGCGAGGCACTGCTCGCCGGGGTCGAGACCGGGGAATACACCGTCCTGGACGTGCGCCCCGCCGAGGAATACGGCGCCGGCCACCTGCCGGGCGCGATCGGCATCCCGATCGACGAACTCCCCGACCGCCTCGCCGAGCTCCCGACCGACACCCGCATCGTCGCCTACTGCCGCGGCGCCTTCTGCGTCTTCGCCCACGACGCGGTCGAGCTCCTGGCGCGCTCGGGCCGCGACGCCGCCCGGCTCGAGGAGGGCCTGCTCGAGTGGCGCCTCGCCGGCCTCCCGGTCGAGTCGAGCGCCTGAGCGCCCGCCCCGACCGGCGGCGGGCTCGCCTCGAGGTGACGTGGTCGCGCGTGGCTATCATGTGGGGCAAGACAATCGAGGGCCGCCCGGAATGGATCGCCATGCCCAGTCACACGCAGATACCGCTGCCGCAGTCGCTCGGACCGGAGGCGGCGATCGCGGGCGTCGCCGAGTGGGTCGGCTCAGAGCCCATGCGAGCGCTCTTGGCCGAGTTCGGCGGCGAGCTCCCGGGCGGCGGCACCGCGGCGAACCTGGACTATCTGGAGGAGTTCTCGGCAGAGCACTGGGACTTCCGTGCCGGCCGAGAGCGGTTCGAGACCGACGCCAAGCGATTCGACGAGTCCAAAGAGCGCTTCGTCCGCGAGGCGGCCCGCGCGCTCGGCCTCGGCGGCGAGCCGAAGCCGGGGCGTCGGCACTACACCCACTTCCTGATCCTGGGCGGGCTGGTCAGTTCCTGCCTCTTTCGCACCCGGTTCGCGGCCGGGCTGCTCGCCGGCGGCGTGTCGACCGGACACGTCACCGGCGTCGGCGGCTTCCGGCCCTTCAATGACAGGGACCGCGAGTTCGCCGAGCTGACCGGAGTGGTCGGCGCCCGCTTCGAGGTCGACGCCATGGAGGCCGGCCTCAAGCGGGCCTTCGGCGTGGTGGGAGAGCCGGAGATCGAACAGGGAGGCGACCCCGACCGCGATCCGGGCCGAGCATGGAAGGTCGCTGCCTACGCCGCCGGATCGACGAGCGTCCGGGCGGTGGCCGCGCCGTCCTCCCAGCCTGCCCGTCGGCGCGCGGACACCGCCGACACCTGCCGCTTCTGGGCCGACCGCGTCGCCGATCTCCGCCCCGGAGACAGCGTCCTGGTCATCACCTCTTCGATCTTCATTCCCTTCCAGCACAGCGACGCGGTGGCCTTTATGGGGTTGCCGTACGGGTGCGAAGTGGACACCGTGGGAGTGGACGCCACGGCCCTCCCCGAGCCCTACTTCCGCAAGGAGTACACCGCGAGCGACTACCTGCAGGAGGTCCGCTCGGCGATCCGCTCGATGCGACGTCTGCACCGGGTGGCGTCGACCATGAAGCGGTGAGGCCGCCGGTCACTCGCCGCGAAGGGCCGTGCCCCAGAAGGTCAGATTCGTCGGGTCGAGGGAAGAGCCGAGCGGACGCGGCCGGGCGCCTCGCAGTCGAAGTCGCTCGCTCGCAGCGACGAGCAGTCTCGCAAGGCGACGGCGACCAGAGTTGTCATGGCCGCGGCGGCCGAAGCGGATCGGGAGCCGCTGGCGCCGCCGCCCGGTCGCGCGAACCCCGCGCTCCGGCTGACAGACTGACGCTCCTCGGGCGACAATGACGCGAGGAATCCGCGAGGCGCGAGCACGGGAGGGCACCATGGCCTGGACACCGGTACTGGTCGGAGGCGACCGCCGCATGTACGTCGGCCCCGAGGGCGAGATCGTCGAACTGCCTCAGGAGGCCGAGCGGCTCCCCACCCGGGAGGACGCCATCCAGCGCGCCATCGAGGCGCGGGACCGTGAGCAGGCCCGGAACGAGTACGACGACTGGATCGGCGACGTCGAGGCCGAGGAATTCGAGTGACGCAGAGGTTCTGAACCGCGACCCGCTTCGTGCGGGTGAGCTCACCCGCACGAAGCGGTTGCGCACGAATTCGTCGACCCCTTCGAGCGCACGACGCTCCATTCCCCCTCTCGATCCCCTCTCCCGTTGAGGCGACACCTCTGCCCCACGCGAGTGTTCGCGCTGTCCAATTGCGAGGGCGCTCGCGCCTGAACGAACCTCGGAGCCATCGACTCGGCCTCACAGACCACTGTAGGCTCAATGGTCGCCGTCAAGCGCAGGCATAACGGATGGGGCCGGTGATTTCGCCGATGCAGACCGACTGGTCGGTACGGGATATTGATGTGCACGACTCGTCATCGAGTCTCGTCAAGGAGGACGAAACATGCACTCAACGACAACACCGCGCCGCGCGTTGCGCTTCATCGGCATGGCCGCGACCATGGCCGCCGTGCTCACGTTCGGCTCGCTCGCCGGCCCCGCCGCCACCGCGGTCGCGCAGAACCCGCACGAACGCGGACCGGCTCCCACCGAGTCCAGCATCGAGGCCGCTCGCGGCCACTACAGTGTGTCGGACACGACCGTCTCATCGTGGGTCTCGGGCTTCGGCGGCGGCACCGTCTACTACCCGACGACCCGCAGCGACGGCACCTTCGGCGCCGTCGCGATCGTTCCGGGCTTCACCGCCTCGCAGTCGTCGATCGAATGGCTCGGGCCGCGGATCGCCTCCCAGGGCTTCGTGGTCTTCACCATCGACACCAACTCCCGGTACGACCAGCCCGGCCAGCGCGCCGACCAGCTCGACGCCGCCCTCGACTACCTGGTCGAACGCAGCAGCGTCTCCGACCGCGTCGACGCCGACCGCCTCGCGGTCATGGGGCACTCCATGGGCGGCGGAGGATCGCTCGAGGTCAGCGACGACCGGCCGGAGTTGCGAGCGAGCATCCCCATGACGCCGTGGCACACGGACAAGACGTGGTACTCGGTCACCACCCCGACCCTGATCTTCGGGGCGGAGAACGATTCGATCGCGTCGGTCACCTCGCACTCCGAGCCGTTCTACAACACGATCCCCGGCTCGACGGACAAGATGTACATCGAGCTGAACGCGGCCTCGCACTTCGCGCCGAACTACTCGAACACCACGATCGCCAAGTACGCGATCTCGTGGCTGAAGCGGTTCGTCGACGACGACACCAGGTACGAGCAGTTCCTCTGCCCGCTGCCGAACGAGTACGCCATCGAGGAGGTCCGCGGCTCCTGCCCGCTCGGCTGACCCCGCGGTGACAGGACTCGGGACTGCCCGGTGTCGGGCGGCGACCACTCGGTCGCCGCCCGACTTTCTGCGTTGCGGGCCTTCCGAACCGACTGGTCGGTTTTGTACCATTGGTCCATGCGACGGCGCACCGCGAAGGCCGCTGCCCGGGTCTCGTCTCCCGGGCAGCGGCCTTCGCTGGCGGCGACCGTCCGTCGACTCGACGACGGCAGCATCGCCCTGGTTCTGACCGGGGCCGACGCTCATCTGCTCGACGAGGCGGCCTGCTCGGGCGAGCAGGTCGTCGTCCACGTGGCGGCCGGCGCGTCGTCGAACGCCGCGCGGGCGCACGCCGAGCTCGCACGCGGACTGGCCGCGCTCGCCGACGGACCGGTGATCGACGCCCACGCCTCCCTGATGCTCGCCGGTTCGCTCGCGGCCCGGTCCCCCGGCGCCGATCCCCGCCTCTCGCTGACCGCGAGGCTCGCCGCCGCCGAGGCGGCGTGGGCCGCCGGCGACGGTCCATCCTGTCTGGACGCTCTGGAGTCGGCCCGTTCCGCGATGGACGCCCCCGCTCGCTCCGCTTGCGGGCCCTTGTACGACCACCTGCTGGGGCTCAGAGCGCTGTTGGAGCAGCGTCCGGCTGAAGCGGTCGCACCGCTGCGCCGGGTGAGCGCATACGGGCGTGAACAGTACTCGCCGGAGGCGCTGCATCGGGGCGCGATCGCGGCGCTGCTGCTCGGTGAGGTCGAGACCGCTTGCGGCGCGGGGCTTCGCGCGCTGGCCGCGGCTCGCGAGCAAGGGCTTGAGGACCTGGCCGCCCAGACGCTCGAGTACCTGGCGTACGCGGAGATGCGCGCCGGGCGCCACGCGCGCGCCCGGGCCCATGCGCAGGAGGGACTGCGCACCGCGCTGCGATCGGGGCGGGCCAACACCGCGGCGCACCACCGAGCGGTGCTCGCTCTCACCGCTTCCGTGGAAGGCGACACCGACGAGGTGGTCGCGCAGGCGATGCCGGCGCTGGCGACGTCGCGGCGGCACGGCCTGGCGCAGACCCGGACGCTCGCCGAATGGGCGCTGGCCCGAGCGGAGATGGGTCGGGGCCGGTTCGACGCGGCCGCGTCGCGGCTCGGCGAGCTCGTCCGGCCCGATGGAGGGCACTTCGCGGTGCGGCCGCTGCTCATGCCGTGCTTCATCGAAGCCGCGGTGCTCGCCGGACGAGCCGATGAGGCCCGGCCGGTCGTCGAGGAGCAGCGGGCCTGGGCCGGTTTCGGCGTCGACCCGGCGGCGGCCGCGCAGCTTGCGCGCTGCTCGGCGCTGCTGGCGTCCGCCGATGCCGCGGACGGGACGGTCGAGGAGCTGTACCGGCGCGCGCTGGAGCTGCACGCTCCGGAGAACGGCGACTTCGAGCGCGCCCGGACGCAGCTGCTGTACGGCAAGTGGCTGCGGCGGCGGAGGCGGCCGCGCGAGGCCCGCGCGGTCCTGCGTGAGGCCCTGCACGGGTTCGAGCGATGCGGGGCGCGCGCATGGACCGATCAGGCCGGCGCGGAGCTGCGGGCGATGGGCGAGCCGGCGGGCGGCTCACGATCCGCAAGCCTGTCCGCGCTCACGCCGCATCAGCTGCGGATCGCGCGGCTCGTCTCCACGGGCGCCACCAATCGCGAGGTGGCGCAGGCGCTGTCGGTCAGTGTGCGCACTGTGGACCACCATCTGCGCAATGTCTTCGCCTCGCTCGGCGTCCGGTCCAGAGTCGAGCTGGCAAGGCTGGTGAACGCGGACGGCTGACCGGCCGGTTCAGGGCAGGACGCTGCGGACGGTCTGATCGGCGAGCCGGTCCTGGAATCGCCGCTCGGTCGTGTCCCCTCCGGACATCGACCTGCCGAGCACGCCGAGGAGCACCGCGCCGAGGATGGCGTTGGCGGCGTCGGTGACGTCCTCGATGGCGAACACTCCGGACTGCCGGCCCTCAGAGAGCAGTTCCCGCAACGGCGTCAGGATCCACTCGTCGTTGGCTTGGAGGACCTCGCTCATCCTCCCGGTCTCGCCGATGGCACCGAGCAGCCCGGCGCAGATCCCCGGATGGCCGCCGAGGTACTCGATCATCGCGCCCACCATCGAGCGGAGCCGCGGTTCGGGCGCCTCCCCCGGCCGCATCGCGGCCTCGACGGCGCCGGCGCCGTCTCGGGCATGCGTGACCAGGAGGAACGCCAGGAGGTCGTCGCGCCCGGAGAAGTAGTAGTAGAGGGTCGCCCGGGAGACTCCCACGAGCCGTGCGATGTCTTCGAGCCGCTGCGGAGGGTCGGTGCGCAGCACTTGCTCGGTGACGTCGAGCAGGCGCGCGGCGAGGTCTGGCGAGGGCGTCTTCACGTCTGGGAAGTCTACCGCGTTGACGTCGACCCGAATTTAGACTAGAGTCTAAATCATGATTGAAATTGCATCCTATGGACCGTGGGCCGTCGTCACGGGCGCCTCGTCCGGCATCGGCCGAGCCTTCGCCCGGAACTTCGCCGCGGCGGGCCTCAACGTCGTCCTCGCCTCTCGTTCCACCGACAAGCTCGAAGCGCTCGGCAAGGAGCTCGACCGCGTGCACGGCGTCTCCTATCGGGCCGTCGAAGTGGACCTGAGCCGGCCAGGCGCCGCCGCGACCATCGTCGAAGCGACCGCCGACCTCGACGTCGGGCTACTGGTCTCGAACGCCGGCACCGGCCGCCCGGGCAGCCTGCTCGAGCAGCCGCTGGAGCATCTCCATCGCCGGCTCGCCCTCAACGCCACGTCCCACCTGGAACTGGTGCACGCCTTCGGGCAGCGGTTCTCCCGGCGCGGGCGCAGCGGGGTCATCTTCGTCTCGGCCCTGGGCGCCGGCCACGGCATTCCGAACATGGCCCACGATGCCGCCTCGAAGGCCTACGTGCTCAGTCTGGGCGGGGCGCTGCACTACGAGCTCGCGAAGTCCGACATCGGCGTGACCGTGATGCTGCCCGGCAACGTCGAGACGCCGATCATCGACACGCTCGGCATCGAGCGCACCGACTTGCCGGTCCGGCCCTACCCGGTCGGCAAGGCCGTGCGGGGAACCGTGAACGCGTTCCTGAAGGGACAGGCCGTGTACATCCCGAACGGGATGATGCGGATGATCGGGCGCCTGATGCCGCGCGGCCTCTCATCGCGGGTGAACGGCAAGATGCTCGGCAAGGCCGCGCAGAACCTGTCCGAGCAAGAGCGACTCGCGGTCTGAGCGGGCAAGTGGTTTGCGGTCGGGCCGCTCCGTGACGATACTCGGCAGATGGTCGATGAACTCCCGCTCTCCGGCGGCTTCGTCAACGAAGTCGTGCTCAAGGACGGCACGGTGCGGCGCCCGGTGGGGCCGCACGACGCCTACGGTCTGGACCGCGACCGGCGCGGCCGACTGGTCGAGACCGTGCTGTGGCGGCAGGACCGCTGCTGGCGCGGCATCGAAGCGCAAGCGGCCGCAGGCGATCCGGCGATGGTCCGCATTCGCGACCTCGGTGCGCCGATCTGGATCCGCGAGGACTACCGGTGGACCCTCGATCACCGCGAAGCGCTGGAAGCGGCACTGTGAGCCCGACCGAAGCGACGGTGACGTAGGCGGTTTCCGTTTGCGTCGCGCTAGTCCCAGCGGAAGAAGCGGATCGCCACCGCGCAGCTGACCGCGATGGCGGCGAGCATCGCCAGCAGATGGGCCGGATTGACGTCCGCGCCGATCCACGCGTCGCCCATGGCCTGCACCGCGGCGCCGAACGGCAGCCGCTCCCCCACCGCGGCCAGCGCGTCGGGGAAGTTCTCGGTGGGACCGAACATGCCTCCGGTGGCGCCGAGCGCGAAGAACAGCGTCAGTCCGATCGCGACCGAGGAGTTGGCGGAGGGGGCGATCGCGGCGACGACCATCCCGACGGCGAACATCGTCAGCGTCGCCAGGGCGAAGACCGCCAGCGCGGCACCGAGGCCTTCCGGTAGCCCGACGTCGAAGAAGAGCATCGCGGCGCCGACGCCTATCGCGACCCCGGCGAGTGACTGGATGAGCCCCACGACCATCTGGGCTATGAGGATCATGGCCGGGTGGGCGGGCGTGACCGCGAGGCGGCGGAGGACCTTCGAGCGGCGGTAGTAGGCGAGGAAGCTGGGCATGTTGATCACGCCGACGGTCGCGATGACGATGGTGAGCACGACCGGCATGACGTACTGCTCGAAGACGCCGGGGTCGGCGCCGCGCATGCTGATCCCGTTCATGACGAGGATGAGCAGGGGCAGCCCGAGCGGTATGAGGAGCCCGGAGGTGTCGCGGGCGACCATTTTGGCCTCGGCGACCATCAGGGTGGCCCAGGAGCGGACGCCGGGGCGGCGGGCGGGGAGGTGCTCGATGTCGGTCATCGCCGTTCCTCGTCGTCGAAGGGGCTGCCGGTGAGCGCCAGGAAGGCGTCTTCGAGACCGGCCTGCTTGAATCGGGTGTCGAGGGTGGTGACGTCGGCTTTGACCAGGGCGGTGCTGACCGCTTGGAGTAGATTGCCGGCGCCGGTGACGGTCACGTGGTCGTCGTCGGTCCGCACGGAGTGGACTTCGTCGAGGCGGTCGAGGACCGCGGGGTCGAAGGGCCCGGTGGTGCGGAAGCGCACCATCTGGTCCAGTCCGGCGCGGTCGACGAGTCCGTCGGGCGAGTCGACCGCCACGATCCGTCCTTCGTCGAGGATGGCGACGCGGTCGCAGAGCCGCTCGACCTCCTCCATGTGGTGGCTGACGAGGAGGACGGTCACGCCGCTGTCGCGGAGCCGTTCGACGGTCGTCCACATCTGGCGGCGCGCTTCGGGATCGAGCCCGGTGGTGAGCTCGTCGAGGATGACCATCCTGGGGTTGCCGACCAGGGCCAGGGCGATGGAGAGGCGCTGCCCCTGGCCGCCTGAGAGGTTCTCGAAGCGCTGGCCGCGGTGGCCGGCGAGGCCGACCGCTTCGATCAGCTCGTCGGGGTCGGCGCCGTCGCGGTAGAAGGAGCGGTAGAGGCCGACCAGCTCCCAGACTTTGAGGGCGCTGTGGAGCATGGCGGACTGGAGCTGTACGCCGAGGACCTGGCGGAGCCGGGCCCGGTCGCGCCGGGGGTCGAGTCCGAGGACGGTGACGGTTCCCTCGTCGGGACGTCGCAGGCCGGCGATGGTCTCGACCAGGGTGGTCTTGCCGGCGCCGTTGCGGCCGAGGATGCCGTAGATCTCGCCGCTTTCGACGGTCAGGCCGACGTCGTCGACGGCGACGACGTCGCCGTAGCGTTTGCGCAGGCCGTGGGCTTCGATGGCGTGCATCCGGTCTCCTTCGTCGGTGGGTTCGGTTTCGACGTTAGGCGGCCGAGCGGGGTTCGCGCGCGTGCGAGTGGTCATCGATCGGGCCCATGACTTCCGGCACGGGCGCTGGGAGCGCCGCTCGGCCTATGCTGAGACGGATGAGACGGATGTCCATGCAGATCTGGGGTGGAGTGTTCGTCTCCCTGGCCGGTCTCGCGGTCTGCGTGCCGGTGGTGATCGCCCATTTCCAGGGCGTCCAGGTGCCGCTGATCCCGACCGGATGGTGGCTGGCGCTGTACGGGGCCTTCTTCTCGGCGTTCTCGGCGGCGATGTGGCTGATGGAGCTGGCCCCTCGCCGGGCGCTGCTGGCGGTGCTCGCCGCCCAGGCGGTGCTGGCGCAGGCGCTGGTGCTGACCGCACCGGCGGCCGGGTGGACGCCGATCCTGCTGGTGCTGGCCGCGGCGATGAGCTCTTATGCCGCCTCGCTGCGCGTCGTGGTGGCGCTCATCGCCGTGAACAGCGCGGTCGTGGCGTTCGCGGCTTCCCGTATCACCGAGTCGGCGCTCGAAGTCGGCATGGTGGCGGCGCTGTATCTGATGCTGCAGGGCGCGACGGTGTTCAGTGTGAAGGCGCAGCTGCGTGACCAGGAGTCGCGCAAGCGCGTGGCGGAGGCCAACGTCCGGCTCCGCGCGGCGAACGCGCTGCTGGCCGAGTCGAGCCGGACGGAGGAGCGCCTGCGGATCGCGCGTGAGCTGCACGATCTGGTCGGCCACCAGTTGACGGTGCTGTCGTTGGAGTTGGAGATCGCCTCGCATCGCGAGGAGGGCGATTCGGTGGGGCGGGCGCGGGAGCTGACGCGGCAGCTGCTGTCCGATGTGCGCACCACGGTCGGCGAGCTGCGCCGTCGGGGACCGCGACTGCGCGAGAGTCTGGAGGAGATGGTGGCCGATGTGCCCGAGCCGGCGGTCCATCTGCGGGTGGAGGAGGCGGTGGAGGCCGATGAAGAGCTCACTACGGTGTTGGTGCGGTGTGTGCAGGAGGTCGTGACCAACGCGATCCGGCACGCCGAGGCGGCGAACCTGTGGATCACGATCGGGGTGGACGGAGGCGAGGTGGTGTTCGAGGCGCGCGACGACGGCATCGGGGCTCGCGCGGTGACGATGGGCCACGGGCTCCGGGGCATGACCGAGAGGCTGGAGTCGCTGGGCGGGAAGGTCCGTTTCTCGGGCAAGGACGGTTTCCGGGTGCGGGCGGAGGTGCCGTCGGCATGATCCGCGTGTGCCTGGTCGACGACCAGCACCTGGTCCGCCAGGGCATCAGGAGGCTGCTCGACCTCAGTGACGAGATCGAGGTGGTCGCGGAGGCCGACGACGGCATGGCCGCGCTCGGGGCGATCGGCGAGCACCGCCCGGAGGTGGTGCTGCTGGATCTGAGGATGCCCCGCCACGACGGGATCTGGACGCTCGAGGCCTTGCGGGAGAGCGATATCGAGGTGCCGGTGCTGGTGCTGACCACGTTCGACGACGACGAGCTGGTGCTGCGGGCGGTGCGCGCCGGGGCGCGCGGCTACCTGCTCAAGGACGTGACGCTCGATCAGCTCGTGGGGGCGGTGAAGACCCTCGCCGAGGGCGGGACGCTCCTGAGCCCGGCGGTCACCGATCGGGTGCTGCGGGCCCTGCGCGCGGGAGGGGCGGCCGTGCCCGACGATGATGCCGCCGCGCCGGCGCCGCTGACCGGACGCGAGCTGGAGGTACTGCGGCTGCTGGCCGCCGGGCTGAGCAACCGCGAGATCGCCGAGTCGCTGTTCCTGGCGGAGGGGACGGTCAAGAACCACGTGTCGAACGTGCTCTTGAAGCTCGGGTCGCGGGACCGGACGCGGGCGGTGCTGCGGGCGCTGCACCACGGGCTGCTGGACTGAGGCGGCTCAGTCCTCGGCGTCGTCGTAGCCGAAGACCTCGTCGAGGGGGACGTCGAAGACCCGCGCGATCTGGAAGGCCATTTCCAGCGACGGCGAGTAGCGGCGCTGCTCGATCGCGATGACGGTCTGGCGGGTGACGTCGATGCGGTCGGCGAGCTGCGCCTGGGTCATCTCGCCGTTGGCGAAGCGCAGCGCGCGGATGTTGTTGGTGACCTTCGTCCGTTTGGCCACGGTCAGAATCCTCGCCGATAGGCCGCTATCTTCACGATCGACTCGACGACCGCCGAGACGACGTAGGCAAGGTACACGGCGCCGGCGATCCAGAAGTACGGGGCCTCGAGCATGACCAGTGCGAACGGTGCGACCATCGCGACCGAGAGGGTGTAGTAGCCGATGCGCTGAGCGCGGTGGGCGATGTCGGTGTCGCGTTCGTCGGTGCGGTCGCGGCCTCTGCGGGGCGCGGGGGCGAGGAACATGTTCAGCACGATCGAGGCGCCGATGGCGATGAGCAGCGGGAGCTGGAAGGCGATCTCGTCGGCGGGCGTGTCGGACAGCCGGCCGAGCATGATCGCGAAGTAGACGGTCGGCACCGCTATCGCGGTGGTGAGGTAGCCCCAGGCGTAGCGCTCCCCGTAGGGCAGCGTCGGTTCCTCGGGGCGGCGGCTGTCGTCGGTCGGCATCGGAGCTCCGGTCTTCGGGTGGATCAGACACTGCAAGAGTAAAGCCAATTTTACATGATGTCAAATTTACTTGACAAATGTCGAGTTCTGTCGGCCTCGCCGCACCTTGACAGTTCCTGATTTATCGGTAAAGTACTCCAGGCTGCACCGGTGCAACGCCGTTCAAATTCACGCCTCGCAAGCAGGAGGGCATGTCCATGTCGAACGAAGTCGTGCGCGCGATCATCAATGTGGACGTCGAAGGACCGCGGATCAACCGCCATGTCTACGGCCATTTCGCCGAGCACCTCGGCCGGTGCATATACGGCGGTTTCTACGTCGGCGAGGACTCCGAGATCCCGAACGAGGGCGGCATCCGCCTCGACGTCGTTGAAGCACTGCGGGCCCTGAGCATCCCGAACCTGCGCTGGCCGGGCGGCTGCTTCGCCGACGAGTACCACTGGAGGGACGGCGTCGGCCCCAAGGAGGAGCGCGCCGCCATGGTGAACACCCACTGGGGCGGGGTCGAGGAGAACAACCACTTCGGCACCCACGAGTTCATGGCCCTGTGCGAACTGCTCGATACCGAGCCGTACATCTCCGGCAACGTCGGCTCCGGCACCGTCCGGGAGATGAGCGAGTGGGTCGAATACCTCACTCGAGACGGCGACTCCCCGATGGTGCGCCTGCGCAAGGCCAACGGCCGCGAGGAGCCCTGGAAGGTCAAGTACTGGGGCCTGGGCAACGAGACCTGGGGGTGCGGGGGCAACATGTCCGCCGAGCAGTACGCCCTCGACGCCCGCAAGTACGCCACCTACTGCCGCGACTACGGCGACAACCGGCTCTACCGCATCGCCGCCGGCGCCGCCGACTTCGACTACGGGTGGACCGAGACGCTCATGAAGCAGTTGAGCCACCTCGGCTGCCAGCGCGTCGAACGCCCGCTCTACCAGGCGGTGTCGGTGCACTACTACACCTTCGGCGGCACCTGGGACGACAAGGGCTCGGCGACCGTGTTCGACACCGACGAGTACTACACGACGCTGGCCAAGGCCGCACGCACCGATGAGCTGCTCACCGGCCACGCCAACGTCATGGACTGCTACGACCCGGGCAAGACCGTCGGCCTGGTGCTCGACGAGTGGGGCACGTGGTGGAACGTCGAGCCGGGCACCAATCCGGGCTTCCTCTACCAGCAGAACACGCTCCGCGACGCCCTCGTCGCCGGACTCCACTTCGACATCTTCCACCGGCACGCCGACCGCCTGGTCATGGCGAATATCGCCCAGACGGTCAACGTCCTGCAGGCGATGATCCTGACCGACCCCGACTCCGGGGCGCTGGTCAAGACCCCGACTTACCATGTGTTCGAGATGAACAAGGGCCATCAGGACGCCGCGAGCCTGCGCGTCGATCTGCCCGGCGGTCTCCCCGATCGCGCGGTCGGCGAGTCGCGGCTGGAGACGGTGTCGGTCTCGGCCAGCCGCAAGGACGGCCGGATGCTCGTCTCGCTGTCGAATCTGGACGCGGAACAGGCGGTCGAAGTGGACCTCGACCTGCGCGGCGGCTCGGTCGGCCATGTCGCCTCGCGGATCTTGACCGCCGAGGCGCTCCAGGCCCACAACTCCCCCGACGAGCCGGACGCCATCGCGCCGCGGTCGCACGACGGAGTCGAGACCACCGACGCCGGCCTGCGGGTCCGACTGCCGGCCCACTCCTTCGTCACCGTCGAGGCCGCCGTCGCCTGAGCCGATCCCGGGCCGCGGCGGCGCTGAACGATGCGCCGTCGCGGCTCGGATAGGCTGGGCGCTGCGGGAATCCGGGATGCGACGGGAGGTCGGGAGTGGGGCGCGGCACGGTGACCATGAGCGACGTCGCGCGTCGGGCCGGAGTCTCGAAGATGACGGTCTCGAACGTCGTCAACAATCGCGGCGGTGTGAGCGAGGCCGTTCGGCTGCGCGTGCTGGAGGCGATCAGGGAGTCCGGTTACCGCCTCAACGTCACCGCGCGGAGCCTCAAGTCGGGCCGCACCGGAGTGATCGGGCTGGCCGTCCCCGAGATCGAGCGGTCGTATTTCGGGCACCTCGCGGCCCACGTCATCGAGCAGGCCGAGCGGCGGGGGTTCCATGTCGCGGTCGAGCAGACCGGGGCGGCGGCCGCAGGCGAACTCGACGCCATCGCGCAGTCCCACCGACTGCAGTTCGACGGGCTCATCCTCAGCGCGGTCGGGATCGATCCGCGCGACCAGCAGCTGCCGGTGGGCGACTTCCCGATCGTGATGCTCGGCGAGCAGGACTTCGGCAAGCGGTTCGACCACGTGCTGATGCCCAATGAGGAGGGTTCGAAGGCGGCGACCGCGCATTTGATCGCGCGGGGGTGCGAGCGGGTCGCGATCGTCACCGGCTCGGCGCTCGATGCGGTCAACGCCGTCTCGCGCCGCTACCGGGGCTACCTGGCGGCGCTGGAGGAGCACGGCTTGGAGGCCGATCCGGCGCTGCTGCTGTCGTTCACGGCGATGGATCCCGGAGCGGGCCGGGAGGCCGGGCACCGCCTGGTGGACGAGGGGCTCGGCGCCGACGGCGTGGTTGCGGCGACCGACACGATGGCCCTGGGAGTCCTCAGGGGATTGGCGGACCGGGGCGTCCGGGTGCCCGAGGACGTGCGGCTCATCGGCTTCGACGACGTTCCCGACGCCGCGTACTCGGTGCCCTCGCTGTCGACGGTGTCGCCGGATCACGAGTGGATGGCGGCCAAGGCCGTCGAGCTGGTGGTGGACCGCATGGACGAGCCGTCGCGGCACACTGCCGAGCACATCGCGCCGTTCCGGATCGTTTCGCGGGAGTCGACCGCCTGAGCCGCGGCGCCTACCCCGGTTGCAACGGTTTCCGGCCCCGCGTGCAGCTGTGGCACGGCACCGAGGACGACACACTGCGCTACCCGAACTTCGGCGAGATGATCAAGCAGTGGACCAACGTCCACGGCACCGACCAGGCCCCCGACGAGCCCACCGACCCGCCGACCGACCCTCCGTCGGACCCGACCACGCCGCCGCAGGGCGGATGCTCGGCGACCGTCGACGTGGTCAACGACTGGGGCTCGGGCTGGCAGGGCAACGTCCACGTCACCGCCGGGAACGCGGCCTTGCACGGGTGGACGCTAAACCTGGACGTGGCCGAGCGGCCAGCAGTTCTCCAGCTCCTGGCACGCCGACATCAGCACCAGCGGCTCGACGGTGACCGCCGGCGACGTGGGCTGGAACGGCACCATCGCCGCCGGTCAGACCCGCAGCAGCGCCTGGGGCTTCATCGCCGCCGGCCCCGGAGCCTCGCCGTCGGTGACCTGCACGCCGGCTTGACGGACGACGCTCAACCGATCCGAGGGCCGCGGACGCGACGTCCTTGGCCCTCGCCGCCGACCATGCCCGTGCAGTACCTTCGAAGCGATGACGAACCCTTCGGCCGCCTCGGAAGAGGCGGCGCGCTGGATGAGCGAGGCCGCGGCCGTGACGGTGCTGACCGGCGCGGGCATCTCCACCGACTCGGGGCTCCCCGACTTCCGCGGCCCGCAAGGCGTGTGGACTCAGAACCCCGCCGCGCAGGCCATGTTCACCATCGAGAACTACCTCGCCGATCCGCAGGTGCGCCGACAGGCCTGGTCGGCGCGCCTGGCGAGTCCGGTGTGGTCGGCCGAGCCGAACGAGGGCCACCGGGCGCTGGTCGAGCTCGAGCGGAGCGGGCGGCTGCGGGCGATCGTCACTCAGAACACCGATGGGCTGCATCAGGAGGCGGGATCCTCACCTGAACGGGTGATCGAGATCCACGGCACCGCCCGGGAGGTCGTCTGCCTCGACTGCCGCCGCCGCGCCCCGATGCGCGAGGTGCTCCCCCGGCTCGAGGCCGGCGAATCGGACCCGCCGTGCCGGGACTGCGGCGGGCTGCTCAAGTCGGCGACTATCTCATTCGGACAGAGTCTCGAACGAGACGTGCTCGCCGCGGCGCTGGACGCCGGGCGCGACTGCGACGTTTTCGTCGCGGTCGGCACTTCGCTGACGGTCTACCCCGCGGCGGGACTGTGCGACATCGCGCTCGAGGCGGGCGCCGAACTGGTCATCGTGAACGCCCAACCCACCCCTTACGACGGTCACGCTCATGCCGTTCTGCGAGAACCGATCAGCCGCATTCTGCCCCGATTGATCGATCGAACGGTAAGGTGAATCACGCCACAACCGTCCGCTGAGCTCGACATCTACCGAGATGTTCCGCTGCTGGTGGTTGCCTGACGACCCGGCATGTGTTAGCACTCTAATGACACGAGTGCTAGCCGGGAAGCGGATGACCACCGTCGATGAGCCCGGCGGCAGTGACGACTCTTTTCAAGGAGGAAGCTGTGATCACTGGCATTCGGGAGAGGCGGGCCGAGGAGAGCGTTGAGGAAGCGCTCCGAACGGCGCGGGAGACGAACAGACGACCGCTGCGGGTCGCGATGGTGGTGCCACCGTACTTCGAGGTGCCGCCGAACGGCTACGGCGGCGTCGAGTCGGTGGTCGCCGACCTGACCGACGCGCTCATCGAGCGGGGCCACCAGGTGACCTTGGTGGGAGCCGGGCGGACGGGCACGGAGGCCGAACTCGTGTCGGTCTGGCCCGAACCGATCCCCGAGCGGCTGGGAGAGCCGATGCCCGAGATCCTGCACGCGGCGCTCGCCCGCCAAGCGGTCCGGGAACTCGCCGACAAGCAGGGCCTCGACATCGTGCACGAGCACACGGGGGCGGGGCCGCTCAACGCCTTCGCTTACTCCGCGCTCGGCCTGCCGACCGTGGTCACCATGCACGGTCCCGTAGACGAGGACCTGCACACCTTCTACCGCACGATCGGCGACGAGATCGAGATGGTCGCCATCAGCGAGCGCCAGCGCGAACTGGCGCCCGACCTGCACTGGGCCGGGAGGGTCCACAACGCGGTCCGCGTCGACACCTTCCCGTTCCGGGCCGACAAGGACGGATACGCCCTGTTCCTGGGGCGCTTCCACCCGAACAAGGCCCCGCACCTGGCGCTGGAGGCCGCCCACGCGGTCGGGATGCCGCTGGTGCTCGCCGGCAAGTGCGCAGAGCCGATCGAGAAGCGCTACTTCGAGCGCGAGGTCAAGCCGCGGCTGACCGCCGACGACGAGATCTTCGGCGTGGCCGACTCCCAGGACAAGCGCAAGCTCCTGGCCGGGGCCAGCTGCCTGCTGTTCCCCGTCCAGTGGGAGGAGCCGTTCGGCATGGTGATGATCGAGGCCATGGCCTGCGGGACCCCCGTGGTCGCCCTGCGGGGCGGCGCGGTGCCCGAGGTCGTCGTCGACGGCATCACCGGCTACATCCGGGAGCGGCCCGAGGACCTGCCCGAGGCGCTGCGGCGCCTGGACGAGATCGATCCGGAGGCGTGCCGCCGCAGAGTCGTCGAGCACTTCGACATGGACGCTCTGGGAGCGGGCTACGAGAGCGTCTACCAGGGCGTGCTCAGCGGCCGGCGGGAGATCGCGGCCGACCCGCTGGACCGGCTGCGCAGCGAGTACGGCGACCTCGACGCCGGGCTGGAGCGGAGCTACCGCCAGGAGCGGTGGTCCGGGGTGCGCGAGCTGCGCCCGGCGCTCGCCAAACGCATGGTCGGACGTTCCCGACCGGTGGACGCCGCATGAGTTCGATCGACGGTTCGTCGAGCGAGATCCGCACCGCGCCGCTCAACGCCGGGGAACCGGTGTTGACCGGCGCGGCCAGCGAGGTGGTCACGCTCGTCGAGGGGACGACGTTCTGTCTGTCGGACCGGGTCGGCGACGTCGCGCCCGGCGGCGCGCACGGCCTGTTCGTGCGCGACGCGCGGGCGCTGTCGCGCTGGCAGCTGCACTTGGACGGGCATCCGATCCAGCCCTTGGCGGTGCTCGGTGAGGACGCCTTCGCCTGCCGTTTCGTGCTGCGCCGCCCGCCGCTGCCCGGGCAGGCCGACAGCACGCTGCTGGTGATCCGCGAGCGCCTGGTCGGCGACGGGATGCGGGAGACGATCTCGATCGAGAACATGGGCCGGGAGGCTTCGTCCTGCGCGGTCAGCCTGCTGGTCGACGCGGATTTCGCGGACCTGTTCGCGGTGAAGGAGGGGCGTGCGGGCGGCGGCGGCGCCGAGAGCGAGGCGACCGGATCGGACCTGTGGCTGACCGCGCGGGCCGACATCGGCCGCCGCCTCCGAGTGAGCGCCACGGGCGAGCCGGTCGTGACGCCGAGCGCGCTGAACTGGCAGGTGGTGGTGCCGCCGCGCGGGCGCTGGTCCACCGAGATCGTGGCCGAGCCGGTCGTCGGCGGCCAGCTCATCACGCCGGGCTTCCAACGCGGCGAGCTGGTCGACCACAGCGCCGCGGCGCAGAAGATGCAGGCCTGGCGGCAGGAGAGCACGCCGATCGAGGTCGACGACCCTGTCACGGCGGCCGTGCTGGCGCGAACCGAGACCGACCTGGGGGCCCTCCAGATCTCGGATCCGCGCACCGGGACGCCGTTCGTGGCCGCGGGCGCGCCCTGGTTCATGACGCTGTTCGGCCGCGACAGCCTGCTGACGGCCTGGATGGCCCTGCCGCTGGACGTGTCGCTGGCGCTCGGGACCCTGGAGATCCTGGCCGCGGGCCAGGGCACCAAGGTGGATCCGGTGACCGAGGAGGAGCCGGGCCGGATCATGCACGAGCTGCGGCTCGGGCCCGAGAGCGCCCAGGCGCTGGGCGGCAACCACTACTACGGCAGCGTGGACGCCACGCCGCTGTTCGTGATGCTGCTGGCCGAGGCGTGGCGGTGGGGCGCCGACGAGAAGACCGTGCGGCGGATGCTGCCGGCGGCGGACGCGGCGCTGAAGTGGATCGACGAGTACGGCGACCGCGACGGCGACGGGTTCGTGGAGTACCAGCGCGCCACCGATCAGGGCCTGGCGAACCAGGGCTGGAAGGACAGCTTCGACGCGATCGCCTTCGCCGACGGGAGTCCCGGGAGGACGCCGATCGCGCTGTGCGAGGTGCAGGCCTACTGCTATGCCGCCTTCCAGGCGCGGGCCGAGCTGGCCGAGTCGTTCGACGAGCCCGAGACCGCTCGCCGCTGCCGCAATCGCGCCAAGGAGATGCGGGAGGCGTTCGCCGACCGGTTCTGGCTGCCGAAGCGGGGCTGGTACGCGCTGGCGCTGGACGGCGACAAGCGTCCGGTCGACTCCTTGACCAGCAACGCGGCGCACGCGCTGTGGACGGGCATCGCCGAGGACTCGCACGCTGAGGAGCTCATCGGGCGCCTGGCGACGGCGGACATGGACAGCGGCTACGGGCTGCGGACGATGTCGCGGGCGATGCGGGCGTACAACCCGATGAGCTACCACAACGGATCGGTGTGGCCGCACGATACGGCGATCGCCACTGCGGGGCTCCTGCGCTACGGGCGGCTGCCGGGGGCGGTGGAGCTGTCGCACAGCCTGCTGTCGGGGCTGCTGGACGCGGCCGCCGCGTTCGGCGGGCGGCTGCCGGAGCTGTACTGCGGTTTCGGCCGCGACCAGTTCGAGCCGCCGGTGCCGTACCCGTCGTCGTGCTCGCCGCAGGCCTGGGCGGCGGCGGCCCCGCTGCTGCTGGTGCGGGCGACCCTGGGCCTGGAGCCGAACGTGCCGAAGCGGAACCTGCGGCTGGTGCCGCGCCTCCCGGCGCGCTGGCGCCGCCTGAAGCTGTGCAACCTCAGGCTCGGGCCCGCGACGATCCAGATTCTCGCCGACTCCGAGACCGCCGAGATCAACGGCCTGCCCGAGGGCTGGTCGGTGACTGGCACGGCGAGCTGATCCCCCGGAGACCACCGCCGCCCCTTCCCCGGTGACCGAGGAACTCGACCCGTCCGGCACGCATCGGCTGCCACCGATCGTGCGGGGCGGGGCTTTTTCATTCGTGACGCTCCGATAGGTTCGCTTGCGTGGAGACGACTGGTGCGACCGCGGCGGCCCTGCTGAGCCGGGCCCGCGGGCTTCTGGGGCGCGGCGAGCGGGCCCTGATCGGGATCACCGGGTGTCCAGGGGCGGGGAAGTCGACCTTGGCCCAGTGGCTGGCGCGCTCGATCGATGCCGAGGGCGGGAGCGCGGTCTGGGTGCCGATGGACGGGTTCCACTTGGCCGACGTGGAGCTGCGGCGGCTGGGGCGCTCCGACCGCAAGGGCGCGATCGACACCTTCGACGGCCACGGCTACCTGCATCTGCTGCGCCGGGCCCGCGCCGAGCGGGACGCGACCGTCTACGCGCCCGAGTTCGACCGGCGGGTGGAGCAGCCGGTGGCCGGTTCCATTCCGATCCTTCCCGAGACCGAGCTGGTGGTGACCGAGGGGAACTACCTGCTCGACCTCGCCCGGCCGTGGCCGGCGGTGCGGGAGGCGCTCACCGAGGTCTGGTACTGCGAGACCGAGGACTCGGTGCGGCTGGCCCGGCTCGAGGCCCGTCACCGGGCGTTCGGCAAGAGCGCCGAGCGGACGCGGGCCTGGATCGCGGCCGTCGACGAACCCAATGCCCGGCGCATCCGCGAGGTTCGGGACCGGGCCGACCTCCTCGTCGACTTCGATGTGCTCGACATCACACCTACGTCGCTTCATGAAACCTAGCGGCCCGGATGCCGGCCGAATCGAGCGGCGTGCAGGCTTGCATATATGAGACGAACCATGCAGAGCGATTTCAATTCGACCGTTCGGCGCCGAACGGTGCTCGGCGGCCTGGCCGCGGTCGGTTTCTCGGCCACCGGCTGCGGCGACGATCAGCCCGCCGACGAGCCCACGACCGGCGATCCGACCTCCGTCGAGTCGTCACCTACCGAAAGCGACCCTTCCGGAGCGCCGGACCTGGGCGACGGGCAGGAGATCGTCAGCGGCCTCGACGTGCCGTGGGGCCTGACGTTCCTGCCCGACGGCGGCGCGCTGGTCTCCGAACGCGACTCCGGACGCATCGTGCGGGTGGGCGCGGACGGCGGCGAACCCGAGACGGTCTACGAGATCCCCGACGTCGCCCCCGACGGCGAGGGCGGCCTCCTCGGCCTGGCGGTCTCGCCCGACTACGCCGATGACGAGTACGTCTACGCCTACTTCACCGCCGGCGGCGACAACCGGATCGTACGGTTCCGCCTCGCTGAGGACCCACAGCCGATCTTCGTGGGCATCGCCAAGACGAGCTTCCACAACGGCGGCCGGATCGCGTTCGGACCCGACGGCATGCTGTACGCCGCCACCGGCGACGCCGGCGATCCGGGACGCGCGCAGAACCCCGACAACCCCAACGGGAAGATCCTCCGCCTCGATCCCGCAGGGGAGCCGGCGCCGGGCAATCCGACCGAGGGATCCCCGGTCTACTCGCTGGGGCACCGCAACGTGCAGGGCCTGGCCTGGGACGCCGACGACCGCCTCTACGCCAGCGAGTTCGGCCAGGACCAGTGGGACGAGCTCAACCTCATCGAGCCCGGCGGCAACTACGGCTGGCCCGAGGTGGAGGGCGAAGGCGACGGCGGCGGGGACTTCGTCAACCCCCTGCTGGTGTGGGAGACCGACGAGGCCTCGCCGTCCGGGATCGCGATCGCCGGCGACACCCTCTACATGGCGGCGCTGCGCGGACGCCGCTTGTGGACCGTGCCGCTGCACGGCGACGGCACCGTCGGCGAGCCGGAGTCCAGATTCGAGGACGAGTACGGCCGCCTGCGCACCGTGGCCGTCGCGCCCGACGGAGCACTGTGGCTGACCACGTCCAACACCGACGGCCGCGGTGAGGTCCGCGAAGGCGACGACCGCATCATCCGGTTCCCCGCGGCCTAGACCCGCCGCCGACGCCGGTACCGCGCGCGGCGTCGCCGGGCGGTAACCTCGGGTCATGGCGGCGCCTCGCCTGCGCCGCAGGATCGAGCGGGCGATTCGGAAGGGGCCGCGATGGCGGGCAGACGACTGGTGACGCTGCGCGATGGCGGCCAGGCCGAGACGGTGCGCCGCAGCGGCGCCGAGATCCTCGCCGAGTACCCGGACACGATGCTGGTGCGCTGCACCGACGAGCAGGCCCGGCGGCTCGAAGCGCTCGACGTCGAGTCCACGCCGCTGCCCGACTCGCCGGTCCAGGTCAGCGGCGCGTCGTTCGCCTTCGCCGACGCCGTGAGCGCCCAGCAGGCCGCGGCCGTGGAGCCGCCTCCCGGGCGCACCGCCTACTACCTCGTCAAACTCATCGGCCCTCCCGCGCCGGCATGGCTCGAGGCGCTGCGCGAGGCCGGAGCGGAGATCCACGGCAACCTCCAGGGCTTCACGCTCCTGGTCGGTCTTCTCCCCGAACGACTGGAGGCGATCCGCTCCCAGCACTGGGTCGAGGACGTGACCCCGTACCGGGCCGCCATGAAGGTCTCGCCGAAGCTGCGCAGCGGCGGCCGCCGGCTCGACGTCGCAGCGCTGGCCGCACCGCCGGACGCCGAGTTCAGCGACGAGGAGGCGCGGCTGGTGGAGGTCTCCCTCTTCCCCGGCGAGGACGTCGACGAAGCCGCCTCCCGGATCGAGCGGGCCGGCGGCGCGATCATGACCCGACTTCCCGGTTCGCTGGTGGCGAGCGTGCCGCAGAGCGCCGTCGCCGAACTGGCCGGTCTCCAAGGCGTCCAGGCGATCCTGCCGTTCGCCTACTCCCGCATGGAGAACGACAGAGCACGGGAGATCCTGGGCGTCCCGGCCGACGGCGCCTTCGGCTCCTCGGTGCTCAAAGGGAACGGGCAGATCGTCGGCGTCGCCGACTCCGGGCTCGACACCGGCGACCCCGAGACGGTCCATCCCGACGTGCGCGGCCGCGTCGCCGGGATGGCGAGCTGGCCGGTGCGAGCGGTCTTCGCGCCGTACACCAACGACCCGCCGGGACACGACGACGGCCCCGCCGACGTCGAATCCGGGCACGGCACCCACGTGACCGGTTCGGTCCTCGGCGACGGCTCAGCGGCCGTCGAGACCGGCGCGACGCCGGTCCCCGCCGGTGTGGCCCCCGAGGCCGAGGTCTTCTTCCAAGCGATCGCCCAGCACGTCGACTGGAAGTCCGAGGAGGAGCTCGAGGCGGCGGGCCTGCGCCCGTTCCAGCGGCCGTGGCCGCCGCCGGCCTACAGCCTCTACGGCATCCCGCACGACATCGCCGAACTGTTCGCGCAGGCCTACGAGTCCGGGGCCAGGATCCACACCAACTCCTGGGGCGCGGACGTGGCCGGGATCTACAACCAGAACGCCCGCGCGGTCGACGAGTTCATGTGGCGCCACCCGGACATGGTGATCCTGTTCGCCGCCGGGAACAGCGGCGTCGACGCCGATGCCGACGGCATGATCGACCCCGACTCGATCGGAGCCCCGGGCACGGCGAAGAACTGCCTGACGGTGGGCGCCGGCGAGAACGACCGGCCCGCGGAGTCGGACCCGCCTCCGGGAATCAACCGGCAGTGGCAGGACCTCGAGCGGTACCCGAAGCTCGGGCCCGCCGGGCACGTCTCCGACGACCCCGACGGCATGGCGGCGTTCTCCTCGCGGGGTCCGACCGACGACATGCGGCGCAAACCCGACCTGGTCGCCCCGGGCACGAACGTGCTGTCCATGCTCTCATCGGTGTTCCCGCAGAACGCTGAGCCGCTGTGGGGCAGGCTGCCTGAGGGCCACGCGCTGCGCTCGCACTACTGCTGGAGCGGAGGCACGAGCATGTCGACGCCGCTGGCGGCCGGGGCCGCCGCGCTGGTGCGGCAGCATCTGCTCGAGCGGGTCGAGCGCTCGGACGCCGAGGCGCCGCCGTCGGCGGCGCTGATCAAGGCCGTCCTGGTCGCCGGCGCCTCCGCGATGGCCGGGCAGTTCGCCGGCGAGGTCCCCGAGGGACCCAACGACGTCAGCGGCTTCGGCCGCGTCGACCTGGGCCGGACGCTCGAGCCCGAGTCGTTGCGCCGCATGCTGGTCTTCGACGGCCCCGACGAGTCCGTGTCCACCGGCCAGATCCGCTTCCACCGGATCCGAGCGGCGCGGCCGGGGACGCCGGTGAAGGTGACGCTCGTCTGGACCGACGCGCCCTCGCAGGTCGGGGCCGACGGGCTGGAGAACCGGCTGTATCTGCGGGTCCGCACGCCCGACGGGCAGGTGCTCGACGGCGACGCGAGTCCCTTCCCCGAGGCGCTCAACAACGTCCAGCAGATCGTGATCGATTCCCCGGTCGAGGGCGAGTACACCGTGCGGGTGCACGGGGTGGTGGTGACGCACGACGGGCCCGTTGAGGGAGGCGGGCCCGTCCCGCGGCAGGTCTTCGCCGTCGTCGCCTCAGGCGCCGCCGGCGAAGACCCTTCCGTCCGCTAGCGGAGGATCGGGAAGCGGCGGACCGGACCCAGCTCCTTCCACCAGCGACCGAGGCCCCACGTCTCGCCCGCGCCCGCGATCGCCAGGGCGATCATGGCGAGGGCGTAGAAGATGTGCGTGTCGACCACGGGGTTGTCCTTGAGCGGGAGCATCGACATCCACATCGAGAGCATGAGCACGCTCCCGCCGATGGCGGCGAGGCGCAGTCCGATGCCGAGGATGAGCGCGATGCCGAGGCCGGCGAGGCCGCCCATGAACAGCCAGGAGGCCCAGACCTGTCCGGCCATGCCCTGGAAGAGCTCGGCGAACGTTCCCTGGCGGCTGGCGAGGAACCCGGCGGTCGGATCGCCTCCGTCGATCCAGCCGTTGCCGGCGGGCGTGGCGAAGCCGAGGCCGAAGGTCTTGTCGAGGAAGGCCCACAAGAAGACCCATCCGAGTGCGATGCGGACCGCCGCGAGCGCGCGAGCGACCCCGGTGGACGTGGTTCGGACGGTTGGAGCGCGGGTTTCCGTCTGCGTGGTTGTAGCCATGTGCAATCCCCTCAGGGTGTGTGACGACGGCAGGGATCTGCGGCGGCCGGCACCCCTGCGATGCCGGGGCCAAGGGTTGGCCGTCGTCGGAAATTGGAGCGCTCCCATATTAACATAGACGCTCTTCAATATCAAGGACTGCGGTGACGCAATGTCGGAAATCCGCCGTACCGGACCGATCGGCGGTGCCTCTGGGCTTCAGAGCGACTAACGCTTACACTTTTAATATCGGTGAATCTATGTATGTAAATTTACCGTGTGGCGTGCCGCGGACCTCCGGCATACCGCCGGCACGCCGCCGCCCCCGCCCGGGGCGGCGCCCGCCCTTCCCTCACCACGACTCTGGGAGCCGCACATGCGAACCCGTTTCCGTCCTCTGCCACGGCTGGCGGCCGTGGCCGCGGTCGCCTTGGCCGCAGTATTCCTCGTCGGTCCCCCGGCGAACGCCGCGATCGACACCGGCACTTGGTACGCCATCGAGTCCCGACACTCGGGCCTCGTCCTCGACATCAGCGGCGGCTCCTCCGAGCCCGGCGCCGAGCTGATCCAGTACAACCGCACCGGCGCCTCGAACCAGCAGTTCCGCTTCATCGACGCCGGCAACGGACACTACCGAATCCAGGCGCGGCACTCGGGCCACGTCCTGGACGTCTACGACTGGGACGCGTCGAACGGCGCCCAGATCGTCCAGTGGACCGACGTGAACAACACCAACCAGCAGTGGGAGGCCAGAGAGAACGCCGAGGGATACTACGTCTTCGTCAACCGCTTCTCCGGCAAGGCGCTCGACGTCTGGGAGCAGTCCACCTCCCCCGGTTCGCGCATCTCGCAGTACAACGTGACCGGAGGAGCCAACCAGCAGTGGCGCCTCTCCCCCGTCGGCTCCGGATCGGGCACCGATCCGTACGGCTACCTGTTCGCCTACATGCTCGGCGAGGGCTCGGCCGACGGCGAGCAGGTCTACTTCGCCCTCAGCCGCGGCGACAACCCGCTCGCGTACGACGCGCTCAACGGCGGCCGGCCGGTCGCGACCTCGACCGTCGGCGAGCAGGGCGCGCGCGACCCGTTCATCGTGCAGCACCCCGGAACGGGCCGCTACTACATGATCGCCACCGACCTGAAGATCCACGGCAACGGCGACTGGGACCGCGCGCAGCGGCACGGAAGCCTGTCACTGGTGGTGTGGGAGTCCAACGACCTGGTCAACTGGACCTCCTCGCGGCTGGCCCGCGTCTCCCCGGACTCGGCCGGCAACACCTGGGCCCCGGAGGCCTACTGGGACCCGTCCCAGAACGCCTTCGTCGTCTACTGGGCCTCCAAGCTCTACTCCACCTCGGACCACTCCGACAGCACCTACCACCGGATGATGTACGCGACGACGACCGACTTCAGGAACTTCAGCGAAGCCCGCGTGTGGGTCGACAAGGGCTACTCGACGATCGACTCGACGATCGCCGAGGACGACGGCACCTACTACCGCTACACCAAGGACGAGCGCAGCGGCACCTCGTGCGGCAAGTTCATCCTCTCGGAGACCTCGTCGTCGTTGACGAACACGAACTGGGCCTTCCAGACCGAATGCATCGGCTCGGGGACCATCAGCCACGGCGAGGGACCGCTGGTGTTCAAGTCCAACACCGAGAACCGGTGGTACATGTTCATCGACGAATACGGCGGGCGCGGTTACGTCCCGTTCGAGACCACGGACCTGTCGAGCGGGCAGTGGACGCCGGTGTCGAACTACAGCCTGCCGGGGAGGCCGCGCCACGGCATGGTCCTGCCGCTGACGGCCGAGCAGTACGACCGGCTGCAGAGCGCGTTCTAGACTGGACCTCTCGCACAGCGGCGGGCCGCCCCGAGTGGGCGGCCCGCGCGCATTACGCGGGAGCGGCTCCCGAGAGGCCGAGGCCGCTGAGGACCTGATCGACGACCTGGTCGGGCGTGTCGGCGACGTCGACGGTGATGCCGGACTCGTCGGCCTCCAGCGGCTGCAGGTCGGCGAACTGGGAGTCGAGCAGGCTCGTTGGCATGAAGTGTCCCGAGCGGGCGCCCATGCGCTCGGCTATCACCCGGGCGCTGCCGTGGAGGTGGACGAACTTGACGTCCGACTCGGCCTCGCCGAGGAGGTCCCGGTAGGACCGTTTCAGCGCCGAGCAGGTGACGACGACGTTCTGGCCGTTCCGGGCGCGTTCGCTGATCCAGTCCCCGATGCTCCGCAGCCACGGACCGCGGTCGTCGTCGGTGAGCGGGACTCCGGACTCCATCTTGGCGATGTTGGCGGCCGAGTGGAACTCGTCGGCCTCGGCCATCGGCCAGGCGAGCCGCTCGGCTAGGCGTCGTGCGACGGTGGTCTTGCCCGAGCCTGATACGCCCATGACCACCAGGCAGGTCGTCGTCATCGGAGTCCTCCTCGCAGAACGGTGCCGTCACTGCGCCGAAAGGTACCACCGCCGAGGGTTGCGCCCGCGGCGGTGCGCGCGGACAGGATCCGGCCATGTCGTATCCCGTGCCGAAGCGCCTCGGGGAGACCGGTGAGGTCAGCGCCGTCTTCCGTCCCGCCGACCGACCCCACGACCCGCCGTTCACCGACGGCTCGGCCGAACACCTCGCCACCGGGGACTCCAGCGACGGACAGTTCGGCCTCTACCGGCGGACCATGGGCCCCGCGGTGACGGCGGTGCCGGACGCCGGGGGAGGCGCGGCGTCCGGCACCCGGGTTACCGTGTCGAGCGGCAGTTCGAGGCCATCAGCACAGGTAGCGCGCGTAGGCCGGCAGGGTCAGGAACGTCGGGTAGTCCTCGCCGAGCGCGCACTCGGTGAAGATCTCCAGCGCGTCGTCGAACCGGTCGCCCTCGAACCGCTTGAGCCCTGAGAACTCCTGGCGGACGAGTTCCTCGACCCATTCGCGGGTCACGACGCGCCCGGCGTCGGTGCAGGCCTCGCCGTGGATCCACTGCCAGATCTGCGACCGGGAGATCTCGGCGGTGGCGGCGTCCTCCATCAGGTTGTTGATGGCGGCGGCCCCGTTGCCGCGCAGCCAGGACTCCACGTAGCGGATGCCGACCTCGATGTTGGCGCGGATCCCGCGTTCGGTGACGTCGCCTTCGGTGGAGGCGACGTCGAGCAGGGCCCTGGCGTCGGGCACCACGTCCTCGCGCAGCCGGTCGATCTGGTTGGGGACGCCGCCCAGCGCCTCGTCGAAGACCTCCATGGCCACCGGCACCAGGTCCGGGTGGGCGACCCAGGAGCCGTCGAAGCCGTCGTCGACCTCGCGGGTCTTGTCGGCTCGGACCTTCTCGAGGGCGGCCGCGTTGGCCTCCGGGTCGCGCCGGTTGGGAATGAACGCGGCCATGCCGCCGATGGCGGAGGCGCTGCGGCGGTGGCAGGTGCGCACGAGCAGCTCGGTGTAGGCCCGCATGAACGGCTGGGTCATGGTCACCCGCTCGCGGTCGGGCAGGATGAACCTGGTCCCCCGCTCGCGGAAGTTCTTGATCACCGAGAAGATGTAGTCCCAGCGGCCGGCGTTCAGGCCCGCCGAGTGCTCCCGCAGCTCGTAGAGGATCTCCTCCATCTCGAAGGCGGCGGTGATGGTCTCGATGAGCACGGTCGCCCTGATGGTGCCGCGCGGGATGCCGAGCAGGTCCTGGGCGGCGACGAACACGTCGTTCCACAGCCGGGCCTCGAGGTGCGATTCGAGCTTGGGCAGGTAGAAGTACGGGCCCCGCCCGAGTTCCAGCAGCCGGTGGGCGTTGTGGAAGAAGTACAGTCCGAAATCGACCAGGCCCCCGCTCATCGGGACGCCGTCCACGGTCAGGTGGCGCTCGGCCAGGTGCCAGCCGCGCGGGCGGACGATGATCGTGGGCAGGTCGGTGAGCGTCTCGCCGTTGAGCCGGTAGACCTTGCCCTGCGGCCCGGTGAACTCGATCTTGTGCTCGATCGCGTCGATGAGGTTGGCCTGCGAGCCGATGACGTTGGCCCAGCTGGGCGTGGAGGAGTCCTCCATGTCGGCCAGCCAGCACTTGGCGCCGGAGTTGAGCGCGTTGATGGTCATCTTGCGTTCGCACGGTCCGGTGATCTCGACGCGGCGGTCCTCCAGACCCGGGGCGAGCGGAGCGACCGACCAGGAGATGTCCTCGCGGATGTCGGCGGTCTCGGGCAGGAAGCCCGGGTCGGTCCCGTTGGCGATCCGGGTGCGGCTCAACTGGCGGCTCTGGAGCAGTTCCTGGCGGCGGCCGGCGAAGGCGCGGTGCAGCGCGGCCAGGAAGTCCAGCGCCTCGGGCGTCAGGATCTCCTCCTGGCGGTCGATCGCCGGCCCGTCGACCGCCACGGTCGCGGTCGGGCGGGTCTCGGTAAGCGGACTCATCGGATTTCTCCTTGTCTCGGTGACGGTGTCAGTGGAACTGTCCGGTCTCTGTGGAGCCCGCCAGCGCTAGCGTCGAGCCGCTAGGGTTGAGTGCGGTGGTGACGTGGTCGAAGTAGCCGGTGCCGACTTCGCGCTGGTGCTTGGTGGCGGTGTAGCCGTGTTCCTCGGCGGCGAACTCGCGTTCCTGCAGGTCCACATAGGCGCTCATGCCGTCGCGGGCGTAGCCGTGGGCGAGGTCGAACATCGAGTAGTTGAGGGCGTGGAATCCGGCGAGGGTGATGAACTGGAAGGTGTAGCCCATCGACCCGAGCTCCCGCTGGAACTTGGCGATCGTGTCGTCGTCCAGGTGTCGTCTCCAGTTGAAGGACGGGGAGCAGTTGTAGGCGAGCATCTGGTCGGGGTACTGGGCCTTGACGGCCTCGGCGAAGGCGCGGGCGACCTCGAGGTCGGGCGTGCCGGTCTCCATCCAGAGCAGGTCGGCGTAGGGCGCGTAGGCCTTCGCGCGGGCGATGGACGGTTCGAGTCCGTTGCGGACCCGGAAGTAGCCTTCGGCGGTGCGCTCGCCGGTCAGGAACGGCTCGTCGCGCTCGTCGACGTCGGCGGTCAGCAGGGTGGCGGCTTCGGCGTCGGTGCGGGCGATGACGAGGGTGGGGACGTCTTCGACGTCGGCGGCCAGGCGGGCGGCGTTGAGGGTCCGGAGGTGCTGCGAGGTCGGCACGAGGACCTTGCCGCCGAGGTGGCCGCATTTCTTCTCGGAGGCGAGCTGGTCCTCCCAGTGGACGGCGGCGGCGCCGGCGGCGATCATGGCCTTCATGAGCTCGTAGGCGTTGAGCGGGCCGCCGAAGCCGGCTTCGGCGTCGGCGACGATGGGCACGAGCCAGTCGTCGACGGTCCGGGTGCCTTCGGCGTGTTCGATCTGGTCGGCGCGCATAAGGGCATTGTTGATGCGTCGCACGACCTGGGGGACCGAATTGGCCGGATAGAGGGATTGGTCGGGGTAGGTCTGGGCGGCGAGGTTGGCGTCGGCGGCGACTTGCCAGCCGGAGAGGTAGATGGCGCGGAGGCCGGCTTTGACCTGCTCGACGGCCTGGTTTCCGGTGAGGGCGCCGAGCGCGTGGGTGTACCCGCCGCCGGTGGCGTCGGCGGTGAGCTGCTCCCAGAGTTTCTCGGCGCCGCGCCTGGCGAGGGTGTGCTCCTCGACGACGCTGCCGCGCAGTTTGACCACGTCCGCCGGTCGGTAGTCGCGGGCGACGTGCTCCCAGCGGGGGTCGGAGGCCCATGCGAGGGCCAGCCGCTCGGCGTCGAGGCTCTGGTCGCGTTCTGAATCGGACATCGTCTTCTCCCATGGTCGCCGATGACCGTCCTTGCGGCGGTCATTACTTGCAGGTAATACGAATTTTTCATCGGCGTCGGCAGATTTCCCGGGAGTTGATCTGGAAAGATTGGCAGTTCTTCGCTAATAATGAAGAAATGGCAAAGAATTTTCCAAGCGAGCGCTCCCAGAAGCGCGAACATCGGCCGTGGGGCGCCGTCGAGGCCGCCGAGCTGTCGGCCGACGACGACCCCTTGGACCTCATCAGCCTCGGCAAGCAGATCCGCCACTTGCGCAAGCAGCGCGAGCTGAGCCTCGACGACCTCGGCGAGGCCGTCGGCACCGCCCCTTCGCAACTGTCCCTGATCGAGAACGGCAAGAAGGAGCCCAAGCTCTCACTGCTGCGGGCACTGGCCCGCGCGCTCGGCGTCAGCTCCGACGAACTGCTCGGGGCCGCACCGCCGAACCGCCGCGTGGCCTTGGAGATCGAACTCGAACGCGCCCAGCGCAGCAAGCAGTACCAGTCGCTCGCTCTGCCCAGCGTCAAACCCTCCTCGCGCATCCCCACCGAGGTGCTCGAGGCGCTCGTCGGCCTGCATCGAGAGGTCGACCGCCAGGTGAACCTGCACGCGGCCACCCCCGAGGAGGCTCGCCGCGCGAACACCGAGCTGCGCCGGCGCATGCGGGAGAAGGACAACTACTTCGGCGACATCGAGTCCGAGGCGCGCACGCTGCTGAGCCACGTCGGCTACACCGGCGGCCCACTCTCCCAGCACCAGATCTCGGACCTGGCCGCCTACCTGCGCTTCACCCTCCACCACGTCGACGACCTGCCGCACTCGACCCGGTCGGTCACCGATCTGCGCAACCGCCGGATCTACTTGACGCCCAACAAGGACTCCTCGCACGACCCGCGGACCGTGCTGCTCCAGGCGCTGGCCAGTCACGTGCTGCAGCACCAGGTGCCGCAGACGTACCTGGAGTTCCTCGGCCAGCGGGTGGCGACGAACTACCTGGCCGCCGCGCTCCTGATCCCGGAGGAGAGCGCGGTGAAGTTCTTGCGGCAGTCGATGAGCGAGAAGGAGATCGCCATCGAGGACCTGCGGGACAACTTCGCGGTGTCCTATGAGGCCGCGGCCCACCGGTTCACGAATCTGGCGACCCGGCACCTCGGCATCCGCACGCACTTCCAGAAGGTCCACAAGTCGGGCATCATCTTCAAGGCCTACGAGAACGACGACGTGACCTTCCCGTCCGACCCGACCGGCGCGATCGAGGGGCAGCCGGTGTGCCGGTCGTGGACGAGTCGCCAGGTCTTCGACGTGCCCGACAAGTTCAGCGCGTTCAACCAGTACACCGACACCCCGAGCGGCACGTACTGGTGCACCGCCAGGACCGAGCGCGGGCCCGACGGCGAGTTCTCGCTGAGCATCGGCGTGCCGTACGAGTCGGCCAAGTGGTTCCGCGGCAAAGAGACCACGGCGCGGTCGGTCTCGCGGTGCCCCGAGCCGGACTGCTGCCGGACCCCGCCGAGCGAGCTGGCCGAGAAGTGGGCCGGGCAGGCATGGCCGGCCGGTCGGGCGCCGTCGTCGCAGCTGGCGGCCATGCCGCCCGGTTCGTTCCCTGGCGTCGACGAGACCGAGGTCTACCAGTTCTTGGAGAAGCACGCGGCTCAGGCCGGGTCCGGACCGGCATGACGGCGCGGAGCGGGCCGAAAGCGGCCCGCCCCGCGCCGTGAGTCCGCGGTCAGTCGTTGGCGAGTCTGGCCAGGCGCTCGGGAGTCGGCCACTTGACGTTGGTCGCCCAGCCGGCCTTCTCGAACATCCAGATGACGCGCGCCGTGGTGTCGATCTGTCCGCGCTTGACGCCGTGGCGCGCGCAGGACTGGTCGGCGTGGTGGGAGTTGTGCCAGGACTCGCCGCCCGACAGGATCGCCAGCGGCCAGAAGTTCGCGGCCTTGTCGCGGCTCTTGAAGGGACGCTCGCCGATCATGTGGCAGATCGAATTGGTGGACCACGTGGCGTGGTGCAGCGCCGAGACGCGCACCAGTCCGGCCCAGAAGAACGCGGTGAGCGCGCCGGTCAGCGACATCGTCAAGAGTCCGCCGAGGAGCGCCGGAAGCAGGAAGGTCAGGACCGTCCACAGCCAGAACAGCTTGTCGACGGCGACCAGGTCGCGGTCCCGGAGCAGGTCCGGGGCGAAGCGCTTTTCATTGGTGGTGTTGTGGCGCTGGAACATCCAGCCCACGTGGGAGTGCCAGAAGCCCTTGGTGAGCGCCCAGGCCGAGGTGCCGAACAGCCACGGCGAGTGCGGGTCGCCCTCCTTGTCGGAGTAGGCGTGGTGGCGGCGGTGGTCGGCGACCCAGCCGATCACCGGGCCCTGCACCGACATGCTGCCGAGGATCGCCATCGCGATCTTCAGCGGTCGGTTCGGCCGGTACGAGCCGTGCGTGAACAGCCGGTGGTAGCCGGCGGTGACTCCATGGAGGGTCAGGACGTAGAACAGGACGGTCAGCCCGATGTCGGTCCAGCTCAGCAGCCCGGTCGTCCACGCCAGCGGCACGGCGGCGGCCAGGGCGGCCATGGGCACGAGCAGGAACAGGTAGATCAGCGACTGCCTGCCCGCGTCGCGCTGTCCACCGTGCACCGGCTTGGGGCCGCCCTTGGGCCTCTCCACCGGTCGGGCGTCGGTCAGTACCGCCATGGCTCGTCCTCTCTCGCATGGGTCGAACTGTTCAATCGTCCCTGCTCAAAGCCGCGAGCGCAGTGGGGCGAGCCACCGGCGGGCGGATGCCGAGCCCCCCGGCCGCCGGGGGGTCTAGACCCAATGTCGTTCGGTTAGGGCTGGGGCTTGGGTGTCGAGTAAGGTCTTAGCCGCTGGGAACGAAGAAGGGGCTTCTTGACAGAACGGTTGTGCTGCAACCATGTTCAACATCAAGGAGCCCCTTGTTCTCTCATGTTGT
>NZ_BAAGXZ010000024.1:0-54562 GCF_054779575.1 Glycomyces halotolerans
CCGCAGCGCCCCGCGCCGGCGGACCCGCCGAGGCCGCTCCACGCGTCGGCGACGGCCGCACCGGCTCCCTGCCGCGCGTCACCGGCGCCTACGACCGCCTCAGCGGCACCCACCGGCAGGTCGGCGTCGAACGGCCGGTCGCCGGCCGGCCGCCGGACGGCGCCGCCAAAGAAGGCGGCAGCCGCCTATCGCAGCCGCACAAGCGGCACTACCTGTCGCTGTGGGTCGAACTGCCGCTGCTGCTGATCGTGGCGTTCTCCGCCGCGGTGCTGCTGCGGACGTTCGCGATCCAGCCGTTCTACATCCCCTCGGGGTCGATGGAGCAGACCCTCCAGGAGGGCGACAAGGTCCTGGTCCTCAAGCTGACCTCGACCCTGCGCAGCCCCCAGCGCGGCGAGGTGGTCGTCTTCCGCGGCACCGACAACTGGGACCCCGAGTACCGGCCCACGGGCGGCGGCACCTTCCTGTCGGATTTCGGCACCGCCGTGCTCGACCTGGTCGGCCTGGCCGAGCCCGATGAGAAGGACTTCATCAAACGCGTGATCGCCGTCGGCGGCGACACCGTCGAATGCTGCGACGACGACGGCAACGTCGTGGTCAACGGGGTCTCCCTGAACGAAGGCGAGTATGTCTACGACGACGCGCCGCTCGACGTCGAGCCGGGCTCGTGCCACGCCCGGAGGTTCGAGCCGGTGACCATCCCCGCCGGCCACGTCTGGGTCATGGGCGACCACCGCGGCAACTCCCAGGACTCGCGCTGCCAGGGCCCGGTGCCGGTCGAGAACATCATCGGCAGGGCCATCAGCCTGGTGTGGCCGACCGACCGCGCCCGCGACCTGGAGATCCCCGGCTCCTTCGACGTCCTGGACGGCACCTCCGGCGAGGGCGCCGGCGGCGGATCCGAGCCCGCCGAGCCCGGCGACGAGTCCGAAGCCGACGCCGCGGCGAGATTCACAGCAGACCCGGCGTTCAGCTGGTTTCCCGAAGGATCCCTGGCGGTTCACCGCCGGTGGGAATTCGGGGCGATTGCTCGCTCGCCGTCCCGCGAAGCGGGATTGTGAGCAACGAGTGACCGTGATGACACCGATAGGTCCCGATCGGTGTCGGTGTTCTTGTCGGATCCGACTTCTAATCTGGTGCTTGTGGGGAAGCAGGTCGTGCAGGTGAAGCTGGTGCCGACACCGGAGCAGGCGCTGGCGGCGACGCTGCGCGCGGTCAATGAGGCCGCGAACTGGGCCTCGGCTGTGGCCTTCGCGCACGGTGTGCCGCGGGAGTACGCGCTGCGCCAGCACACCTACACCGAGCTGAAGGAGCGCGGGCTCGGCTCGCAGATCGCGCAGCTGGTCATCAAGAAGACCTGCCACGCCTACGCCACCATCACCGGGCTCGTCAGGGCCAGGCGCCTCGCCGGGAAACGCGCGGCGCAGGCGAGGGCGAAACCGGTCGCGTTCCGCCCCGATGCCGCGCAGGCGTTCGACGACCGGTGCCTGTCCTGGCAGCACGAGGCCCGGACGGTGTCGATCTGGACCGTCCACGGTCGCAAGCGCGGGATCGCCTTCACCGGGCACCCCGACCACCTCAAACTCCTGGAGCGTGCTCGCCGGGGCGAGACGGACCTGGTCTTTCGCGACGGGCAGTGGTACCTGGCCGCGACGGTCGAGGTCGCCGACGCTGAGGCGAACTGCGATCCGGTCGACCTCCTCGGGGTCGACATGGGGATTGCCAACATCGCCACCAGCTCCGACGGCGACAACTTCGAAGGTGCCGGGCTGCGTCGGTACCGCAAGCGGATGGCGAAAGTCCGCGCCGAGTTGCAGGCCAAGGCCACCAAGTCGGCGAAGAAGAAGCTCAAAGCCCGCGCACGGCGAGAAGCCCGTGCGATCAAGGACAACGACCACAGGATCGCGAAGCAGCTCGTAGGCAAGGCTGAACGCACCGGACGCGGTATCGGCATAGAAGATCTTGCCGGTATCCGTGACCGGGTACGGCTCCCAGCCGCCCAGCGAGGCGAGCTCAACTCGTGGTCCTTCCACCAGCTCCAGGCCTTCATCGCCTATAAAGCGAAGCGGGCCGGGGTGCCGGTGGTGACCATTGATGCGAGGAACACCTCGCGGCGGTGCCCGTTGTGCGGGCATACCGCCAAGCACAATCGACCCACACGTGATGATTTTGCCTGTCGGGGGTGCGGACTCGCTGGGCCCGCCGACCAGGTAGCCGCGGTCAACGTCCGTGACCGCGCACGCACGACTTGGGCTTTTGTCAATACGCCCAATGTTGCCGATACACCGCAGCCAGCGGCGGGCACGAGCGACAAGCCACGGACTTCAACCCGTGGCAGTTGACTATCATCTTCCGCCCGCCTTGCCCGCCACGGTGATGGGCGCACCAGAGGTCGCTGCGCGACCGCGTAGACTCGCACCGTGATCGAAGAAGGGCAAGCGCCTGGCGCGGACGGCGGCGGTGGCGGCGCCGATGAGTCTTCCGAAAAACGCCCCAAGCAGAAGGGCTCGTTCTGGAAAGAGCTTCCCATCCTGCTGGGCGTGGCCATCCTCGTGGCCGTCCTGGTCCGGACATTCGTCGTCCAGACCTATTACATACCTTCGGGTTCGATGGAGACCACGCTCGAACTCAACGATCGCGTCCTGGTCAACAAGCTCGTCTACGACTTCTCCGAGCCCGAACGCGGCGACATCATCGTGTTCACCGCGCCCGAGTCGTGGCGGTCGAACCTCGAAGAGGACGAGTTCATCAAGCGCGTCATCGCCGTCGGAGGCGATCACGTAGTGTGCTGCGACGATGACGGACGGATCACCGTCAACGGGTACCCGCTCGACGAGAGCGACTACCTCTACGTCAACCCGATGACCGGCGTGCAGGACGTCCCGAGCCGGGACCCGTTCGACCTGGTGGTGCCCGAGGGGCGGCTGTGGGTCATGGGCGACCACCGGCAGGCCTCGGGCGACTCGCGCGAACGCTACGTCCGCACCGGCGGCGACGTCACCGCCTCGACCATCGACGTCGACGCCGTGATCGGCAAGGCGTTCGTGCTGTTCTGGCCGTTCGACCACGCCACCTGGTTCGACGCGCCCGACACGTACGAGGACGTCCCCGAGCCATCCTGACCGTGCTGCGCCCCGCCCCTTCCCGGATGCGCCGCGACGGCGACCTGTACGCGCTCGAGGCGGCCTTGGAGCGACGCGGCCTCGGCCCGGTCGCCGGGGTCGACGAGGCCGGCCGGGGCGCCTGCGCCGGCCCCCTGGTCGTGGCCGCCGTCAGCCTGCCGCCCAGCGCCCGCCTCGACGAGCTCGGCGACTCCAAGCTGCTCACCGCAGCCGCCCGCGACCGGGTCTTCGAGCGGCTGCGCCGCAGCCGGGCGCGCATCTCGGTGGTGTCGTATCCGCCGGCCGAGATAGACGCGCGCGGTGTGGGGGTATGCAACCTCGAGGGCATGCGTCTGGCCGTCGCCGGGCTCGCCGAGCGGCCCGGATACGTCCTGACCGACGGGTTCGCCGTCGACGGCATGCCGGTCCCCAGCCTCGGCGTCGTCAAGGGCGACCGCACTGCCGCCTGCGTGGCCGCCGCGGGCATCGTCGCCAAGGTCACCCGCGACCGGCAGATGGAACTCCTGGACCGGCGCTACCCTCACTACGGTTTCGCGACCCACAAGGGGTACGGGACCGCCGCCCACGAGGCGGCGATGCGGGAGTGGGGCCCGTGCGAGGAACACCGCATGTCGTACGCGAACGTCGCCGCCCACGGCGGCTCCGGCCGCGGCGACGCCTGCGGCGAGGTGGATTCTCGCCGCACTATCGTGGGAATGGCCGTTGAGAAGGAGGAGCGTTGAGCGCCGAGGACCTCGAGAAGTACGAGACCGACATGGAACTGCAGCTGTACCGCGAGTACCGCGACATCGTGCGGCAGTTCACCTACGTCGTCGAGACCGAGCGGCGGTTCTACCTGGCCAACGCGGTGGAGGTCCAAGTCCGCGGCGCCGACGCGGAGACCTACTTCGAAGTCGAGATGCACGATGCCTGGGTTTGGGACATGTACCGCCCCGCCCGCTTCGTCAAGCACGTCCGCGTCCTGACGTTCAAGGACGTCAACGTCGAAGAGCTCGACAAACCGGACATGACACTGCCTTAGCCGGCGAGGCCGAATTCCGGACCGGAACGCCCGGTGAACCCGCAGTTAGGATTGCCGGGTGTCAACACTCCGCGACATCGTCAGCGCCCACACCGAACTGTCCTCGAACTCCGCGGCCCACCTCCAGCGGTTGGTCGCCGAGTGGCAGCTCCTGGCCGACCTCTCCTTCGCCGACTTCCTGCTCTGGAGCGCCGTCAAGGACCACCCGGGCCGGTTCGTGTGCCTCGCCCAGGTCCGGCCCACCACCGGCCCCACCGCCTACGAAGAGGACCAGGTCGGCCGCATCGTCGAGGGCGAGGACGCGGCGCACCTGAAGGTCGCCTTCACCGAAGGCCGCATCTTCCGCGAGGGCGACCCGGTCTGGCGCGGTGACGTCGCCGCCCGCCACGAGGCCATCCCGGTGCGCCGGCGCGACCGCAGCCAGGTCATCGCCGTCGCCGCCCGCGACACCAACCTCTCCGACACGCGCAGCCCCTCCCACCTCGAGCTCAACTACCTCAAGACCGCCGACTACCTGGTGCAGATGCTCACCGACGGCGGCTTCCCGCCGCCGCTGCTGCCGGGGGAGCCGACGACCGCGCCGCGCATCGGCGACGGCCTGGTCCGCATCGGCGCCGACGGCCTGGTCCGCTACGCCTCGCCCAACGCCCTGTCGGCCTACCGGCGCATGGGCGTCACCGGGCACCTGAGGGACCGCGACCTGGCCGAACTGACCCGGAGCCTCCCGAGCGACGCCGAGATCGGCGCCGACGCCGCCCGCCGCATCCGCGACGCGCTCGCCGGCGGCACGCCCCGCCGCAAGGAGATCGAGGCCAAGGGCGCGACGGTCCTCATGCGGGCGCTGCCGCTGCGGCCGGGAGGCAAGGCCGCCGGCGCGCTGGTGCTGGTGCGCGACATCACCGAGGTCCGGCGCCTCGACCGCGAGCTGGTCACCAAGGACGCCACGATCCGCGAGATCCACCACCGGGTCAAGAACAACCTCCAGACCGTCGCCGCGCTGCTGCGCCTCCAGGCCCGGCGGGTCGGCTCGCCGCAGGCCCGGGTCTCGCTCGAGGAGTCGGTCCGGCGCGTCGCCTCGATCGCGCTGGTCCACGAGACCCTCGCCCAGTCCTCGGACGAGTCGGTCGGCTTCGACCAGATCGTCGACCGGGTCGCTTCGATGGCCGTCGAGGTGTCGGTCGCCGAGTCGAAGGTCACGCTGCGGCGCGAGGGCACCTTCGGGGTGCTGCCGAGCGAGTACGCCACACCGCTGGTGATGGTCGTCAACGAGCTGATCCAGAACGCCGTCGAGCACGCCTACCCTCCCGGCCAGGAGGGCGAGGTCGTCATCGGCGTCGCCCGCGACGGCGACCACTTCCGGGTCACCGTCTCCGACCAGGGCAAAGGCCTGCCCGAGGGCTTCAAGATCGCGAACTCCAACCGGCTGGGACTCCAGATCGTCCACACGCTGGTCACCGGGGAGCTGCGCGGCACCATCGAGATGCGTCCCCGCTCCGACGGCGGCACCGAGGCGGAGGTCGACTTCACCCTCCAGTGACGACCGGCCCGTGCGGTGCGTCCCGGAGTCCAGTTGCCGGGACGAGGCTGTCATACGGCCGCTTGTTATGGCATGCTTGCTCGCATGTCTTCTGCGCACGGACTCCGCCTCGTGGCACGCCGCCACGTGGACTTCTGCCGTGTGTTCAGCGCCGCCTGTCTGATGCGCGCTTAATCCCCGGTTCCGTCGAACCGTCGAATCACGCCACACCCGTGTCTGCATTCAGGAGAACTGTGCCAACGCCAACGCGCAAACCCCGTCGGCCCAAGGGCCAGGGCCAGTGGGCCCTGGGCCACCGCGAGCCGCTGAACAAGAACGAGCAGTCCAAGAAGGACGACAATCCGCTCAACGTGCGGCAGCGCATCGAGGGCATCTACGCGCACGGCGGGTTCGACTCGATCGACCCGGCCGACCTGCGGGGACGCTTCCGCTGGTGGGGCCTGTACACCCAGCGCCGCCCCGGGATCGACGGCGGCAAGACCGCCATTCTCGAGGACGAGGAGCTCGACGACCGCTACTTCATGATGCGCGTCCGCATGGACGGCGGTCAGCTCTCCCGAGAGCAGCTGCGCACCGTCGCCGGCATCTCCAAGGAGTTCGCCCGCGACACCGCCGACGTCACCGACCGCCAGAACGTCCAGTACCACTGGATCCGAGTCGAAGACGTGCCCGAGATCTGGCGCCGCCTCGAATCGGTCGGCCTCGACACGCAGGAGGCCTGCGGCGACTGCCCGCGCGTCGTCCTCGGCTCCCCGGTCGCCGGGGTCAGCAAGGACGAGGTCATCGACCCGACGCCGCAGATCAAGGAGATCCACGACCGCTTCGTCGGCGACCAGAGCCTGTCGAACCTGCCGCGCAAGTACAAGACCTCGATCTCCTGGCTCCCCGACAGCCCCTACGACTCCAACGACTTCTCGCTGGTCGGCGCCCACCACCCCGAGCACGGGGCCGGCTTCGACCTGTGGGTCGGCGGCGGCCTGTCGACCAACCCCATGTTCGCCCAGCGCCTCGGCGTCTGGGTCTCCCAGGACGACCTGGTCGACGTGTGGCTGGGCGTCACCCAGATCTTCCGCGACTGGGGCTACCGGCGCCTGCGCACCCGCGCCCGCCTGAAGTTCCTCGTCAAGGACTGGGGCGTCGAGAAGTTCCGCGAAGTCCTCGAGTCCGAGGCCTACCTGGGCCGCAAACTGCCGGACCTCGAGGCCCCCGCCGAACCGGAGCGCCTCACCGACCACATCGGCGTCCACGAGCAGAACGACGGCAACTACTACATCGGCGTCGCCCCCGTGGTCGGCCGCGTCTCGGGCACCATGCTCGACCAGCTGGCCGACGTCGCCGAGAAGTACGGCTCGGACCGCCTCCGCACCACCGCACTCCAGAAGCTCCTGGTGCTCGACATCCCCGGCGACAAGGTCGACGCCGCCGTGGACGACCTGGAGGCGATCGGGCTCACCGCCAAGCCGTCGCAATGGCGCCAGCACACCATGGCCTGCACCGGCATCCAGTTCTGCAAGCTCGCCATCGTCGACACCAAGGACCGCGCCCGCGACCTCATCGCCGAGCTCGAGAAGCGCGTCCCCGAACTCGACGTGCCGATCTCGGTCCACGTCAACGGCTGCCCCAACGCCTGCGCCCGCACGCAGACCGCCGACATCGGTCTCAAGGGCCAACTGGTGACCGTCGACGGGCAGCAGGTCGAGGGCTTCCAGGTCCACCTGGGCGGTGGCCACGCCGGTTCGGCGAGTCTGGGCCGCAAGTCCCGCGGCCTCAAGGTCGCCTCCGCCGACCTCGGCGACTACGTCGAACGCGTCACCCGCCGCTACCTCGCGGGCAGGTCGGAAGGCGAGTCGTTCGCCCGCTGGGTGCACCGGGCCGACGAAGAGGACCTGAAGTGAGCGGCCGAGTCGTTCCCTACCACTGCCCGTACTGCGGGGAGGAAGACCTCAGGCCCTACGAGCCGGAGCCGGACGGCGAGGTCGAGATCAAGGGCGGCTGGCACTGCCGCGACTGCACCCGCGTGTTCACCCTCAAGTACCACGGGATGGCCGCACCGCCGGCCGTACCCGCACCTCCCACCCGTCCGAACGAAGACAGAGCGGCACCGAACTACCCCGAATCGGAGTAACCACATGGACAGCACGACGAACCGGGACCCCTTCGAACTCCGCGACCTCGCCACCGAAGCGGGAGAGCGCCTCGAGGACGCCACGGCCACCGAGATCATCGAGTGGGCCGTCGGCGAGTTCGGCGAGCGCTTCTGTGTGACCTCCTCCATGGCCGACGCCGCCGTGGTGCACCTTGCCGCGACGGTCGCCCCCGGCATCGACGTGGTCTTCCTCGACACCGGCCTGCACTTCCCCGAGACCCTCGAGATCCGCGACTTCGTGGCCTCGACCATGGACGTCAACGTCCGCTCCATCCAGCCCGACCAGTCGGTGCTGGAGCAGGACGGCGAGTTCGGGCCGCGCCTGTTCGAGCGCGCCCCGGACGAATGCTGCTCGCTGCGGAAGGTCCTGCCGCTGGGCCGCGCGCTGGCCGACTACGACGGCTGGGCCACGGGGCTGCGCCGCGACGAGGGCCCGACGCGCGCGAACACCCGCGTGGTCGACTTCGACGTCAGCCGCCGCAAGGTCAAGGTCTCGCCGATCGCGAAGTGGACCGAGGCCGAGCAGCTCTCCTACATCGAACGCCACAACATCCCGGTGAACCCGCTGCTGGGCGACGGCTTCCGCTCGATCGGCTGCTGGCCGTGCACCCGCCGCACGCAGCCGGGCGAGGACCCGCGCGCGGGCCGCTGGGCCGCCTTCGACAAGACCGAATGCGGGTTGCATGTCTGAGACGCCGGTCGTCCTCGTCGCGCACGGCAGTCCCGACCCCCGGTCGCCGGAGGTCGTGCGCGACATCGCGGCGGCCGCTCGAGCCCGTGTCGGCTTCCTCGAGTTCAACGACCCGCACCCGGTGGACGTGCTCACCGGTCTGGCCGACGAAGGCGTCGAGCGGGCCGTGGCGCTGCCGCTGCTGCTGACCGACGCCTACCATTCCCGGACCGATCTGCCCGAGGTGGCCAGGCGTGCCGAGGAGGCTCGCGCCGGCCTCACGGTCGTCCTCGGCCGCCCGGTGGGCGACGAAACGCTGGCCTCGGCACTGGTCCGCGGACTGCCCGACGGCGCCGACGGTCTGGCGGTGCTCGCGGCCGGAACGCGGGTCGACGAGGGCCGTGCGCACGTCGAGGCGGTGGCGGCCGAGGCAGGACGCCGGCTCGCCGTCCCATCGCGCGCCGCATTCGCCTCCGGACCGGGGTTGAGCGGCGCCGAAGCGGTCGCGGAACTGCGGGCACTCGGGTGCGAGCGCGTCGCCGCGGTCTGCTACTTCATCGCCCCCGGCAAGCTCTGCGACGTCGCCGCGGCATCGGCGCGCTCGGCGGGCGCGGTCTTCGTCGGCGAACCGCTCGGCACGGCCCCCGAACTGCTGAAGCTCATCGCCGACCGGTCGTCGGCCGCCGCGGCCGTCTAAGTCGTTCCCGGCGAACGGCGGACGGCTCTGGCCGAAGCCGACGGCTCTGCGGGTAGGCGACGACAGCACCGATGCCAGCGTGACGGCCGCCACTCCCCAGGTCGCGAGTCCGTAGGAGTGGAGTCCGGCCTCGCGCATGTAGTAGCCGACCGGCAGCCACAGCAGGGCCTGGAACACCGCTTGGGCGATGAGGTCGCGGCACTGCAGCAGGCGCCGTCCGATGAACCAGTAGTAGGCGGCCACGAGCCAGGCGATCACCGTCACCCCGACTGCCGCGCTTACCGAGTCGACCTCGCCGGTCACCACTTGGGCGATGCCCCACACACCTGCCGCGGCGAGTCCGGTTGCGAGAAGCCAGAACAGCCCTGCGGCCACGATCACAGTCCAGGGTCGGTAGTCGCCACCGGGCCTTTCGGTGACGGCGCCCATGTCGGCGTCGGTTTCGTTCACACCGCAACCGTATCCCGGGCTAAGCTGCGACTATGCACGCCCTGCAACCAGCGCCGCAGCGCGGTCTGCTCATCGTCAATCCGAAGGCGTCGTCCACCTCCCGGCGGCGCCTCAGGCGCGTGGCGAAGCAGCTCGGGGACGTGGTCGATCTGACCGTGGAGCAGACCGGCGACCGCGGGCACGCCGAGCAGCTCGCGCGGCGCGGCGTCGACGAAGGCTTCGACGCAGTGTTGAGCCTCGGCGGCGACGGCACGGTCAACGAAGTGGTCAACGGCCTGCTCGCCGACGGCCGCAAGGCCGAGGACGCGCCGGTCTTCGCCCCCATACCCGGCGGATCCACGAACGTGTTCGCGCGGGCGTTGGGGCTGCCGGCGGACCGGCGGAAGGCGGTCAAGGAGATCGTCGAGGCGCTCCGCGTGCGCGAACCGCGCGTGGTGAGTCTGGGTCGAGTGGCCGACGACACCGAGGAGAGACTCTTCACTTTCTGCGCCGGACTCGGCTGGGACGCATCGGTCATCAAGCGGGTGGAGTCCTACCGCCGCAACGGCCGCAACATGGGTGCGCACTATGCCAGAGCCGTCATGGCCGAGCTCAACGAGCACGGCGTCGAGGGCGAGTCGATCGAGGTCGAGTTGTCGACCGGCGAGACCGACTCGTCGACCGGGATGGTCGTGGTCCAGAACTGCGCGCCGTGGACCTACTTGGGCACCCTTCCGGTGAATCTCAACGCGCGGGCGTCCTTTAATGCTGGACTTGACGTATTGATTCTGCGTAAACTTGGTCTGTCGGCCGCCGCCCGAACCGCCGCGATGCTGCTGGCGGGCCGCGAGGGCCCCGACGGTAGCGACGCGGTCACGCATCACGATCTGTCCAGGATTCGTCTGCGTGCGTCGCTTCCGCAAGCATTCCAGCTCGACGGAGACTATCTCGGAGAGCGCACGGAACTCGAATTGACTTCGGTTCCCGGAGCATTGCGGGTGGCCTGTTAACAACTTGGGAAAACCTGAGCGTGGGTGTTGACAAGTCGACCGGGACCGGGCAAGGTTGATTTCGCCGCCTTATGCGGGCGGCGTGAGACTTGACAACCAAATATCGTATTTTCGGTGCGTTTTGACCTGGTGTTTGGATTGAGTATTTCTGCCGAGTGCTCAGCCTTGGCGACTCTTGCGAGCCATACCTTAGTCCAGTCTGAGTACCAGTGTGTCAAACCGGTTCGACTCGCTGTCACCGCCCCCCTCCAGGAGGCGCTGTGGGAGCCGCTCCGCTGATCCGCGGTAGGGATCACGGCGGCGTCCGGAGGTGCTGACTCGGCCGCACTCGTGGCTCACCAGTGCGCCATGGCCGGGTCTTCGTCGAGGTAGTTCGGTGAGTTCACTCACTTCGGGCTGTTTTCCGGAGTCGAACCTCTTGACAAATCCAATCCTTGTGAAAGTATTCACAAGGTAGTCGGGTCAAGGTGCGGGCCGTCGACAATCGACCGGCCGACCCGAGGCGGCGGAGGATGCTCTCGCTTGTGCCCAGGCGTCCGCAACGACGCTGTTGCGATTGAGAGCGACCCCCGCACTCCCGGCGAGAGCGGGTTCCATTGTGCGGAGGCCCACTACTCGTCGCGAGTCGGCGGGAATCCTCGTATGGAGGCGTATTCGTCCACTCTGCTGTACCGGACGGGACTCCTTTGGACTGAGCCGCGAAGCGCCCGAAACGCAAGCTAGTCATAACACCGTGTAAGCGAACTTCTGATTTTCAGCAAGGAGATGTTTGATGGATTGGCGCCACGAGGCCGTTTGCCGTGACGAAGACCCCGAACTGTTCTTCCCGATCGGGGACACCGGCCCGGCTTTGACGCAGATCGAGCAGGCCAAGAGCGTCTGCAGGCGCTGCCCCGTCACCGAGGAGTGCCTGCGGTGGGCGCTCGAGACCGGCCAGGACGCCGGCGTATGGGGCGGGATGAGCGAGCTGGAGCGCCGCGAGCTCAAGCGCCGCTCCGGTGCGCTGCGCCCGCTGGTCGCCCAAGCCGCGAGCTGAGCGCTCCCGCGAACGCAGACCCTTGAGTCCGAACCCATCCCTCGATCTGAAACACGATGTTTGAAGGGCCCGGCAGCGATGTCGGGCCTTCAAGCTGTCCGGGCCCGGACGGACCCCCCAGAACCGGCCCGTCAACGGACCCGGTGCGCCTCGGTGTCGGCATCGGCCTCGGTCGCCGGCCGCTGCTGCCGGATCGTGATCGACGCGGCCGAACCGGAACTGTCGGCCACCACCTCGTCGGTCAGCGCGCGCAGTACCTGCCACTGGTAGGTGTTCGGATCCGGCAGCGGATCGCCCCCCGGTCGGGTCAACACGATCCGCAGGCTCTCGAGCCCGACCGCCAGGCTGCAGTGCAGCGGCTCGCCGCTCCCGCCGCCGCGCCTGAGGAAAGACAGCGACCGCCCCGACTCGGGCGGCAGGAGCAGCGTCACGGCGGCGTTCACCGCCGCACGCAGATCCTCGATCGCGTCCAGCGAGAACCCGAGACGCGTCGCCACCGCCGCGGTCGCCGTGGGCAGCACGGACAGGTAATCGCCCGTCGTCGGAACCTCGAGCAGCAGCACGTCCTCGCGTTCATCGCTCACCGGCATCGCCGCTCCCTGTGACGTTGTGTCGACCATCGGTCTCCAGCAGCTCCCGGTCCAAAGAATAGTGGGAACGGCCCACGGATGGGGACCGCCCCGCGAGGTGGCGCCGAAACGCCCGCCCGGCTCCGGACACGTCCGGAGCCGGGCGGGCGTTTCACGGTGCGGATCGACGCGCGACGCTACTTCTTCGTCTCCCAGAAGATCTCCGCGATCTGGTCGATCTTGGCCAGCAGCTCGTCGGCGACCTGCGGGTCGGCCGAGCCCTTGGAGCCGCTCGCGCCCGCCAGCTTCGTGGCCTCGTTGACCAGCGTGTGGAGCTGCGGGTACTTCTCGAAGTGCGGCGGCTTGAAGTAGTCGGTCCACAGCACCCACAGGTGCTCCTTGACCAACTGCGCCCGCTGCTCCTTGATCATGAGAGCTCGAGTGCGGAACTCGGGGTCCTCGTTGGCCTGGTACTTCTCGCAGATCCCTTTGACCGACTCCGCTTCAATGCGGGCCTGCGCCGGGTCGTAGACCCCGCACGGCAGGTCGCAGTGAGCCGAAGCCGAAATCTGCGGCAGCAGCCGCTTGAACAGAGGCTTCAACATTGCCCCTCCAGCTTCTTTCCAGTGGGTGTGATTCCAACGCCGACCCTACCTCTCGGAGGGCCGTTTTCGTGCGTACCCCTACAGTTAGAGACACAACACAAGTCCGCACGACGACCATGGTGGACAGTTCGTCCGCCACCCGGAGCCGAACCGCGGCTCGCCAGCCGCGCCAAGATGGAGGCCGATCGCCGATGCTAGCCGCCTACGCCCGCAACGTGAACCCCGACGATCCACTCTCGGCGCTCTCGGTCGGAGCGATCGAGCCGCCCGATGTCCCCTCGGGATGGACGCGTGTCGCGCTGGCGGCCGCCTCGGTGAACCACCACGACCTGTGGTCGCTCGCCGGCGTCGGCCTGCGCGAGGACCAGTGCCCGATGATCCTCGGGACCGACGCGGTCGGCGTCACCGCCGACGGCGACGAAGTCGTGGTGTACCCCGTCATCGCCGATCCCACACTCGCCGACGAGACCCTCGACCCGCGGCGCACGCTCCTGTCGGAGTTCCACCCCGGCACGCTCGCCGAGACCGTCGCCGTCCCGGCCCGCAACCTGCTGCCCAAGCCCGAGGGGTGGAGCGCGGCCGAGGCCGCCTGCCTGCCCACGGCCTACCTCACCGCGTGGAGGATGCTCACCACCCGCGGGCGCCTCCCCGCAGACGGCACGGTCCTGGTCCACGGCACCGGCGGCGGCGTGTCCACCGCCGCGATCGTGCTCGCGAAAGCAATGGGCGCGCGGGTCTACGCCACCGGCCGCAGAGCCGACCGCCGCGAGGCGGCCGCCGAGATCGGCGCCGAGGCCGTCGAACCGGGCACGCGGCTGCCCGAGCGCGTCGACGTCGTCGTCGACTCGGTCGGAGGACCGGTCATGGGCCACTCGGTCAAGTCGCTCAAGCCCGGAGGCCGGCTGGTGAACTGCGGCGTCACCGGCGGCAGCATCGCCGAGGTCGACCTGCGGCACGTGTTCTTCAAGCAGCTGGAGATCCTCGGGTCGACCATGGGCACCCTCGAGGAGCTGGCCGCGCTGATCGCCTTCTGCGACGAGCGGGGCGTGCGGCCGGTCATCGATTCGACGCACCCGCTGGCCGACGCCGAGGCCGCGCTGCGCCGTCTCGGCTCGGGCGAGTCCTTCGGCAAGGTCGTGATCACAGCGTCGTAATTACGACGGCGCAGAAGGTTTCTCGCGGAATCCCCGCCTGAGCGACGATCGTCCCCGCAGTCTGTAGGAGGCATCGAGCCAGGACGAGGGGGCGATCATGTCAGTCGGAGGAGGGCTCAAGGACGGCCTGCGGGCCGGTTCGGGCACCGCGTGGGCGGTCGCGAAGCGGGCCGCCGTGAAGGTCGCGATCGCGGCGGCGATCGTGGTCGTGGTGATGGCGATGGTCGAACGCGGCGAGGGCTCCGCTGCCGGGCCGGCGTCCTTTTCCGAGTCCGGCCAGGCGGGACCGGTGTCGGCGCAGCCGGCGATCCTCTCCGAGGAGCGGGCGGGGGAGCAGCTCCTGCTGTGCCGGTACGAGGTCGACGCGCTCTTCGGCGTCTCGATCTTCGCCGACACGACCATGACCGCCAAGCGCCTGGTCCGCATCCCCGACGGCGAGGAGCTCCGCGGGTCCTGCTTCGCACGCGAGGGCGACAAGGCGCTCAGCTGCGACGGACTGGCCTGGGACTACGAGTGGATCAGGGTCCGCTCGGGCTCGACGCTGGGCTGGAGCCCGGCCACATGCCTCGAGCGGATCGGGTTCTTCTGAACGATCAAGGGGCGGGACCGCGGGCAGCGGCCCCACCCCTTGCACCGGGGTCACTTGAGGCCGACTCCGGCGACGCCCCTGACGATCTGCTTCTGGAACAGCAGGAACACGATCAGCAGCGGCAGCGCGCCGAGCACGGCGGCGGCCATGTTCTGGGCGTAGAACAGGCCGTAGCCTCCGGCGACGACGCCGAGGCCGACCGGCAGGGTCATCATCGACGGGTCGGTCGCGATCAACAGCGGCCACAGGAAGTTGTTCCACGAGCCGATGAAGGTGAAGATGCCGACGGCCGCCATGATCGGGCCCGACAGCGGCACGATGACGCTCCACAGGATCCTGAGGTGGCCCGCGCCGTCGATCGTGGCGGCCTCCTCGTAGTCGCGCGGGATCGCGTCGAAGAACCGCTTGAGGATGAACACCATGACCGGAGCGACGACCTGCGGCAGCGCCAGGCCCCAGTAGGTGTCGGCCAGGTTCAACGTGGTCACGATGTCGAACAGCGGGATGATCAGCGCCTGGGGCGGCACCATCAGCCCGGCGATGATCGCCGCGAAGATGATGTTCTTGCCCGGGAAGCTGAACCGCGAGAATCCGTACGCGGCCAGGACGCACAGCACCAGCGTGAGCACGGTGACGATGGTCGAGACGACCGTGGAGTTCACCATCCACGTCAGGTGGTCGCCGCGCTCGAACAGGACCCGGTAGCCCTCAAGGGACCATTCCCGCGGGATCCAGTGGATGTCCTGGCCGAGACTGGCCTCGGTCTCGGTCTTCAGCGACGTCGACAGCGCCCACAGCAGCGGCACGAGCCACAGCAGGGCCAGGACGAACGCCGAGAAGTACACGAGACCGGTGCCCGCCGTCACCTTCTTGCGGCGGCGGTTGATGACGCGCTTCTCGCCCGGTTCCGTCCGCGGCTTTTCTTGAAGGGTGGTCATATCAGGCCTCCTTCCTGGAGAACAGCCGGAACTGGACGATGGAGACGATCATGATGAGGACGAACAGCACGTACGACAGCGCCGAGGCGTAGCCGATGCGGTAGCCCTCGAAGCCGGAGATGTAGATGTAGTGGATCGCGACCTCGGTGGCGCGGTTGGGACCGCCGCCGGTCATCAGGTACATCTGGTCGAAGATGCGCAGCGAGGCGATCATCTGCAGGACGAGCACGAGGGCGACGGTGCGCTTGAGCAGCGGCAGCGTGATGCGCCACAGCTGCTGCCACCAGTTGGCGCCGTCCATGCTCGAGGCCTCGTAGACGTCCTTCGGGATGGTCTGGAGCGCGGCCAGGAACAGCAGGAAGTTGAAGCCGATCGTCCACCACACGGTGGTCATGACCACCGACCACATGGCGCGGTTCTCGTCCTGCAGCCACAGGGCCGGGGCGTCGGGGCTCTGGATGCCGAGCATCTGGAGGTAGTGGTTGATGAGCCCGCCGTCCGGCTGGTACATCCAGATCCAGATCATGGTCACCACGGACACCGGGACGACGAACGGCGCGAAGAACGCCATCCGCAGGAACCAACCCATCTTGCGGGCGCGGTTGACCAGGAGCGCGAGGACGATCGCGAGGACCACCAGCGGGGGAGTGCTGTAGAGCGTGAACTCGGCGGTGTTCCACAGCGCGGCCCAGGCGCGCTCGTCGCGGAAGGCCTCGGCCCAGTTCGCCAGGCCGATCCATTCGACGGGGCGTCCGGTGAGGCTCTTGTCCGTGAAGGAGTAGTAGAGGCCGAGGATGGTCGGCCAGACGAGGAAGAGCACGTACATCGCGGTGAACGGCAGGACGAACCACAGCCCGGTCCACGACGTTCGCTTCTTGGAGGGCGGCGCGCTCATGCGCGGGGGCCGCTCCTCTGCGGGCGCCTCAGCGGGCGTCTTTGTGTCGGTAGTCATGAGAGGTCCTATGAATCGATTCAGTCAACCGGGTTGGGCAGGTCGAGCAGCGCGTGCGTCCGCTCCTTGATGAGCGCGAGAGCGTCCTCGGGGGTCATCGCCAGGGCGTAGACCTGCTGGAGCACGCTGCCGACCTCGTCGTAAATGCGGGCGGCCGAACCGGCGAACCAGACGTCGGGGTCGAGCTGGACGTTGTCGACCACGCCCGAGTACTCGGCGTTCGGTTGGAGCTGCTGGTACTCGCTGCTCTCGGTGACCGGGAGGTACGCGGGAGTGTGGCCGGCGCCGGCGCCCCACTGGAAGCTGTTCTGGAGCATCCAGCCCGCGTACCGGATCGTGGCTTTGCGGACCTCGGGGTCCCAGGAGTTGTGCCGCGGCAGGATGTAGGCGTGGCTGTCGCCCTGCGTGCGGCGATTGCCGTAGAAGTCGGGCATCTCGGTGATGGAGAAGTCCAGGCCCTGCGCCTCGTCGAAGGCCCGGAAGCGGACGATCTCCCAGTTGCCGACCTGGACGAGTCCGGCCGCGCCGTTCTCGAAGTTGGCGGCGCACTGGGCGCCGTCGGCGAAGGTGGGGCAGAGCCCTTCCTCGGCCATCCGGTACATCGGCTCGATGGCGGCCAGCGCCTTGTCGTCGTCGAGTTCGAAGTCGTCCTCGTGGAAGATCCACTCGCCGTCCTGCTGCCGGTACCAGGCCCAGAACTGGCGCCAGCCGGCGAAGGTGTCGAGGGAGGTGCCGTATTCGCCGGTGACGTCCTTGACGGCGCGGAGCAGGTCGAAGTACTCCTCGACCCCGTGGGTCTCCAGGAGCGTGCCGTCGGCGTTGAGGACCCCGGCCTGTTCGCAGACGGTCCGGTTGTAGTAGTTGACCAGCGCATGCGTGTCGATCGGGATGGCGTACAGCTTGTCGTCGACGAAGCACTTCTCCCAGAGGTCGCTGGGGAAGTCCTCGGGATTCAGCCCGGCCTCGACGATCTCGTCGATCTCGATCGCGTCCATGAGGGTGTCGGGGGAGAGGCTCTTGAGCCGGGAGACGTGGATGGTGGCGATGTCGGCGGCGTTGCCGCCGGAGGCCCCCATGACCACGCGGGTGTAGAACGGCGTCCCCCAGCCGAAGGTCGTCGCCTGAAGTTCGATGTCGGGGTGCTCGCCCATGAACTGGTCGTGCATCGACGTCATGATGGCGCCGTCGGCGCCGGCGAGGAGGTTCCACTGCTTGACCAAGGTCTTCTCGCTCAGCGAGGCCGAGAGAGAGCCGCATCCGGTCAGGCCGAGTCCGGCGGCCGCCGCCGACCCGGCGAGGAGGGTTCTCCGGTGCAGCGAACCCGGAGGTGAGGGATTGTTTCGCATATATGCATCACTTCCTGTGTGATTGTTTGCCGGGCACGCTGATCAAACCAGTGACCGTCACAACATTGTTAGCGATAACTTGCGAGGTAGTCAAGAGTGCTCATATGTATATTTCGCATCTATGTAATCCGTGATGATGTCGTAACGCCAGGCGAGGGCGAAAAAAGAGGGAGGCCGGACGGCCTCCCTCTCTCTGTTGACGAGCTTTGCTTAGTGACGCAAAGCGAATCGTGCTAGGGCTGTGGGATCGCGACGTCGATCAGCGCCTGCTGCTCGACCTCGTGCACCTTCGGCGAACCGGTCGACGGCGCCGCCGCGGCGGGCCGCGAGATGCGGCGCAGGTGCACCCCGTCGAGCTCCTCGAGCAGGTTCAGCGCGATGTGCGACCACGCGCCCTGATTGGTCGGCTCCTCCTGGACCCAGGCGGTGTCGGTCGCGCCAGGGAAGGCCGCCAGCGCTTCGCGCAGGTTCGCGGCCGGGATCGGGTAGAGCTGCTCGAGGCGCAGGATCGCGGTGTCGGTGACGCCGCGCTGCTGGCGCGCCGCGGCCAGGTCGTAGTAGACCTTGCCGGAGCACAGCAGGACCTTCTTCACGCCGGCCGGGTCGATCTGACCGGAGGCCACGGCCGGGTCGGCGAGCACCGGCTGGAAGCGTCCGCCGGTGAACTCGTCGAGCTGGCTGACGGCGGCCTTGTGGCGCAGCAGCGACTTCGGCGTGAACACGACCAGCGGCTTCTTCACCGGGTCGAGCGCCTGGCGCCGGAGCAGGTGGAAGTAGTTGGCCGGGCTGGTGCAGTTGGCGATCCGCAGGTTCTCCTCGGCGCACAGCTGCAGGAACCGCTCGATCCGGCCCGAGGTGTGGTCCGGTCCGGCGCCTTCGTGGCCGTGCGGCAGCAGCAGGGTCACCCCCGAGTGCTGGCCCCACTTGGCCTCGCCGGAGGAGATGAACTCGTCGACGATGGTCTGGGCGCCGTCGGCGAAGTCGCCGAACTGGGCCTCCCATGCCACCAGCATCCCCGGGCTCTCCACCGAGTAGCCGTACTCGAATCCCATCGCCGCGAACTCGCTGAGCAGCGAGTCATAGACGAAGAACCGCTCGGTGCCCTCGCCCAGGTGGGACAGCGGCGTGTACTCGGCGCCGGTGGCCTGGTCGATGACGACCGCGTGGCGCTGCACGAAGGTGCCGCGCCGCGAGTCCTGGCCGGCCAGGCGCACGGCCTTGCGCTCCATCAGCAGCGAGCCGAACGCGAGGGTCTCGGCGAAGGCCCAGTCGATGTTGCCCGAAGTGGACATCTCGCTGCGCTTCTCGAGGACCTTGCGGACGGCCTTGTGCGGATTGAAGCCCTCGGGGAGGGTGGTGTGGGCCTTGCCGATCATGGCGATGGTCTCGGCGTCGACGGAGGTGTCGATGTCGGCGACCGGCTCGGGCTGGTGGCGCCACGGCATCGGGTCGGTCTGCCCGGCCAGGGCCTCCTTGGTCTCGCGGAAGACCCGCTCGAGCTGCGCCTGGTAGTCGGCCAGCGCCTCCTCGGCGTCCTCCATCGTGATGTCGCCGCGGCCGATCAGCGCCCTGGTGTAGAGCTTGCGGACCGACTGCTTGGCGTCGATGACCTGGTACATCTGCGGGTTGGTCATCTTCGGGTCGTCGCCCTCGTTGTGGCCGCGCCGGCGGTAGCAGACCATGTCGATGACGACGTCCTTGCGGAACTGCTGCCGGTAGGCGAAGGCGAGCTTCGCGACCTCGCAGACCGCTTCGGGATCGTCGCCGTTGACGTGGAAGATCGGCGCCTGGATCATGCGGGCGACGTCGGTGCAGTAGAGGCTGGAGCGCGAGTAGGCCGGGGCGGTGGTGAAGCCGACCTGATTGTTGACCACGACGTGGACGGTGCCGCCGGTGCGGTAGCCGCGCAGCTGCGACAGGTTCAGCGTCTCGGCCACGACGCCCTGGCCGGCGAACGCGGCGTCGCCGTGGATGGCCACCGGCAGGACGGTGAAGCCGTCCTCGCCCAGGTTGATCTTGTCCTGCTTGGCGCGCACGATGCCTTCGAGGACGGGGTTGACCGCCTCGAGGTGCGAGGGGTTGGCGGTGACCGACACGGTCGTCTCGGACTTGCCGTCCGGGGAGGTGAACTTGCCGGTCATGCCGAGGTGGTACTTGACGTCGCCGGATCCGCCGATGCTCTTGGGGTCGATGTGCCCCTCGAACTCGGTGAAGATCTTCGACAACTTCTTGCCGACGATGTTGGCCAGCACGTTGAGCCGCCCGCGGTGGGGCATGCCGATGACGACCTCGTCGAGCTCGTCGTCGGCCGCCGAGTGCAGGACCTGGTCGAGCAGCGGGATGAGCGACTCGCCGCCTTCGAGGCTGAAGCGCTTCTGGCCGACGAACTTGGTCTGCAGGAACGTCTCGAACGCCTCGGCGGCGTTGAGGCGGCCGAGGATGTGCTTCTGCGTCTCGGTCTTCGGCTTCTCGAACGGCACCTCGATGCGCCGCTGGAGCCACTCGCGCTCCTCGGGGTCCTGGATGTGCATGTACTCCACGCCGATGCGGCGGCAGTAGGAGTCGCGCAGGACGCCGAGGATGTCGCGCAGCTTCATGCGCTGCTGGCCGGCGAAGCCGCCGACCGGGAAGGTCCGGTCCAGGTCCCAGAGCGTGAGCCCGTGGGACAGGATGTCGAGGTCCGGGTGGTGGCGGATCTCGTAGTGCAGCGGGTTGGTGTCGGCCATGAGGTGGCCGCGGACCCGGTAGGCGTGGATGAGCTCGATGACCCGGGCGTTCTTGTCGATCTGGCCCTCGTGGGTCTTGGCCACGTCGCGCACCCAGCGGACCGGCTCGTAGGGGATGAGCAGGCTGCGGAAGACCTGGTCCCAGAAGTCGTCGCCGAGCAGGTACTGGTGCAGGGTCTTGAGGAACTCGCCGGACTCCGCGCCCTGGATGATGCGGTGGTCGTAGGTCGAGGTGACCGTCATGATCTTGGAGACGCCGAGGTCGGCGAGGGTCTCGTCGGAGGCCCCGGCGAACTCGGCGGGCACCTCCATGGCGCCGACGCCGACGATGAGGCCCTGCCCCTTCATCAGGCGCGGGACCGAGTGGACGGTGCCGATGCCGCCGGGGTTGGTCAGCGTCAGGGTGGCCCCGGCGTGGTCCTCCATGGTGAGCTTGTTGTTGCGGGCCTTGCGGACCAGGTCCTCATAGGCCTGCCAGAACTCGCGGAAGTCCATCGACTCGCAGCCCTTGATGGACGGCACCACCAGGGTGCGCGAACCGTCGGGCCGGGGCACGTCGATCGCCAGGCCGAGGTTGATGTGCTCGGGCGTGACCAGGGTGGGCTTGCCGTCGACCTCCTTGTAGGAGGTGTTCATGCTCGGGTGCGCCTTGACCGCCTGGACGAGGGCGTAGCCGATCACGTGCGTGAAGGAGACCTTCCCGCCCTGGCTGCGGCGCAGGTGGTTGTTGATGACGACGCGGTTGTCGAACAGCAGCTTCGCCGGGACCGCGCGCACGGACGTGGCCGTCGGGATCTCCAGCGACGCGTCCATGTTCTGGGCGACCTTGGCGGCGACGCCTTTGAGCGGTCTGGTCACGGAGGCGCCGTCGGAGCCGAGCGCCGGCGCGGGTGCCGACTTGTTCACGTTGGGTGATGCCTTCTTCTCTTCGCTGGGGGCGGGACCGGGCGACTCGGCGGCGGGTTCGGGAACCACCTCGGGTTCGGCGGGCTTCTCGACCCGCGGCGCGGGCTCGCCCGCCGCGGGGGTCTCCGCCTCGCCGCGGGTCGCCGTCGCGTCGGCGGCCGCCGGAGCGGTCTGGGCCTCCCCGTCGTCGGCGGCCTCGGGACTCACCTCATCGCCGCCGAAGAACTCGCGCCATCCGGCGCTGACGCTCTCGGGATTCTCGCGGTAGCGCTCGTACATCTCGTTGACCAGCCACTCGTTGGCACCGAAATCGGTCAACGGACTGCCCGGAGTCGAACTCGACACAGCTCAATCGCCTCTTCTTTGCAGACGCTGCGTGGACGGGAGACGCCAGTCCCCCGATCAAGGGTAACCGCGAGGCGAGAAATATGTAGTACCGGTAACGCACTTGCGGAACCGGTCACTTGTGAGCTCCGGCGGCCGCGGCGCGGCCGCCCCTCGCGGGTCTCATGCGGTTTGGGACGCGCCGCTCTCCTGCGGGGCCGCGAAGGTCTCGGTGGGCTCCTCGAGCAGCTCCTCGGCGCCGACGACGGTGAACAGGCGGGTGATGAACCGGTTGGGGTTCACCACAGCGAGCTCCACGCCCATCTCGCGGGCGATGCGGTAGGCCACCACGATCGTCCCGATACCGGTCGAGTCCAGCACCGTGACCTTGGCGACGTCGACCCGGATGGCCGTGAGGCCTCCCGCCTCCAAAGCATTGGTGATCGTCTCTCGGATCTGCGGGGCCGTCGCGTAGTCGACCTCGCCGGCCAACTCGACGGTGACTACCCCGTTCTCGGTCGTGCCGGTCTCGATTGACAGCGTCATGAACTCACCTAACAGACTGGTAGGGCTTCACGGCCCGAGCACCTGCCGTACTCGGCTGCGACACAAAGTCTATCCGACATGGCCGACCGCGGACAGACCGTGCACGCCCAGTTCTCCCGAAGTGAACAGGTGATCTATCGGACACCTCCTTCGAACGCCGCTCCAGGTCAGACCGGAAGCGGTGGGCGAGAGGGCCTCGGCGACGTATTCTCAGATCCACCCTTGACCAGTTCCGCGCCGAGCATGTGAAGATGAGGTCTATGCCCCAGTCGAACCCGGAATCAGAGGCCACGCTCCTGGTCGTCGAGGACGAGGAGAACATCTGCGAGCTGCTGGCCACCTCCCTGCGGTACGCCGGCTTCGCGGTTCACGCGGTCGGCACCGGCGACGAGGCGCTGCGGTCGATCGCCCGCCACCGCCCCGACCTGGTCGTGCTCGACGTCAACCTGCCCGATTTCGACGGCTTCGAGGTCGTGCGCCGGATGCGCTCGGGCTCGGACCGCACCCCCGTGCTGTTCCTCACCGCGCGTGACGAGACGGCCGACACGGTGACCGGCCTTACCGTCGGCGGCGACGACTACATCACCAAGCCGTTCGCCCTGGAGGAGGTCGTCGCCCGCATCCGCGCGGTGCTGCGCCGCAGCGTCGGCGAACTCCCGCGGCCCTCCCGCCTCAAGTACGCCGACCTGGAGCTCGACGAGGAGACCCACGAGGTCTGGCGCGCCGGCGAGGCCGTGCAGCTGTCGCCGACCGAGTTCAAGCTGCTGCGCTATTTCATGATCAACGCCGGCCGGGTCCTGTCCAAGTCCCAGATCCTCGACCACGTGTGGCGCTACGACTTCCGCGGCGACGACGGCATCGTCGAGTCGTACGTGTCCTACCTGCGCCGCAAGGTCGACACCGGGGAGCCCAAACTCATCCAGACCCTGCGGGGCATCGGCTACGTCCTGCGGGAGCAGAATCGTTGAACGCGCCCCACTTCGTCGAGGCCGTACGGGAACGATGGGATCGGACACCGCTGCGGGTCCGGCTGACCGCAGCGGTCCTGGCGCTCGTCGCCGGGTCGCTGGTGCTCATCAGCGTCTCCTCCATCCTGGCGCTCCACTCCTACTTCCTCGGCACCGTGGACGACGAACTCGAGAACTACCTGCTGGAGCTCGACCCGGCCACCGCCAACGAGGCGCTCCTCGAAGGCTCCGACGACTCGGTGGAGACCCTCGGCGTGCGCCCCAACCAGTACATCTTCAGCGCCGTCTACCGCTCCCAGACGCGGTTCGACGTGCCGACCGAGCGCCCGAACCGCCCCTCGTTCACCATCGAGGACATCGAGAAGGCCGGCGGCGAGGCCTTCACCGCCCTGGCCGAGGACGGCACCACCCGCTGGCGCGTCATGGCCATGCGCGGCGACCAGATCGGCAGCCTCAACCCCGACAGGGCGCCCGAGGCGAGCCTCAAGGACGACGCCGAGGACGACGGCGACTACGCCGACTACTACGCGCTGTCGTACAAACTCGCCCACTTCGACAAGACCGTCGCCGGACTGGTGTGGGTCGACATCCTCATCGCCGCCGGCGTCCTGGCCGGCCTCGCCGCTCTCGGCGTCGGCCTGGTCCGCGCCAGCCTCGCCCCGCTGCGCCAGATCGAGAACACCGCCGCGATGATCGCGGCCGGCAACTACTCCCGGCGCGTGCCCCCGCGCGACCCCGGCACCGAGGTCGGCCGCGTCGGCCTCGCGCTCAACTCGATGCTCGGCAAGATCGAGAGCTCCATCAGGGCCCGCGAATACTCCGAGGAACGCGCCCACGACTCCGAGCGCCGGATGCGCGAGTTCATCGCCGACGCCTCCCACGAGCTGCGCACGCCCCTGACCAGCGTCCGCGGCTACGCCGAACTCGTGCGCAGCAACCCCGGCATGCCCGAGGCCGAGCGGCTGCACTACATCGGCCAGATCGAGGAGGCCGCCAAACGGATGGGCCTCCTGGTCGGCGACCTGCTCAACCTGGCGCGCCTCGGCCGCGAGCGCCCGGTCGAGACCGAGCCGGTCGACCTGGCCGAACTCGCCCGCGAAGCGGTCGAGGCCAACGCCGTGATCGCCGAGGACCACGTCTTCGCCTTCACCTCCACGCCCGGCGCGCGCGCCGTGATCGACGCCGACCGGGCCCGCATACGACAGGTCATCGACAACCTGCTGACCAACGCCGTCCGCCACACCCCCGCCGGCACCCGCATCTCGGTCGAGGTCACGACCGACGGCGACGACGTGATCATGCGCGTCGCCGACGACGGCCCCGGCATGGAGCCCGAGGTCGCCGACCGGGTCTTCGAGCGGTTCTTCCGCTCCGAGGGCGTCACCCACCCGGGAACGGGCCTGGGTCTGGCGATCGTGGCCGCGATCGTGACCGCCCACGGCGGGGACGTGTCGGTCGACTCCGAACCGGGCCGCGGCGCCGAGTTCACCGTCCGGTTCGACGCCGAGCCGGGCGCCGAGGACGATTCGGATCATTAAAGGGTTTTAAGGCGTTTTTGCAGCGAGCGGGCAGCGTCGGCCTGCATGCTGCTTGATATGAGCAACGCTGACAGCACCCCGCGCCCCGGCGGGGACCGAGAACCTCCCGAACCCGAACGGGCCGCCCCGCCCCCGGACGCGGATCCCGCCCGCGAATCCGATCCGCAGCAGGCCCCCGAGACCGGGCGGACGCACCCCGGGCAGCCCCATGCCGCGGCCGCACCGCACATGGCCGCGCCCGGCGCACCGCCGTTCTGGCAGCCGAGCCCCGGACCCGGGCCCGACACCGCCGCACCCCCGCCGAAACGCGGCCGCGGCAAACTCGTGGCCGCCGCGCTGGCACTGGTCCTCATCGCCGGCGCCGCCGGAGGCGTCGCCGGATGGCTCCTCTCAGAAGGAGGACCCGGCACGACCGTCGTCGAGTCGGTGTCGGTCGATCCCGGCGCCGGAATGACCTACACCGACATCGTCGACGAGGTCAGCCCCTCGGTGGTCACGATCGTGACCGGATCCGCCGAAGGCTCGGGCGTCGTCTACTCCGAGGACGGCTACATCGTCACCAACAACCACGTCGTATCCCGCGCCGACACCGTGGAGGTCCGCTTCTCCGACGGCACCGTCGAACGGGCCGAGGTCCTGGCCACCGACGCCACCCAGGACCTGGCGGTCGTCCAGGTCGAGGACGCCGACGGCCTGACGCCGGTCTCCTTCGCCGACTCCGAGGAGGTGCAGGTCGGCGACGCCGCGGTCGCCATCGGCTCTCCGCTGGGCCTCGAAGGCACCGTGACCACCGGCATCGTCTCCGCCCTCGACCGCTCCATGACGCTCGCCAGCGAGGACTCGCGAGGCCAGGGCCCGCAGTCGGCCCAGACCCTCACCGGCCTGATCCAGACCGACGCGGCGATCAACATGGGCAACTCCGGCGGCGCGCTCGTCAACGGCAGCGCCGAGCTGATCGGCATCAACACCGCGATCGCCTCCACCGAGTCCGGCAGCATCGGCCTCGGCTTCGCCATCCCCTCCAACACCGTCCAGGACGTGGTCGAGCAGCTGATCGAGCACGGCTCGGTCGAGCGGGGCTACCTGGGCGTCTCGATGGCGGACACCCAGGGCAACGGGGCCATGATCCTCGAAGTCGAGCCGGGGTCGCCGGCCGAGGACGCCGGACTCGAGTCCGGCGACATCATCACCGCCATCGACGGCACCCGGGTCGCCAGCGCCTCCGAGGTCGCCTCGCTGGTGCAGAGCACCGCCAGCGGCACCGAAGTCACCATCACGTTCATGCGGAACGAGGAGGAGCACACGACCGAGGTCACCCTCGGATCGCGGTGACGGCGCCGAGAGCCGGCGCCACGGGACCGCGCCGTCCCGCGGCGCCGGCCCGGACGGGCTCGCGCCGATCACTGCTTGGCCGCTTGGAGCTCCTTGGGCACGGGACGGAGGATCGCCGGCGGCTCGCCGGTGTCGACCCACTCGGCGAGGCGCTCGCGGTCGATGATGACCACGCCGAGCTGGGCGGCCACCGTCTCGTTCTTGGCGGCATGGCGGATCTTGTGCAGGTTGGCGTTGGTGATGAGCACTCCGGCGTCGCACGACCAGCGCGCGTGGATCTCACCGCCGAGGAGCTGGATGTGCCGGACGCCCTCGCGTTTGACGGTCCGGTCGTCCTTCTTGGCGCGCACGACGATGCGGCGCCCTCCGTTGAGCGTCACCACGAAGTTGCAGCCGAGGTTGTTGCGCCGGTGCCCGAACTTCTTGACGCGCTTGGCGTCGAGGCGGACCAGGAGCTGGCCGACCATGGCGTCGAAGAGCTGGACCGGCATGTCGTCGATGCTCTGCATCAGCTCGTACCGCTCGTGCTCGAGCTCGCGGTCGCGCGGATCGAGGACGCGGGTGCGTCCGCGGAACAGGACCCATGCCGCGAGGGCGGTGCCCCCCAACAGGATCGCGGCGGCGGCGAACCAGGCCCAGTGTGCGGCGATGAATCCGAGAGCGAGGTATCCGAGGACGAGAGCGGCGAGTACTGCTCCCGCTCTGACGATCACGGACATGGCGGCCTCCACTGTGTTCGAGAGGGCGTGCAGCTGCGTTATGTCGCCTGTCTTGTGACTCCGAGTATCCGTTACCGTTCGCTCGTATGTAAGGCCACTGTCGGGTACCGGACAAGATGGATCGACAGCCTGCATGTGCGGCGTGCCGCCGCACTTCACTCGGGCGCCGGGGGCGCCCGCAAGCCGTGCGTCGGCGAGGTGAACGGTATTGGATACTGGATCGATGTCAACCTCAACGACGGGCGTGTTGGTGCTTCTCGGTGCGCCGCTGGGAAACCCTGAGGACACCTCACCTCGGGTGGCGTCCGAGTTGGCCCGCGCCGACATCGTCGCCGCAGAGGATACCCGGCGCCTTCAGCGGCTCCTGGGCGAGCTCGGAGTGAGCGCGAACGCCGACGTCGTGTCGTACTTCGAAGGCAACGAGGCCGGCCGGACCGAAAGGCTTCTCGAACAATTGTACGATGGCAAGCGGGTCTGCGTCATCACCGACGGCGGGATGCCCTCGGTGTCCGACCCGGGCTTCCGACTGGTCAGGGCCGCCGTCGAGGCCGGCGTCGACGTCACGGCCGCACCCGGGCCCAGCGCGGTCACCACGGCGCTGGCGCTGTCCGGGCTGCCGTGCGACCGGTTCTGCTTCGAGGGCTTCGCCCCGCGCAAGGAAGGCGAACGCAAGCGCCTGTTCGCATCACTGGCCGAAGAGCGCCGCACGATGGTCTTCTTCGAGTCACCGCGCCGCGTCGAGAGCACACTGCGGACCATGGCCGCGTCCTTCGGCGAGGACCGACCGGCGGCCCTGTGCAGGGAGCTGACGAAGACGCACGAGGAGGTCCGACGCGGCATGCTGGGGGAGTTGGCCGCCGGAGCGCGGGAGGACCCGCCGCGAGGCGAGATCACCCTCGTGATCGAGGGCTGGTCCGGCCCGGACCCTGAGGCGGCCACGCCCGAGGCGCTGGCGGCGGCGGTGGCTCGGCTCGAGGAGGCCGGCACGGACCGCAAGTCCGCGATGAAGGAGGTGGCGACCCGGTTCGGCGTGTCGCGCCGAACCGTCTACGACGCTCTGATCAACACGGCCGGATGATCACCGGTCTCACCGTAGCGTCGTGATCTCGCACTGCGCGACGCCGGCCCGGTGGATTCTGGCGTCGGCGGTCAGCAACGGCAGATCGAGCCGCTCCGCCACCGCGACATAAAGCGCGTCATACGAGGAGAGGTTGTGACGCAGTTTCCAAGCACGTTCGACCGCGGACGCGTCCGGGCCGATGAGCTGCAGATCAAGGTCGAAGTATTCGCGAAGCGCCCATTCCGCGCGGTCCGCCTCGAGTTTGTTCCCCATGACCATGCCGCGCAGCCCGTGGCAGAACTCGGACGTCAAGTGTCCGGGAGCCACCCACTGCTCATGCAGCGACAGGGCCCCGCGAGCCTTGTCGCCGAGCTCGCGATCGTCAGTGAGCGCGAGAATGAGGGCACTGGAGTCGACGACGATCAAGAGGCGGCTCCGTGGCGGGGAGCGTCCTTGGCCGCCATCAGATCCTCGGTGGTGTAGGTGGCCGATGACATCGACTTGAGTCGCGCCTCGACCTCGGCCAGCTTCTTCCGGTTGTGGTCGGCCGACAGCGTGCTGCGGACCAAGTCCGCCATGAACGCCTGAAGCGACTGGTTCCGCGCTTCGGCCATCGCCCGCAGCTGAGCCAGCTCTTCTTCCGATATCGAGCGGATGAGTACATTCGGCATGCAATCAGTGTATCCCTGCATGCAAGCATCATTGCTTTCATTCGATGCGGACCTTGGCCGCGACACGGCTAGAGCTCGTCGAACTTGAAGGTCTTCCACGAGATCACCGCGACCACGGCGGCGAACGCCGCCAGGAAACCCAGCTGGGGCAGCACCGACATCGGCGAGTCGCCGTAGACCACCACCGACTGCAGCGCCTCGATGAGGTACCGCATCGGGGAGAAGTACGACAGCCACTGCACCCACGCCGGCGACAGCGCCAGCGGCCAGAACGCGCCCGAGACGAACGCCATCGGCATCGTCACCAGGTTGCTCAGACCGGCCGCTCCCGGGCCGGTCTGCGCGATTCCGCCGATGACCACCCCGATCGCCAGGAACGCCAAGGTCCCCAGCATCACCAGCGGCACCGCGAACCACGTCCACGCCGACAACTCGAGACCGAACACCAGCGCGGCCACCGCGAGGAAGATCGCCGTCTGCGCCACCGCCACGACCAGGTTCACCGAGATCTTGGCGCCCACGAAGTTCACCACCGAGGCCGGAGTGAGCCGCAGCCGCCGCATGAGCTTGTCGCGCTTCCAGTCGACGATGGTCCCGGCCGCCCCGAACACGCCCGCGATGGCGATGCCCCAGGCCAGAATGCCGGGCGCCAGATACTGGATCGGCCGGATCGAGGCGTCCTCGGCGGCCGCGGTCTCGATGGTGACCACCGGTTCGCCCGGAGCGGCGGACGACAGCTCCTCCACGTTCACCCGGTCGACCAGCGCCGACAGCCTGCCCAGCGCGATCGCCCCGGCGGTGGAGTTGGTCTGCGAATGGTAGATCGTCACCGACTGGCCGTCCTGGACCACCGCGGCGTCCGCCTCGCCCTCCTCGAGCTGCGCGAGCGCCTCCTCCACGCTCGCGGCCGAGTCGATCTCGAACTCGCCTTCCTCGGCCCGCTCCAGGATCGGGGCGTCGCCGACCTCCAGCACGCGCGGCACCGTCGAACCGGTCGAGCCGAACACGCTCGACAGCAGCACCATGAACATCAGCGGCAGCAGGATCGTGAAGAACACCTGGCTGCGGTCGCGCAGCCAGCCGAGTCCGATCGCCCTGACCAGGCTGAAATAGGCCTGGACGCCGCCGCCTCGCGCCCGGGTCCGCTCCGGCGTCTCCACGCTCATTCCCGCCACTCCCGTCCGGTCACGTGCAAGAACACGTCCTCGAGGTTCGCCGTCCGCACCGCCAGGCCCTCCAGGGCCCCCTCGGAGGCGAGCACGGTCAGCAGCTTCCTCGGATCGCGGGTCTCGAACACCACCGTGTCGTCGCCGACGGCGACCGTCTCGCCCGCCGCCAGCTCCCGGACCCGTTCCTCGCTCAGCTGCCCGGCCGCGATGCTCACCCGCGTCGGCGCGTCCAGGCCCCGGATCATCTCGGCGGGGGAGTCCACCGCCAGGATCCTCCCGGAGTCCATGATCGCGACCCGGTCGCAGAGCGCCTCGGCCTCTTCCATGTAGTGGGTCGTCAACACCACCGTGCGGCCCTCGGCGCTGATCGAGCGCATGAGGTCCCAGAGGTTGCGCCGCGCCTGCGGGTCCAGCGCCGCGGTCGGCTCGTCGAGGAACACCAGCTCCGGGTCGCCGACGAGCGCGCAGGCGATCGACAGGCGCTGCCGCTGCCCTCCCGAGAGCTTCTCGCACCTGGTGGCGGCCTTGTCGGTCAGACCCACCTGCTCCAGCATCGCCGCGGCCCGGTCCGGGCCGACCCCGTAGAGCCGCGCGAACGTCTCGATCTGCTCGCGCACGGTGAGGAACTCGAAGAACGCCGACGCCTGCAACTGCACGCCGAGCCGACCGGTCAGCTCGGCCGAGTGCGGCCACGGGCTGCGGCCCAGCAGCCGCACCTGCCCCGAGTCGGGCCTGCGCAGTCCCTCGACGATCTCCAGCGTCGTGGTCTTCCCGGCCCCGTTCGGGCCGAGGATGCCGAAGAACTCGCCCTCCTCGACGCGGAAGCTCACGCCGTCGACGGCGCGGATCTCACCGGTCTTGCGGCCGCGATAGGTCTTGTGGAGGTCGGTGACCTCGATGGCGGCGTCCATGGCGTTAAAGCTATGCCATCGTCCGGTGTGACGCGGTTCTCGCCCGCTCACCGCCGTCCCATCACACGAGGCCGCCCCGCAGGGTGAGGCGGACTTCACGTCCCCGGCACGGCGGCCGTACGCTGCCGCAACGCCGCACCGCCACTGTTGCGGGCATGACGACCACGATGCCCAGCGCGGCCCCAGCGCCGACCACAGCAGCCCGCAGAGGATGGATCTCCGACTGGAGGCCCGACGACGAGGAGTTCTGGCAGTCGACCGGAAAACGGATCGCCAGACGCAACCTCATCTGGTCGGTCGTGGCCGAGCACTTCGGCTTCTCGGTCTGGGTGATGTTCTCCATCATCGCGCCGTACCTCGCCGTCGCCGGATACGACTTCACCACCAGCCAGCTGTTCTGGCTCACCGCCGTGCCCAACCTCGTCGGCTCGTTCCTGCGCATCCCGTACACCTCGGCCGTGGCCGTCTTCGGCGGCCGCAACTGGACCGTGATCTCGGCGGCGCTGCTGGTCATCCCGACCGCGCTCCTCGCGTACTGCCTGATGACCCCCGGCACGCCGTACTGGATGTTCATCGCCGCGGGCGTGACCGCCGGTTTCGGCGGCGGGAACTTCGCCTCCTCGATGGCCAACATCTCCTACTTCTACCCCGAACGGCACCGCGGCGCGGCGCTCGGCGTCAACGCCGCCGGCGGCAACATCGGCGTCTCCGCCGTCCAGTTCATCGGCCCGTTCGCCCTCGGGGCCGCAGTGTTCGGCGCCTCCCAGGGCGTCACCGACGACGGCACCGCGGTGTTCCTCCACAACGTGCCGCTGCTGTGGCTGGTCCTGTCCGTCTTCGCCGCCGTCATGGCCCGGCTGTTCATGAACAACCTGACCGTGTCCAGGACGCCGATCAAGGCGCAGCTGCCGGCGCTGGCCCGCAAGCACACCTGGGTCATGAGCCTGCTCTACATCGGGACCTTCGGCTCGTTCATCGGCTACTCCTTCGCCTTCCCCCTGGTCATCAGGATCGAATTCCCCGAGTTCTCGGTCCTGTGGATCGCCGCGCTCGGACCTCTGGTCGGATCCCTGTCGCGGCCGCTCGGCGGCTACCTCTCCGACCGCCGCGGAGGCGCGCCCATCACCAGCCTCTCGTTCATCCTCATGGGGATCGGCATCGTCGGCGCCACCACCGGAGTCAACATCGGCTCATTCCCGCTGTTCTTCCTGTCGTTCATGGTCCTGTTCACGATGAGCGGCGTGGCCAACGGCTCGACCTACCGGTCGATCCCGGCGATCTTCCAAGCCGAGGCCCGCGCCCGGGCCGAAGGCGAGGCCACCGCGGACGACATCGTGGCCGCCAAGCGGCTCACCGCCGCCGCCCTCGGCTGGATCTCCGCCGCCGGCGCCTTCGGCGGATTCTTCATCAACCAGGCCTTCCGCATCTCCAACGAGCAGACCGGCTCGGTCAACGCCGCCATGTACGGCTTCCTCGCCGCCTACGCCTGCTTCCTGGTCCTCAACTGGTGGTTCTACCAGCGCAAGGTCTTCGTCGAGCAGTCGCCGAGCCTCGCCTACGCCAAGGTCTGAGACCGCCGGCCCGCGGCCGTCCCGCCCGGACGGCCGCGGCTCCCGATTCGGCCCGTCGCGACCGGTTTCACACCTTCGTTAACAAGGCCGTGCGTCGATCGCAACGGAGCCGCCACGGACGCCGCACGACTCCGCAACCGGCCCCGGTCACGGTTGCGGGCATGACAGCGACACTGACCAGGGCGGCCGCGCCGCCCGAGGCCCGCAAGGGGTGGATCACCGACTGGCGTCCCGACGATGAAGCGTTCTGGCAGGCCACCGGCAGGAAGGTCGCCAAACGGAACCTGGTCTTCTCCGTCATCGCCGAGCACCTCGGCTTCTCGGTCTGGACGATGTTCTCCATCATCGTCCCCTACCTGGCCGCCGCCGGATTCGGCTTCTCCACCGGCCGGCTGTTCTGGCTGGTCGCCATCCCCAACCTCGTCGGGGCCTTCCTGCGGATCCCCTACACCTTCGCCGTCGGCGTCTTCGGCGGCCGCAACTGGACGATCGTGTCCGCCGGACTGCTGGTCGCGCCCACGGGCCTGCTGGCGTGGGCCGTCCAGAACCCCGCCACTCCGTACTGGGTGTTCGTCCTGTGCGGCGTCCTCGCCGGCTTCGGCGGCGGCAACTTCGCCTCCTCGATGGCCAACATCTCCTACTTCTACCCCGAACGGCACCGCGGCGCGGCGCTCGGCGTCAACGCCGCCGGCGGCAACATCGGCGTCGCCGTCGTCCAGCTCCTCGGCCCGTTCGTGATCGCCGTCGGCCTCGTCGGCGCCTCCCAGGGGATCACCGTCGACGGCACGGCGTTCTTCCTGCACAACGTGCCGCTGCTGTGGATGCTGCTCGCGATCGCCGCCGCCGCTCTGGCCTGGCGCTTCATGAACAACCTCGCGGTCGCCAAGACCAGCGTCAAGGCCCAGCTGCCGGCCCTGGCCCGCAAACACACCTGGATCATGTCGGTGCTCTACGTCGGCACCTTCGGATCCTTCATCGGCTACTCCTTCGCCTTCCCGCTGATGATCCGCATCGAGTTCCCCGCCTTCGCCTCGATCTGGCTGGCCGCCCTCGGACCGCTCATCGGCTCGCTCTCGAGGCCGCTGGGCGGCTGGCTCTCCGACCGCCGCGGCGGCGCGCCGATCACCAGCGCCTGCCTGCTGCTGATGTGCGGCGGCGTCCTCGGCGCGGTCGGCGGCGTCCAAATCGGCAGCTTCGGGCTGTTCTTCACCTCCTTCATGCTCCTGTTCGTCCTCTCCGGCCTCGCGAACGGCTCGACCTACCGGTCGATCCCGGCGATCTTCCAGGCCGAGGCCCGCACCGGCGGCGAGGCCACCGACGACGACCTCGTCGAAGCCAAGCGCCTCACCGCCGCCGCCCTCGGCTGGATCTCGTTCATCGGCGCGCTCGGCGGCTTCGCGGTCAACCAGGTCCTGCGCGTCAGCAACGAGCAGACCGGCTCGGTCATCGGCGCGATGTACGTCTTCGTCGGCTCCTACCTGGTGTTCCTCGCCGTCAACTGGTGGTTCTACCAGCGCAAGGTCTTCGTCGAGCGCTCACCGAGCCTCGCCCACGCCAAGGTCTGACACCACGGCCCGCATTCGCCTCTCCACGCGTTTGCGGGCCACTTAGCATTCCCGAAACATCCGCCTCGTGACGATGTAATCGCCCGCGGGCACACTCGCCGCATGACCGCCCGCACCAGCCTGCCGATCGTCCGCACCGCCGACACCCACTGCCCCTACTGCGCCCTGCAGTGCGGCATGCGGCTCGAGGAGGACGAGGCCGGCACGGTCACCGCCGCTCCCCGAGGCGACGGCATGTGCAAGAAGGGCTGGACCAGCCCCGAACTGCTCGACCACCCCGAGCGCATCACCACCCCGCTGCTGCGGGGCCGACCGGTCTCCTGGGACACCGCCCTCGACCACGTCGCCGACCGGGTCCGGACCGTCCAAGCCCAACACGGCAAGGACGCCGTCGGCGTCTTCGGCGGCGGCGGACTCACCAACGAGAAGGTCTACCAGCTCGGCAAGTGGACGCGCCTGGCCCTCGGCAGCAAGCACATCGACTACAACGGCCGGTTCTGCATGTCCTCGGCCGCGGGCGCGCTCAACCGCTCCTTCGGCATCGACCGCGGCCTGCCGTTCCCGGCCGAAGACCTCGCCGACGCCGACGTCGTCCTCCTGGTCGGCGCCAACCCCGCCGAGACCATGCCGCCTTTCATGAGGCACCTGACCGGGGCCGAACTGATCGTCGTCGACCCCCGCCGGACGGCCACCGCCGAAGCCGCCCAGCTGCACCTCCAGCCCCAACCCGGCACCGACCTGGCCCTCGCCAACGGCCTGCTCCACATCGCCATCGAGCAGGGCTACATCGACCACGACTACATCGACGCCCACACCACCGGATTCGACGAGGTCCGGCAGACCGCCGCCGGCTACTGGCCCGCCTTCGTCGAACGCACCACCGGCGTGTCCGTCCCCGACCTCTACACCGCCGCCAGACTCCTCGGCGCGCGGATCCACGGATCACCCGACTCGCCCAGGCGCGGCAAGGTCGCGATCCTGACCGCGCGCGGCTCCGAGCAGCACGCCAAAGGCGTCGACACCGTCACCGCCTGGATCAACCTGGCCCTCGCGCTCGGCCTGCCCGGCAAGCCCTCCTCCGGCTACGGCTGCATCACCGGCCAAGGCAACGGCCAAGGCGGCCGCGAGCACGGCCAGAAGTCCGACCAGCTCCCCGGCTACCGCATGATCGGCGACCCCGCCGCGCGCGAGCACGTCGCCGCCGTCTGGGGCGTCGACCCCGACACCCTCCCCGGGCCGGGCGTCTCGGCGGTCGAGCTGCTGCGCAAATGCGGCGACGAGGTGAAGATGCTGTTCGTGCTCGGCTCGAACCCGGTGGTGTCGGCGCCGCGCGCCGCCAGGGTCTCGGACCGGCTGCGCGCCCTCGACTCGCTGGTGTCGTTCGACTTCGTCATGTCGGAGACCGCCGCGCTGGCCGAGGTGGTGCTGCCGGTGACGCAGTGGGCCGAAGAGGACGGCACGATGACCAACCTGGAGGGGCGCATCATCCGCCGCCGCGCGCTGCGGCCGGCCCCCGACGGCGTCCACTCCGACCTGTGGGTGATGCGGGAGCTGGCCGACCGGCTGGAGGCTCCGGGGGAGTACTCGACCGATCCGGCGGCGATCTTCGAGGAGCTCGGCAGAGCCTCGGCCGGCGGGAAGGCCGACTACTCCGGGGTCTCCTACGAGCGGTTGGAGGAGCGGACGTTCCAGTGGCCGGTGCCGGCGCCCGACCATGAAGGCACGCCGCGGATGTTCGCCGACTTCAAGTTCGGGACCCCCGACGGGAAGGCCGAGTTCGTCGCCGTCGACTACCGCCACCCCGCCGAGCGCCGCGACGACGTCTACCCGCTGTACCTGACCACCGGGCGGGTCCTCACCCAGTACCAGTCGGGAGCGCAGACCCGCCTGATCGGCTCGCTCGACGGCGAGCAGTTCCTCCAGATCCACCCGGACACCGCGGTGCGCCACGGTATCGGCGAGGGCGACCGGGTGCGGGTGACCTCCCGCCGCGGCTCCTACACCGCACCGGCGCGGCTGACCGCGGACATCCGGCCCGACACGGTGTTCTCCCCGTTCCACTATCCGGGGGCAGGCAACGCCAACGCCGCCGTCTCCGACGTGCTCGACCCGATCAGCCGCATGCCCGAGTTCAAGGTCTGCGCGGTCAAGATCGCCCCCGCCGCCAAGCCCTGAGCCGAACCGCCCGGCGGTGCGACGCACCGCCGGGTTCCCTTCCGACGGAACCGTCTACAGACTTCACTGATACAGGTGGGGACTGCCCGCGCCACCGGATGTTCTTGCGGGAAAGTTCACGGTCGGATGTCGAAATGCGTGCAATGCTTGGGCCGCACTACATTGAAGTGCCGCAAGTCGACAGTCGCCACGGTGGTGATGTTGAGCCGTTCGGCGGCGGCTACGACCGATGAATCGACCGTTCCCAGTGGGAGGTTGCTGTAGACGCTGGTGAGCTGCGCGATCCTGAGCCAATCCGAAGGATGGACCGGCTCGATGGTGAACGCACCCGAGGCGAGGTCGCCCAAGAACCGCACTTCGGCTTCGGTTCCGAGCCGACTGGAGACCAGATAGGCGACCTCGGTGATGACGAGTGTGGGGACAACGAGCGCGCCCGGATAGGTCTCGAGCAGTTCCGCCGATGCTTCATGGTGCTGGTCGCTGGCGTCTACGTAGGCGTACAGGGGGCCGGCATCGACGATGATGCTTATGAGTCCATGCCCTTCTCGAACCGCAGAATCTCCTCGATCCGCTCCGAGATGTCGGTACGGCCGCTGTCGCCCGCTCCAGTCGCCATCAGGCGACGTCGTCCGCCGCCGCCCAAGTGAGCCTCAAGGGCCTCGCGAGTGAGCTCGGAGATCGTCAGCCCTCTCCTAGCGGCCTCGTGACGCAGCCGGGCGTCCAGCTGCTCAGAGATTTTGATCGTAGTCCGTGCCATGTATGCCAGCATACCATTCTCAGGTGATGAACGACGGAGCCCGGCGGTGCTACGCGCCGCCGGGCCCTCACCCGTCATCCTCCAGGCCGCGAACGTCCTCGGAGGCGACGACATGACTCACCGATACCTGCGGCAGCCCAGTCCGTTCACCGCGGCCGACCGACGATGGTCAGCGGAGCCGCTGGGGCAGCAGGAACTCGAGGCGCTCTTCGGCCACTCGGCGTTCCACCACCTCCACCGGGCCGTGGCGGGCCAGTTCGCCCACCACCTCGTCGACCAGTTCGGGGGGCGCCGAGGCGCCGGCCGTCACGGCCACCGCCCCGGCCCGCTCGAGCCACACCGGGTCGATGTCCGACGGGCCGTCGATCAGGTGCGCCTCGGTTCCGGCCTGGCGCGCCAGCTCCACCAGGCGGTTCGAGTTCGACGAGTTCGGCGAGCCGATCACCAGCGCCATGTCCGCCTCCTCGACGACCGCCGCCAGCGCCGCCTGCCGGTTGCTGGTCGCGTAGCAGACGTCGTCCTTGGCCGGGCCCTTGATCTTCGGGAACCGCCGCCGCAGCGCCGCGGCGATGCGGTCGACCTCGGCCACCGCCAGCGTCGTCTGAGCGAGGAACGTGAGCCGCTCGGGGTCCTCGACCTCGAGGCCGTCGACGTCCTCGACCCGTTCGACCAGGACGGTCCGGTCCTCGGCCACGCCCATCGTGCCGACCACCTCCTCGTGCCCGGCGTGGCCGATGAGGATGATCGTGTCGCGGGCGTCGGCGGCCCTTCTCGCCTCGCTGTGGACCTTCGTCACCAGTGGACAGGTCGCGTCGATCGCGTCGAGGCCGAGGTCGGCGGCCTCGGCCTCGACCGCCGGCGACACCCCGTGCGCGGAGAACACGACCCGCGCGCCCTGGGGAATCTCGTCCAGTTCGGAGACGAAGACCGCGCCGCGCGCCTCCAGGTCGCCGACCACGTGCGCATTGTGGACGATCTGGTTGCGCACGTACACCGGCGGACCGTGCCGCTCCAGCAGCCGCTCGACGATGTCGATCGCCCGCTCGACGCCGGCGCAGAAGGACCTCGGGGACGGCAGCAGCACCCGGCGCGGCGTCACGAGGTCCTCCCCACCGTGCTCTCGGCCAGCTCGGTCAGCTCCGCGACCGCCGTCGGCGACAGGCCCGCGGCCTTCAGCCGCGACGAGGCCGCCGCCGCGAGCACCTGGGCGGACTCCTCGCTGGCCCGGCGTCCGCCGCACCGCTCGACGAGTTCGGCCACGCGCCGGACCTCCTTGTCGTCGAGTGGCTCGGTGCCGCCGTAGAGCCGCACCAGCTCGGCCGACTCGGGGCGGCCCGAGCCGAGCGCGGCGGTGACCGGCAGCGACTTCTTCCGATTCCGCAGATCCGAGTAGGTCGGCTTGCCGGTCGAGGCCGGGTCGCCCCAGATCCCCAGCAGGTCGTCGACGTGCTGGAACGCCAGCCCGAGCCGGTACCCGAAGCCGCGCAGCGCCGCGACCTGGTCCGGGCTCCCGCCACCGAAGATGCCGCCGAGCGCCGTAGCGCAGCCGATGAGGGAGGCGGTCTTCGCCTCCGACATGGCCACGCACTCGGCGATGCCGACGCGTTCGCGCCGCTCGAACCCGGTGTCGGCCATCTGGCCGTCGATCAGGGCCCGCACGGTCGCGGCGAGGAGACCGGCCGCCGTGGCGGACCGCTCCCCGCCGGCCTCCGCCAGCACCTCGAACGCCATGGCGTGCAAGGCGTCGCCGACCAGGAGCGCTTCGGTGGTCCCGAAGGTCTTCCACGCGGTCGGCCGGTGCCGGCGGACGGTGTCGCGGTCGATGATGTCGTCGTGGATCAGCGAGAAGTTGTGCACCAGCTCCACGGCGACCGCCGCCGGCACGGCCGCGAGCCAGCCCTCGGAGGCGTCCGCCGACCGCTGGCGTGGCTCGCCGAAGGCGTCGGCGCGCCCGATGGCCCCGGGCCCGGAGACGGCCTTCGCCGCCAGCAGCGTCAGCAGCGGCCGCAGGGCCTTGCCGGAGCCGCCGACGTTCGGTGCGCCCTCGGCGTCGGTCCACCCGAAGTGGTAGGACGCGATGCGGGCGGCCGGGGCGGGGAGCCGGTCGACCGCGGACCGGAGTCCTCGGTCGACGGCCTCCCGCTCGGCGGTGTAGACGTCGGTCAGAACGGTCATGGAGCCTCCCAGGTCGGAATGGACGTGTGGTCTGCCTCAGCGCCCGAGCTCGACGTGCTCCAGGACGCCGAGCGCGTCGGGCACCAGGACCGCCGCCGAGAAGTAGGCCGTCACCAAGTACGACATCACGGCTTTCTCGTCGATGCCCATGAATCGCACCGACAGGCTCGGTTCGAACTCGTCGGGCAGGCCGGTCTGGTGGAGTCCGACCACGCCCTGCTCCTCCTCGCCGGTGCGCATGCACATGATCGAGGTGGTGTGGTGGCGCGAGATCGGGATCTTGTTGCACGGCAGGATCGGCACGCCCCGCCAGGCGGGGACGTGGTGCCCGTGGAAGTCGACCGTAGACGGGTAGACGCCCCGCTTGGTGCACTCGCGGCCGATCGCGGCGATCGCCTTCGGGTGAGCCAGGAGGTACTCCGGCTTGCGGCGGCGGCTGAGCAGCTCGTCGAGGTCGTCGGGCGTCGGCGGGCCCGAGCGGGTCGGGATGCGCTGCTCGAACGCCGCGTTGTGCAGCAGGCCGAACTCGCGGTTGTTCACCATCTGGTCCTCCTGCTGCTCGCGGAGGGCCTCGACGGTGAGCCGGAGCTGCTGCTCCATCTGGTTCATCGGCTTGTTGTAGAGGTCGGCCACGCGGGAGTGGACCCGCAGGACCGTCTGCGCGACCGACAGCTCGTACTCGCGCGGCTTGAGGTCGTAGTCGACGAACGTGCGCGGCAGATCCGGCTCGCCGGCGTGCCCGGCGGCGATGTCGATGGCGGCCTCGCCGTACTTGTTGGTGTGGGCCGCCCGGTCGGCACGGTAGCGCTCGAGGTGCGCCTGCAGCGCCGGCGAGCGCTCGGTGAGCTCGCCGATCGCCCCCCTCGAGAGGACCAGGATCGTCGACGGGACGGCGGTGGTCACGTCGTGCTCCCACGTGGGGCCGTCGTCGGTGAGGGCCGCGGATCCGAAGTGGTCGCCGTCGACGAGCACACCGAGCGAGGCGCGGTCGCCGTAGGGCCCGGACGCGGTGCTCTCGAGCCGGCCGTGCGCGACCAGGTACAGTCCGTCGATCGGCTGGCCGGTCCGCGAGATCTGCTGGCCGGGTTCCAGTTCGCGCTGCTCGAACCGTTCGGACATCTGCTGGAGCGCGGCCTCGTCACCGAAGCCGCGCAGCGGCGCGATCTCGGCGAGTTCGCGGGGGATGACCCGCACCGAGCCGCCTTCCTGGACGAACTCGACGCGACCGTCCCCGACGGTGTGCGTGAGGCGGCGGTTCACCCGGTAGGCGCCGCCGTCGGTCTGGACCCACGGGAGGATCCGCAGCAGCCACCGCGAGGTGATCTCCTGCATCTGGGGGACCGACTTGGTGGTCGAGGCGAGGTTGCGGGCGGCGGCGGTGCTGAGGCTGGTCTGTTCGGGCCGGCCGTTGTCGGAGTGCGGCGGCTGGGTCGTGTCGGTGATGGCGGCATCGGACATTGCGGTGATTCCTCACACTAGGTCGAACAGTGCTCTGCAGTTGTTATAAGGTATTTTCAGGTACATAACGGTCGAGTCAACCCTCAAGTGCTCAGGACTCGCTGTAGTGCCGGTCGATGGCGTCGTACCGCTCCATCGCGGTCTCGTAGGCGGTGGCCTCCACGGCCCCGCCGCGGCTGAACGGGAACTCCAGCTGGTAGGTGGCGAACAGCATCAGCGCGACCATTCCCGAGACCAGGCCCACCAGCACGAACTGGTAGACGCGCGTGGGGGTGCCGAGCGTCAGCATCACCGCGAACACCAGCAGCGCCCCCGGCACCAGCACCGTCCACATCGCTCCCGAGAGTCCGTTCCGGGCCTGGAAGAGCCGCTCGGACCTGGCTTCGGCGACCGCGCGAACCTGGTCCTTGGCGTCGTCGAGCCGCATCTGCTCGACCTCGTCCGCGTCGGTCACCGCTGCGATCGGGGCCCGCATCCGGTCGATCACGAGCAGCCCCTCGGAGTCGACCGGCTCGATGTCGCCCATGGCGCTCCACTCCTCGTCCACGACCAGCCGGGTGTACTCGCGAACGGCCGCACGCACCTCGACGCGCTCCTCGACCGGCAGCGACGACGCGGCCCAATAGACCTCGACCAGGCCGGCGGCCTCGTCGTAGGTGACGTGCGCGGCCTCGCTGCGGTTCTCCCAGGCCGTGATGAGCACGAAGGCCAGGACGATCGCGTACAGCACGGTGATGAGCTCGAACAGGGTCGTGCCGATCTCGTTGTTGCGCTCGCGCTCGGTCGGGGGAGAGATCCACTGCAGCAGCGCCACGATCACGCACGCCGCGGTCACCACGATCACCGTGAACGCCAGTCCATGCCACCAAATGGTCATTGACACCCCAAAGTTCGTGAATCAGAATTGCGGTCATGAACAACGCGTTCAGTGACTTATCTCCGGAGGTCGAGCATGAAGCGCCTGATCCTGCCCGTCGCCGCGGCGACGTTCCTGACCTCGGCGGCCGCGCTGGCGTTCGCCCCCGCTCCCCGGGCCGAAGGCCCCGAACCGTCGGGAGGCGGCGGCATCCAGGTCTGCATCGACGTGCCGCTGCTGCCGCCGGTCCTGCCTTGCCCGACGCCCGAACCCCCGCCTGAACCCCCGCCATCGCCCGAACCGCCGTCGCCGTCCGCGCCGCCGACCGGCGAGGCGCCACCGCCGCCTTGTCCCACATCGGATCTCCCACCTTCTCCGAGCGCTTCGCCGACTCCTTCCGAGTCGCCGTCGTCCCCAGTGCCTTCGAGCTCTCCTCGGCCCTCGCCGTCGCCTTCGGAGCCCGCTTCCACGAGCCCTTCCGAGCCGGTGCCCTCGAGTCAGTCCTCTTCTGCTGCGGCCCCTTCGTCTCCCGCTCCGAGCCCGAGCCCTTCCGCTCCGAGCCCGACTCCCGCTTCGACCGAGCCCGAGCCGCTGCCCGAGGTCTTCGCCGTCGAGCACCCCGACCCGGTGGTCGACCGGTCCGACGCGGGCGGTTCCACCGAGACCAAGCGCCGCATGATGGCCGTCCTGCTCGCCTTCGGCGTCACAGCCGGAGCGGGTGCGGTGATGGGAGGCCGGGCGCGGTGAGGGCCGACCGCCGCAGCTCGCCCTCGCGATAGCGCGCGGTCTCCCGGTGCCAGTTGAGGATCGCCGCGACCCAGTAGCGCAGGTCCTGGACGTACGCGTCCAGGGCCTCGCGGGCGCCGGCCTCGAGCCCGAACCGCTCGGCCACGGCCGGCAGTTCAGTGGAGGCCACCAGCTCGAACTGCTCGAGCCGGGCGCTGATGAGGTCGGCGACGACCTCGGTCGCCTCGGCCACGGAGCAGCCGAGGAACTCCTCGACGACCACCACGCCGTTGATGAGCTCGCCCTCGAACTCGACCTCCTTCTGGTACGAGAAGAGGTCGTTGATGAGGCAGGCGGCGTCCACGGCGCTGTTCTCCATCTCGCGCACCGGCCTGGAGTCGTAGACCGCATCGGGCACGAGCCTCCCGGTCGTCAGCCGCGCCAGGCTCATCGTCATGTCCGAACCGAAGGTCTGACGCCGCATCTCGATGTAGTCCACCGGGTCCGGCACCCGGTTCTGTGCCGAGTGGTGCAGCTCCCACAGCCAGCCTTCGAGCATCGTCTCCACGGCCGCCTTGAACTCGGCGCGCCCCGTCTCGGCCAGCGAGGAGGCGGTGCGCCGCCACAGGTCTGACAAGCCGGCCTCCAGCGGGTTCGCCGGTTCGGGCCCGGAGGCGAGGTCCAGCGGCATGCACCGCGACAATCGCCGGTTCTGCTCGACGGCCGCGCCGAAGTCGCGGCCGCGGCCGAACACGGCCGGGTAGTAGTCGTCGCCGTAGGTGCCCCAGGCCAGCCAGTCGGACGAACATTCGACCTCCTCGGGCGTGCCGTCGGGGTCGATGCCCGAGGAGCACAGCGCGAAGTCGAAACCCTCGAACCGCCGCCGGTCCCACAGCCCCGAACCCGGGCGCAGCGGGTCGACCGCGAGCATCCCCATCGAGGCCGCCCACTCGGTGTTGTGCCGCCGGGCCCGCTCCAGATGCGGTCCCAGCTTCAGCTCGAACGGCATGTGGAAGTCGGGGATCCGGCTCGGTCCGACCTCGCGGAACGGCGTGCGGACGTGCTGGCACAGCCCCGAGAGCGCCACGCGCGCAGCCGAGGTCCCCAGGCCGTTCGGGCCCCCGAGGACCCGCTCGGCCGGGTCGTTCATGTAGCGGCTGGAGCGCATGTGCCACTCGTGGCCGCCGGCCTGCCAGTCCTGGAGGCCCTTGGCGTACAAGGCGACCGCGGACTGCTCTTCAAGAGACAGACCCAGGTGCGCGACCAGTTGCGGCACCTCGGTGAGCGCGGTGTTCTCGAACTGGTGCAGGCGGGAGGTGAGGATGTCGCCCACCAGGTCGGCGGCGCGCTGGGTGTCGCAGCCGAGGAACCGCTCCAGGACGAGCACCGCGTTGGCGTTCTCGCCCTCCTCGGCCACTTCCCGCTGGTAGGAGAACAGGTCGTTGCGCAGGTGGACGCCGTCGGAGAAGGCGTCCCGCAGGACCCGCACGGGGCGCTCGCCGGCGGCCCGCGCCGGCAGCTCGGCGCCGACGGCGTGCTCGATGAGGTTCGCCGACCAGGGCGCCCCGCCGACCTTGCGGCGCATCTCGACGTACTCGATCGGGTTGGCCACCCGGTCGGTCTCGATGTTCGTCAGCTCCCACAGCGACTCCATGAGCAGGTTGACGGTGCTGACGGTGAACCGGCGCCGCCAGTCGGTCGACCTCTCGGGGGCGGTGCGACCCCACAGGTCCGCCAGCCCGCGTTCGATCGGATTGCCCGGCTCGGGGGTCTCACCGAGGTCGATCGGCATGAACTTCGGAATGCGGTCGAGATAGGCCTCGGCCCCGGCGGTGTCCCGGTGGCGTTTGAACGCGTCGAGGAAGTGGTCGTCGAAGAAGAACACCCACACGTACCAGTCGGTGACGAGCTCGAGCGTCTCGGCGGAGCAGTCGGGGTGGGTGTAGGCGCACAGCAGCCCGTAGTCGTGGCGCTCGAGCTCGGCCTCGTCCCAGATGACGCCGCCGTCGGCGGCCGGGGCGTCGAGCATGCCCATCTTCGCCGCCCAGACCCGGGCGTGCGTCCGGGCCTGCTCGAGATGAGGGTTGAGCCGCGGCGGATACGGAAGGTAGAACACAGGGAGATCGAACGGGCGTTTACCGGACATATGGCTCCTTGGGACTCGAACAGCCGAACTGCGTCTGAATCCACCGTATGATCCGTACTATCGCGTGGCTATCACCCATATCGGTGACTAAGTCCTGTCCAGGCGTGAACTGTCGTAAACCGGACAAGCCGTCAGGGGGATAAATCGCCACAACCTGTCCGCCCGGAGGAGCCGGGGCGTGAGGACTACTTAGCACGCGTGAAACATTCGTCGCGCCACTGTGTAACAGCATCAGGCGACGCTGGTGGTCCGTCGAGGTCAGACAGCGCTGTCGCCGCGACAGCGCGGTCCGGACGGCTCGCGAGCCCGCCACGGGCTCGGCAGTGAGCCGAGCACCGGCCGGAGCGACGGCGGCGAGCCCGAGCACCGCCACCCGGACCGCGCCGCCAGCAAACCCGACGTCCTTGGGAGGTCCAGCGCGTGAAGGTCGCCATCGTCGGTTACGGCATGGCCGGGGCCCGCATAGCCCGCGAGCTCGGTCGACGCGGAGTCGAGGTCACCGTGTTCGGGGCCGAGTCCAGCACCGCCTACAACCGCATCCTGCTGTCCGGCATGATCGCCGGGAAGCAGTCCGAGTCCGAGATAGCGCTGCCGACACCCCCCGACCACGTCGAACTGCGTCTCGGCCACGCCGTCGAGCGCATCGACCTGGAGTCGCGGACCGTCGACGGCACCGCCTTCGACAAGCTCGTCCTGGCCACCGGCGCCGAGGCGTTCGTGCCGCCGATCGAAGGGCTGCTGCCCCTCCCGACCGGCGCCTACGTCCTGCGCACCGTCGAGGACGCCCGCCGCATCCTCACCGAGACCGAGAACCGGGCCAGCGCCGTCGTCCTCGGCGGCGGCCTGCTCGGACTGGAGGCCGCCCGCGGCCTCGCCGGACGCGGCCTCGACGTCACGGTCGTCCACGCGGCAGGCCACCTCATGGAACGCCAGCTCGACCCGCTCGGGGCGCAGGTCCTGGCCTCCACCTACGCCGACCTCGGCGTCCGGTCGGTCACCGACGCCAAGACCACCCGCGTCATCCACGGCGACGACGGCCTGACCCTGGTCATGGCCGACGGCCGCACCGTCACCGGGCAGCTCATGGTCGTCTCCTGCGGCGTCCGGCCCAACACGGCGCTCGCCGAGTCCGCCGGTCTCGACGTCAACCGCGGCGTGGTCGTCGACGACCAGTGCCGCACCTCCCACCCGGACGTGTTCGCCGTCGGCGACTGCGCCGAGCACCGCGGCATCCCCTACGGGCTCGTCGGTCCGGCCTGGGAGCAGGCCGACGTGGTCGCCGACCTGCTCTCCGGTGTGGACCCCGACGCCGCCTACACCGGCTCGCGCCTGGTCACCCGCCTGAAGGCCGCCGGCATCGACCTGGCCGCCATGGGCGAGACCGAAGGCGACGAAGTCGTCTCCTTCGCCGACCCCACGCGCGGCACCTACGCCCGCCTGGTCATCGACGAGGACGGTCGGCTGGCCGGCGCGGTGATGCTCGGGGAGAACCCGATGGTCGGGCAGGTGGTGCAGCTGTTCGACACCCGCGACCCGGTGCCGCACGACCGCCGCACGCTCCTGACGGGACGCCCCGGCGAATCGGTGTCGGTGGCGCCGGTGACGCCCGCGTCCATGCCCGAGGAGGCCGTGGTCTGCCGCTGCAACAACGTCACCAAGAAGGAATTGACCGACGCGTTCCTCGGCGGAGCGCGCACCCCGCAGGCGCTCTCGGACGCCACCCAGGCGTCGACCGGCTGCGGGACCTGCGTCGAAGACGTCGCGGGGGTCTGCAAGTGGTTGGCCGAGGCCGTAGACGGCCCCGGCCAGACGACCGCCGATTTGAATGAGGTATCAGCTTGACTTCTCCACCCGCGAAGACAGGAGGATCCAGCTCTCGCAAGTTGGGTTTTCTGCTTCACAGTCCGTTGCCGGCCCGAACGAACGGCGAGGGTTGGAGTGCCAACCATCGGTCTTACACAGGCTCCACAGACCTGACTTTCCGCCAGCCCGGCGGTAGGCCCGATCGGTTTGGTTTTCACCGGTATGGCGCTAATGATCTTAACGTCTGCTTGATTCCTCTATTGCAGGCGCGGGTACATATGGAGGGTTACCGATGAGCGAGAAGAAACTGGTAGTCGTCGGCGACGGCATGGTGGGCCGCCGCTTCCTGGAAGCCGTGGTCGAACGCGACCCGTCCTGGTCGGTCACCGTCCTGTCCGAGGAGCCTCGGCCCGCCTACGACCGGGTGCGGCTTTCGGCCTTCTTCGACGGCGTCAGCGCCGAGGAGCTGTCGCTGGCGAGGGACCTGCCGGGCGTGGACGTGCGGCTCGGCGAGCCTGCCACGGCCATCGACCGCGAGGCGAAGGTCGTCCGTACCGAGTCGGGGACCTACGCCTACGACAAGCTCGTGCTGGCCACCGGGTCCTATCCGTTCGTGCCGCCGATGGAGGGCGCGGACGCCGAGGGCGTGTTCGTCTATCGGACCATAGAGGACCTGGAAGCGATCAAGGCCCACGCCGCCGGGCGCCGCCACGGCGTGGTCATCGGCGGCGGCCTGCTCGGCCTCGAGGCGGCCAACGCGCTCAAGCTCTTGGGCCTGGAGACCCAGATCGTCGAGTTCGCGCCCTGGCCGATGGCCCGGCAGCTCGACGAGGCCGGCGGCGGGGTCCTCAAGCAGCACATCGAGAAGCTCGGCATCGACGTCGCCTGCTCCACCGGCGGCACCCGCATCGAAGCGGTGGGCGAACGCCTGCACATGGAGACCAATCAGGACGGCGTCGCCTTCGACACCGACCTCATCATCTTCGCGGCCGGCGTCCGGCCCGCCGACCGGCTCGCCCGCGACGCCGGCCTGGAGGTCGGCGAGCGCGGCGGCGTCATCGTCGACACCGGCTGCCTGACCTCGGACCCCGACGTGTTCGCGATCGGCGAGGTCGCCGCGATGGAGGGCGTCTGCTACGGCCTGGTCGCCCCCGGCTACGCGATGGCCGAGGTCGTCGCCGACCGGCTCGCCGGCGGCGAGGCGACCTTCCCGGGCGCCGACCTGTCCACCAAGCTGAAGCTGCTCGGCGTCGACGTCGCCCAGTTCGGGGCGATGGACGGACCGCTCGCCACGACCTACCTCGATCCGGCCGAGGGCGTCTACGCCAAGCTCGTCCTCTCCGACGACGCCCAGACCCTCTTGGGCGGCATGCTGGTCGGCAACGCCGAGCCGTACCCGCTGCTGCGCGCCAGCGTCGGCGGGAAGGTCCCCGGCCAGCTGGCGGACCTGCTGTCCTCCGGCGAGGTCGGGGGCGCCCTGCCCGACGCCGCCCAGGTGTGCTCGTGCAACGCGGTCACCAAGGGCGAGATCATGGGTGCGATCGCCGACGGCTGCCACGACGTGGGCCAGATCAAGGCCTGCACGAAGGCCGGGACGAGTTGCGGCTCGTGCGTCCCGATGCTCAAGCAGCTGCTCGCCGAGGGCGGCGTCGAGGTCTCCAAGTCCATCTGCGAGCACTTCACGCAGTCGCGGGCCGAGCTGTTCGACATCGTCAAGGTCACCGGCATCACGACCTTCTCCGAGCTCATCGGCCGCTACGGCACCGGCCTAGGCTGCGACCTGTGCAAGCCGGCGGTCGCCTCGATCCTGGCGAGCCTGGCGAACGGCCACATCCTCGACGGCGAGCAGGCCGCCCTCCAGGACACCAACGACCACTTCCTGGCGAACATGCAGCGCAACGGCACCTACTCGGTGGTCCCGCGCATCCCCGGCGGTGAGATCACGCCCGAGAAGCTCATCGTCATCGGCGAGGTCGCCCGCGACTTCGGGCTCTACACCAAGATCACCGGCGGCCAGCGCATCGACATGTTCGGCGCGCGCGTGGAGGACCTGCCGAAGATCTGGCGGCGCCTGGTCGAGGCCGGGTTCGAGTCCGGGCACGCCTACGGCAAGGCGCTGCGCACCGTCAAGTCGTGCGTGGGCACCGACTGGTGCCGCTACGGCGTCCAGGACTCGGTGAAGATGGCAATCGACCTGGAGTTGCGCTACCGCGGGCTGCGGAGTCCGCACAAGCTCAAGTCGGCCGTCTCGGGCTGCGCCCGCGAGTGCGCCGAGGCCCGCGGCAAGGACTTCGGGGTGATCGCCACCGAGGACGGCTGGAACCTCTACGTCGGCGGCAACGGCGGCTTCACGCCCCGGCACGCCGACCTGCTGGTATCCGATGTGGACTCGGAGACGCTGGTGCGGACCATCGACCGGTTCCTGATGTTCTACGTCTCCACCGCCGACCGGCTGCAGCGCACCTCGAAGTGGCTGGAGTCCCTCGACGGCGGCGTCGACTACCTGCGGGAGGTCGTCGTGGACGACAGGCTCGGCATCTGCGAGGAGCTCGACGCCATGATGGCCAGGCACGTCGAGACCTACAGCGACGAGTGGAAGGGCGTCCTGGACGACCCCGAGAAGCTCCAGCGGTTCGTGTCCTTCGTCAACGCGCCCGACACCCCCGACCCGTCCATCGAGTTCGAGGAAGTCCGCGGCCAGCGGTTCCCCGCCGGGACCACGGACCGCTCGCACGGCCGGCCGGTGCTGCTCGGCACTCCCGAAAGGAAGTAACCATGCAACCAATCTGCGCCTTCGACAGGCTCACCCCCGGACGCGGCGCCGCGGCCCTGCTGGCGGACGGCACCCAGGTGGCCGTGTTCCGGCTCCACGACGACGCCCTCTACGCGCTGTCCAACCAGGATCCGTTCACCGGGGCCCAGGTGATGAGCCGCGGCATCATCGGCGACCGCGCCGGCGAGCCGACCGTCGCCTCCCCGCTCCACAAGCAGGTGTTCTCCCTGAAGACCGGGCGGTGCCTCGACGACGAGGCCAAGTCGCTCGAGGTCTACGCCGTCGAAGTCGTCGACGGCCAGATCCGGGTCGGCGCGACCGCCGACGTGAAGGCGAGCGCCTGATGGCCACCGCCGCCGCCCCGCCGAAACCGAACCCCGGTGAGCGGGCGCCGCTCGCCCCGCTCACCGGGTACACCGTCGCGGTCACCGCCCAGCGCCGGGCCGAGGAGCTGTCGGCCCTCCTGGAGCGCCGGGGCGCGCGCACCGTCACCGCCCCCACGCTCCGGATCGTGCCGCTGCCCGACGACGAGGCGCTGCGCGCGGCCACAGTGGAGCTCATCCGGGAGGCTCCGGACACGATCGTGGCGACCACCGGGATCGGATTCCGCGGCTGGCTCGAGGCCGCCGAAGGCTGGGGCATGGGCGACGACCTCCTCCACGTCATGGAGAGCGCCAAGATCCTCTGCCGGGGCCCCAAGGCCCTCGGCGCCGTGCGCGCCGCCGGGCTCACCGAGGAGTGGACGGCGCCATCGGAGACCGGCACCGAAGTCGTCGAATACCTCAAGGAGCGCGGCGTCCACGGGCAGCGCGTCGCCATCCAACTGCACGGCGACCCGGCCGAGGACTTCATCCGCACCGTCCGCGAGGGCGGGGGAGCGGCCGTGCCCGTCCCGGTCTACCGGTGGACGCTCCCGACCGACATCACCCCGGTCCAGCGGCTCGTCGACGCGATCTGCGCCCGCCGGATCGACGCGGTCGCCTTCACCTCCGCGCCCGCCGCGAACGCGCTGCTGCGCATCGCCGGCGACCAGGCGGCGGACATGCTGGAGGCCCTTCGCGCACCGGCCGAGGACGACGGCGTCCTCCCGGTCGCGGTAGGGCCGGTCACCGCCGCACCGCTCTCGCGCCTCGGCGTCGACGTCGTCCAGCCGCCGCGGGCCCGCCTCGGGTCCCTCGTCCGCACGGTCGCCTCGGCGCTGCCGAAACGCTCGCGCAGAGTCCTGCTCGCCACCGGGCACCGCATGGAACTGCGCGGCCACATGGTGCTGCTCGACGACGAGCCCTACCAGCTGCCGCCGGCGCCGATGGCCGTGATCCGGGCGCTGGCCGGCGCCGAGGGGAAGGTCCTGTCCCGCGCCGAACTGCTCGGCCACCTGCCTCGCGGCGCCGACGGCCACGCGGTCGAGATGGCCGTGACGCGCCTGCGCGACGCGGTCAACCTGCGGTCCTGTGTGGAAACCGTGATCAAACGCGGATACCGGCTCAATCTGGAAGTCTGACCGACGCCCGAGCCGTCGCGGGACGAGATCGGGTGGCGGCCGACGTCTCCGGTCCGTACGATGGGGCCAGTTCGACGACCTCGAAGACCGGAGACCGCAATGGCATATGGACAGCCGCCCCAGTACCCGCAGCAGCCGATGCCGCCGCGACAGCCGAAGGCGCGACCGACGCCGGTGACCGTCGCGGTGTGGACCCAGTTCCTCACCGCCGCAGTCATCGTCCTGACCGCTATAGGCATGTTCGCCGTCCAAGGGGCGGTCGAGGACGAGATCGCCTCGCAGCTGGCGAACGACCCGGCCTTCGAAGGCTCGGGCATCACCGCCGACGACGCGTCCACACTGGTCACGGTGACCTTCGCGGCGGTCGCGGTCGTCTACATCATCTTCGCGGCCTTCTATGTCGTGCTGGGCCTGCTGAACAACCGCGGCAACCGGCCGGCGCGGATCCTCAGCTGGATCCTGTCGGGCATCGCGCTGGCGTGCTGCGGCTTCGGCGGCCTCATCGGCCAGGTCGGCTCGACGACGTTGACGGTCAACGAGACCGAGTACGAGGACCAGATGACGCAGGCGGTCGAGGAGGCCACGCCGATGTGGGTCACCACCCTGGAGTGGATCTCGCTGCTGCTGTTCATCGTCGGGTCGCTGCTCATCATCATCCTGCTGGCCCTTCCGGCCTCGAACGACTTCTTCCGCAAGGAGGAGCCGCAGCAGCAGTTCCCGGGCCAGGGCCCCTACCCCGGCCAGCAGCCCCCGCCCTACGGCCAGCAGCCGCCGGACCAGGGACCGCCTCCGCAGCAGCCGCCGCAGTGACCACTGCGGAGCGGCGTGCCGCCGCTCCGCTACCGGTCGCACCAGACCGCCGCCGACGGCAGGATCAGCAGGACCACGACGGCGACGTTGACCGCGACCGAGACGTACGACGGGTGCCCGGCGACGATCGCGATCAGCGCGGCCACGGTACGGACCAGGCCCAGCGATATCGCCCACGAGCGGGCCCAGCCGCGGCGCAGTTGAATCGCCAGTCCCAGCACGGCGTTGACCAGGCTGGCGGCCATCAGCGCCACCAGGATGATCGCGGTGAACGGGTCGCCGCCGCGCTCGCTGTGCTCGATCCAGTCCGTGCCGGACCGGTACATGCCGATCGCCGCCCAGGTCCACAGGATCGCCACCGAGGCGATGATCGGGCCCGGTATGCCTCGCAGCCGCAGGCCCTGTCTCTGGAAGGTCATGGGGCTCGCTTCCGTCGTAAAGGGATCGCGCCCAGCTTAGGACCAGTCATCGGCAGGAGCGCTCGGCCTAGGGAGGCGTCGCCGCCCGGCTCGGCTCCCGCCGTTCGGGCACCGCTCTGCCCGCGACCGTGAAGTGATTGCGGTGGTTTCGTTAGGCTTACGGGGTGAGTGCTGACGACCACCGCCCCGCGACGCGGTATGCCCGCCTTCCCGCCGACGAAGCCGAGGCGGTGGCGATGCAGGCCGAGCTGGCCGGCTGCGTGGTCGTCGCCGAACCGCCCGCCGCGGCGGTGACGGTCGCGGGTCTCGACATCGCTTACGACAAGCGCACCGACGAAGTGATCGCCGCCGCGGTCGTGCAGCGCCGAGCGGATCTGCAGGTGCTCGATCAGGCGATCGTGCGGGGACGCACCGAATTCCCTTACGTGCCCGGCCTGCTGGCGTTCCGGGAGCTGCCGATGCTGCTGCGCGCGGTGGAGGCGCTCACTGTGGACCCGGACGTGTTCGTCTGCGACGGTTACGGTCTGACCCATCCGAGGCGTTTCGGGCTGGCCTGCCACCTCGGGGTGGTGCTCGACGTGCCGTCGATCGGGGTGGCGAAGAACCCACCGCACCTGCCGGTGACCGAACCCGGTCCCGAGCGCGGCGCCTGGACGGCGATCCACGGCGGCGAAGAGGTCATCGGCTGCGCGCTGCGGACCCGCGACGGCGTCAAGCCGGTCTTCGTCTCGGTCGGCCACCGCTGCACCTTGGACACCGCCAGGGAACTGGTCCTCGAACTCGCGCCGAGGTACCGCCTGCCGGAACCGATCCGCGCCGCCGACCACCTCGGCCGCCGCCACCTCGCCTCACCCGACTGAGGCCGTCGAGCGCTCGCCCCGACCCCGCTCGCTAGCGTTCGTCGTCGAGACGCGAACGGAGCGAGGCGGCCTCTTCGGGGGCCAGCGACGGCGCTTCCAGCACCTTCGGGATCAGGGCCTTCTCGCCCATCGCGGCGCGGAAGAACAGCTCGATCGTCACCTCGTGGTCCGGCCGGGCGACGACCTCCAGCTCGTCGCCCTCGGCGACCTCACCCGGTTCGACCACGCTCAAGTACGCGCCCGGCCGGGCCCCCTTCGTGAACGTCTTCAGCCAGCCGGCCCGGTCCATCCAGCCGCGGAACGTCCCGCACGGGATCCGCGGGCACGTCACCTCCATGACCAGGCCTCCCGGTCCGCGCCAGCGCTCACCGATGCGGGCCGAACTCAGGTCGTGGCCCTCCACGGTGAGGTTCTCGCCGAACCTCCCGCCGCGCAGCTCCATCCCCAGCAGCGACTCGAAGTGGTCGTAGTCCTCGCGGGCGTAGGCGTAAACGGCCTGGTTCGTCCCGCCGTGATGCTTGACGTCACCGATGCGGTCGCCTTCGAGGCCGACCTCGCCGCCGCCCTTGGGTCCGGCGGCCCGCACCGCGACCGGACCCGACACGGGGCGCTTGTCGATACCGGTGAATTCGACTCCGTCCTTCCAGTGGTTCGGCCGGGGTCTGGCGATGTTGACGGAGATGATGCGCACTCATGGATCGTAGCGAGGACCGGCCCGCGTCTCAATCCGCTTTCCGGCCGCCGCCGAACGTCGGCGGGCCGGGTTAGTCTTACCCGGTGGGGACCGGTACCAGGAAACTCTTCCGCGACGACGCGGTGGTGCTGCGCACCTACAAACTCGGCGAGGCCGACTCGATCGTCTCGCTCCTCGGCCGCCGCAGCGGCCGCTTCCGCGCCGTCGCCAAAGGCCTGCGCCGGACCTCCTCCAAGTTCGGGGCCAGGCTCGCCCCCTTCGGCCACGTCGACCTCCAGCTCATCGAGGGCCGCGGCGAGCTGCACACGGTCACCCAGGCGGTCGGCATGCACCTGTCCGGCGGCGCGATCAGCGCCGACTGGGCCGCCTACACGGCCGCCTGCGTGGTCGCCGAGGCCGCCGAGCGGCTCGTCCCCGAAGACCACCAGCCCGACCTCGACGTCTTCCGACTGACGCTCGGCGCGTTCCGCGCGCTGGCCGAGACGAGCCTCCCGCCACTGCTGGTCATGGACTCCTACCTGCTGCGCGGCATGAAGACCGCCGGCTGGGCGCCGTCACTGAACGAGTGCGCGAGCTGCGGCAGGGACGGCGAGCACCGGGCCTTCGCGGTCTCGGCCGGAGGCGCGGTCTGCCGCGACTGCCGCCCCGGCGGCGCCGCGGTCCCGGCCCCGGCCTCGATGGAGCTGATGCGCGCCCTGGAAGCCGGCGACTGGCCCCACGCCACCGCGGCCGACGGCCGCGAGCGCGCCGAAGCCGCGGGCCTGATCGCCGCCCACTTCCAGTGGCACTCCGAACGCCCGCTGCGCACCCTCAAATACGTCCCGCACTGAGGTGCGGTCGGCGTCCGGTCGTTGCGCTGGTCCACCCGGGCTGCTGTTCGGAAGGATCGCGGTTTGTGCCGGGAAGGTGTGGATGGCTCGGGTGCTGCAGGCTCCTCGACGGTGACGAGGTGGCGGTTGGGTCGGAGTTGTCCGTCGTCCTTCGGATAGTGCATGGCCGCGGTCTTTGGCGGTGATGAAGAGGCGAGTGGGGACTCAGGGCGCGTCTTCGTCGACTGGTGGTCGGTCGCGACGGTGATGGTCGGGATTGGTTTCGGTGCTGTCGAATGATGGAGCGCCTCTCGGGTGGTGATCGGTAGGTGTTCGGCGCCGGGGGTTCGGCTTGGGGCGGGTGGGGTGGTTTCGGGTTCTGGACATGGGAAGGGGCTCGAAAGCGGTCGGCTTTCGAGCTCGGCACCGTATGTATCCCCCTCCCCGCCGCAGAGCCTCCCGCGACGGGCGGATTAACACTGGTATGGAGGCGTGTTCGCGTTCTCGGTCGGGGCGTCGGTCCCGGACCGGCCCGCTTTCCGATGCCGGTTCGCCTTCGGGCACCGGTTCGGACGCGGTGGGAGACTTCGGCGCTGCGAACTTCTTTCGCAGCCTCGCCCGGGCGGCTCGGATCTCGGCTTCGATCCGCTCTCGTTCGACCGCTTCGGCAGCCTGATCCAGGTCCTCCCGCAGGCTCGGTCCCCACTCCTCGGGGAACAGGCCGGTCGGGAACACGTTCGCGACATCGTCGGCGAACTCGGCATCCAGGTCTT